>MICN01000048.1 GCA_001829875.1 Syntrophus sp. GWC2_56_31
CTACATGCATCAGGAAGGACGCGGGATCGGTCTGGTCAATAAGATCAGGGCCTACGAACTCCAGGAGCAAGGGCATGATACAGTGGAAGCCAATATCGCCCTCGGCTTCAAGGAGGATCTCAGGGAATACGGCATCGGCGCCCAGATCCTTGCCGATATCGGGGTCAGGAAAATGCGGCTTTTGACGAACAACCCCAAGAAGATCATCGGCCTGGAGGGGTATGGACTGACCATCACCCGGCGCATCCCGATCGAGATCGGGCCGAACGAAAACAACATCCAGTACCTTCAGACGAAAAAACAGAAGATGGGACACTTCTTGAAAGTATGAGACAACCCATTTCAGGAGAACGAGCCATGCCGAAAATCATCGAAGGAAAGATCGTCGCCAAGGGAATGAGGTTCGGCATTGTTGCCGGCCGATTCAATGACTTCATCAGCAGCCGCTTGATCGAGGGGGCCATCGACGCGCTGACACGGGCCGGAGCGGAGGAGAAGGAGATCCAGATCGTCAGGGTCCCGGGCGCTTTCGAACTGCCTCTTGCAGCCAAGAAAATGGCGAAGAGCGGCCGCTACGACGCCGTGATCTGCCTGGGCGCCGTTATCCGCGGAGCTACGCCTCACTTCGAGTATATCAGCGCCGAGGTCTCCAAGGGGATCGCCGCCGTGGGGCTGGAAACCGAGGTGCCGGTCATCTTCGGTGTCCTGACGACGGACACCATAGAACAGGCCATCGAGCGGGCGGGAACCAAAGCGGGAAACAAGGGCTGGGACGCCGCCCTGTCCGCCATTGAGATGGTTGATCTTTTCAAAAAACTGTAATATAAGCCGTACGTCATCGGGATTCACTCGGCACCGGATCCATGAGGAATGCATGCACCAGAGACGGAAGGCAAGAGAAGTCACACTTCAGGTTCTTTATGAATTGGACGTTCAAGAGATCGATGTCCGGGAGGCGATTGAACGTTTTTGGGCAAATTTCGACGCGCCGGAGGAAACCAAGCAGTTTTCTTCCTTTCTGATCGAAGGTGTCTGGAGCAAAAAAGAGCAGATCGATGAACTGATCAGCGGCAGTTCCGAAAACTGGACCATGGGCAGGATGTCCCGTGTAGACAAAAGCATTCTGCGGATGGCTGTTTACGAATTGTTGTTCTGCCATGATATCCCGCCAAAAGTCACCTTGAACGAGGCCATCGACCTCGGAAAGGTTTACGGTTCCGAAAATTCGGGTGCGTTTATCAACGGCATTCTCGACGCCCTGTACGGAAAGCTGCGCAAGAAAGATGAAGATCAGGATATCGACAGCGTCACCGGATGCCCTGGCCTGTGAGACCTTGATTCTCGGATTCTTTTCCGACGAAAGACCGCCCAAGGGGTATTGCGGTCTGGTGGACTGGCGTCTCAACGGGATGATCTCCACCGAGATCGCGGGAGAGCGGATCTCCGGAGCCTTTCTCGAAAAGTTCGCCTACGCCTTCCCCGCCCGCATTCACGTCTCCCGTCTCCTGCTCTTCGGTCTGGGCGCCGTTTCCGATTTGACTTACGACAGACTGTACAACGCCGGTTTTGAGATGGCCAAAACCGTAAACGGCATCGGTGCGACCGATCTGGCCATCCCCATGCCGGCCGCCGGCCGGGGTCCTCTGCAATTAGCCGGAATGACCGAGGCTCTGATCACGGGCATCTTTGACGGCTGCGCCCGCGAACCGGAAAAGCTTCGGGCCCTGAGCCTGGAAATACCTGCGCGCGCCGATAACAAAGGAGACATCCGCCGAGGACTGGATCGTTTCCGGCAGAAGGCCGGAACGGTGGAAATCGCGATTCTGGAATCCAAAGAAGCGACGGCAGATGAAACGGAGGGTCTTTTATAAATGGAAAGAAAGTACAATCCCGCAGAGATCGAAGAACGATGGCAGAAACACTGGGAAGAGAAACGGATCTTTAACGTCACGGAAGACCCGAACAAGAAAAAATATTACCTTCTCGAGATGTTCCCCTACCCCTCCGGCCGGATCCACATCGGCCATGTGCGGAACTATACAATCGGCGATGTCGTCGCCCGTTACAAGCGGATGAAGGGCTTCAACGTCCTCCATCCGATGGGTTGGGATGCCTTCGGCATGCCCGCGGAGAACGCCGCCATCGAGCAGGGTATCCATCCTTCCGTCTGGACCCATGAAAACATCGACAACATGCGACGGCAACTCAAGCGGATGGGCTTCAGCTACGACTGGGAAAGGGAGCTCGCCACTTGCGAACCCGACTATTATCGTTGGGAGCAAATGTTTTTCCTCTGGATGTATGAGAAGGGACTCGCGTACAAGAAAAGCTCCACGGTAAACTGGTGCCCCAAGTGCGAGACAGTCCTTGCCAACGAACAGGTCGAGGCCGGGCTGTGCTGGCGCTGCGGTTCGGAGGTTGGCGAGCAGTACCTGAGCCAGTGGTTCTTCCGGATCACCGCCTATGTCGAGGAGCTTTTGGACTACTGCGACCGCCTCCCCGGCTGGCCGGAGCGGGTGCTCACGATGCAGAAGAACTGGATCGGCAAGAGTTACGGTTGCGAGCTTTCCTTCCCCCTGGCCGACGGTACGGGCGATATCAGGGTCTTCACGACGCGCCAGGATACCGTCTTTGGCGCCACCTTCATGCTCATCGCCGCGGAGCATCCTCTCGTTTTGGACCTCTCCCGGGGAAAAGACTGCGAAGGGACCGTTCGGGAGTTCGTTGAAAAGATCAAAAAGCAGGACAAGAAGATGCGGACCTCCGAGTATTACGAGAAGGAAGGCGTCTTTCTCGATGCCTACTGCCTTAACCCGGGCACGGGCAGAAAAATGCCGATCTACGCAGCGAACTTCGTCCTTGCCGATTACGGGACCGGCTGTGTCATGGCCGTCCCGACCCACGATCAGCGCGACTTCGAGTTTGCCAAGAAGTATCATCTCCCGCTCATCGTTGTCATCCAGCCGCACGACAGGGCGCTAAACGTCCAAACCATGACCGAGGCTTATGTGGACGAGGGGATCCTCGTCAATTCCGGCCCGTTTGAAGGGATGGACAACCTCAAGGCCCTCGACGCCATAGCGGCACATTTCGAATCCTCGGGCCGTGGGAAAAAGACGATCCAGTACCGCCTGCGCGACTGGGGTATCTCCCGCCAGCGATACTGGGGGGCGCCCATCCCGATAGTGGTCTGCGAGGCATGCGGGACCGTTCCGGTTCCGGAATCAGACCTTCCCGTCATTTTGCCCCGCGACGTCGAGCTCACCGGAGAGGGAGGTTCGCCGCTTGCCAGGCACCGGCCCTTCGTGGAAGCGACCTGCCCCCGCTGCGGGAAACCGGCGCGGCGCGAAACCGACACAATGGATACCTTTGTCGAGTCCTCCTGGTACTTCGACCGTTTCTGCTCGGCGCATCACGACGTCAAGCCGGGGCTGGATCGGAAGAAACTCGACTACTGGATGCCGGTCGACCAGTACATCGGCGGTATCGAGCATGCGATCCTTCACCTCCTGTATTCCCGGTTCTACACCAAGATGCTTCGCGACTTCGGCGTTTTAGGCGTCGACGAACCCTTCACGAACCTTCTCACCCAGGGGATGGTCTGCAAAGAGACGATGCGCTGCGCGCAGCACGGCTACCTTTTCCCGGAAGAGGTGCGGGAAGAGAAATGCGTGCACTGCAATTGTGCGGTGACCATCGGCAAGACGGAAAAGATGTCCAAGTCGCTCAAGAACGTCGTGGATCCCGATTATCTGATCAAGGCTTACGGTGCCGACACTGCCCGGATCTTCTGTCTCTTCGCCTCCCCGCCCGAAAAAGATCTCGAGTGGAGCGACCAGGGCGTCGACGGGTCCTTTCGCTTCCTCAACCGGACCTGGCGGATCGTCATCGATTATCTGGAGGAGATCCGCGATGCGGCCCCCTTTGAAGACGGAGATTCGCTGGAGGGCGACATCAAGGCACTGCGGCGGAAGACCCACCAGACCATCAGGAAAGTCACTTCCGATATCGAAGGCCGTTTCCATTTCAACACCGCAATCAGCGCCGTGATGGAGCTAGTCAATGCCCTCTACCAATTTCCCCGCCCCGCGAGCGATGATCGACTGGCGCTTTCCGTTGTCCGGGAGACGGTGGAGACCGTCATCCTGCTCCTGGCCCCCATCGTTCCCCACATCACCGAAGAGCTCTGGACGCTCCTCGGCCGGACGGAGGCCCTGGCCGATGTGGAGTGGCCGTCTTTCGACCCTACGGTCGCCTCGGAGGAGATGATCACGATCGTGATCCAGATCAATGGAAAGGTGCGGAGCAGGATCAATGTCCCCGCCGATGAGGATGGCGAACAAATAAAGGCCCTGGCGCGAAGCGATGAGAAGATCGCCTGGCAGATCGCGGATAAAACGATCATCAAAGAGGTGTATGTCCCGAAAAAGCTGGTAAACATCGTCGTTCGGGATTGACGGCGCATCATATCCCTCCGGGCCTTCGACCGGAGATGGGGCGGCCGGCAGGCGGGAACGAGGAGGAAAAGATCATGAAAGACGGAAGCGAAGCGAGGCTTTGGGGAGGTGTTATGCATTGGTGGTGTGCAGTCCTTCCTCTCCTGCTGTTGGTCGGTTGCGGATACAGTTTCTCGGGGTCGATCAGATCGGCATATCCCACCATCAAGACGGTGTATGTGGATACGTTCACGAACAAAACGAGCGAGCCCAATCTCGAGAACATCTACCGCTCCGCCTTCAGCAGCGAGATCGTCCAGCGCGGCCATTTCAAACTGGTCTCCAGCAGGGGAGAAGCCGACGCGATCTTCCGGGGAAACATTCTCAACATACAGGTCGCCCCCCTCGCCTACAAATCGGGAACCAGCTTCTCGGCCGAGGACCGGGTCACGATCACCCTGGAGCTATTCTTCGAGGACACGACAAAAGGCAAGACCCTCTGGTCGAACAGCGCCTTCGCAGGAACGGTGGATTATCTTGTGACCGCTGTCGGAGCAACGGAAAGCAGCCGCAGAAACGCCTTGACCAAACTGGCCTCCGAATCAGCCGAAAAGGTATATCGTTTGATGATGTCCGATTTCTGAGAGGAAGTTACGCCTTCAGGCTGTTGACGTACTTCGTCAGGCGGGATGTCTTGCGCGAGGCGGTCTTTTTGTGAAAAGCCCCCTTCGCCGCCGCCTTGGCAATCGCGGGAACGGTCTTGGCCAATGCCGACATCGCTGCTTCGCTATCCTTTTTCTCCACTGCCTCCAGAACGGTCTTCACACCGGTCCTGATGCCGGATTTCACAGAAATGTTGCGTTCACGATGCTTCACGGCCTGCCTGCTTCGCTTGACTACGGATTTGTGTACGATCAAAAAACTTCCTCCTTCCGATGATTTTCAATAGGTCTTTCCTTCTATATGAATTGCGCCCTACTGTCAAGACGAAAATCGTTTTTGCCCTGGCCGTTGCATCCGGCCGAGCGCGACCGCGGCCCCTGCCCCTGTGAGAGACATGGCGGCGAGCACCATGAATGCAGTCCAGTAGCTTCCCGAGACATCGAAAAGATAGCCCATGGCGAAGCTCCCCAGCGCTCCGGAGAGGGCAAAGATAGTCCCCGTCGAACCATTCAGTTTGCCGAATCCCGGCCCCGAAAAATGATCCGCCAGCAGTGCGGAGGCCGTGGGCCTGATCAGGCCAAATCCCGCCCCCGACAGGGCTGCTCCGCCGTAGAACCACGCCGGAGACATCCCGCGAACGAACAAGGCGAGTAAGAAACAGGCGCATACCCCAAGCGCGGATCCCACAGCGAATGTCAACGCCCTCCCCAGAGAGTCGGAGACGCCGCTGATCAGGTTCCCCACGATGGCGAAGATCCCCCAGAGTAGAAAGATCAAGGCGCTCTCTCCCGGGGTGAATCCTTGATCCGTCGCGTGCGGAACGATATGGACGGTCGTCCCCGCCAGGCTGAAGGCGATGGTGCTGAAAATCAGGGCGATGAGAAAAAATCGGAACGAAAAGACCCTCTGCCAAAACGGCGCACCGGCCGCTTCGCCTTTTTGGCTGCGACGGGCCTCGTCTTCCTTCGCTTCGAAAGCGCTTCGCTCCGCCGCGCTGAGAAACGGTTCATCGGCCACGGTGGCCCGCTGCCGGGGATGATCACGCAGCAGGATAGCCGCCGGTGGGAAGATGCAGATCATGGTGAACCCCGCCAGCGCAAGATAGCTGTCCCGCCATCCGATCGCCGCGATGAGGAAGGGAACCGCCAGATTGAGAACGGCGGCAAATCCTTGCCCCGAATTGGCGATGCCCATGGCCAGGCCGCGCTTCCTGATGAACCAGTTGGAGAGGATCTGCACCTGGGGAACGAAAGTGGATGCTGTAAATCCCACGTTCAGCAGGGCGTACATCAGGTAAAACTGCAGAAGGCCGCCGATCGACGAGCCGATCAGCAGCGCTGCGCCGCCGAAGAAAACCCCGGAGGCCATCATCCAGCGCAGGCTCCATCTTTCACCCAGGCTGCCGAATATAGGGGAGCAGACGGCCTGCACGAGCATGCCGATCGAATAGGCGCCCGCCGTCTGTGCGCGGTTCCAGCCGAACTCGCCGGAGATGGTCTTAAAGAAAAACCCAAGAGAACCGCGCACACCCACCATCACGGACATGATGACAAATACGATGGCCAGTATCACCCAGCCGTACCACAGGGGGGAAGTTTTATGGATCGGATCGGAATGTGACGTCATTGCTTTGTCTTGCATTTGCATCGGAATGATACACCGTATCATACCTCCGGCGGGAACGCCAATATGAATGGACCGAGGCTGCAATTCAGACAGTAAATTAGGCTAGTGGGGTTGTCACCGGGTTTCAAGCGTAGAAAATGTTTGCAACCGCAGTGAAGGATATTGGTTA
>MICN01000049.1:0-1068 GCA_001829875.1 Syntrophus sp. GWC2_56_31
AGAAAGGCCATGACTAGAAAGAAAGCCCCAGCCAATCCAAAGGATGATCTGCGCAAGCAGGCGGAAAAGATCGTAAAGGCAAAGAATGCCCGGATGCCGAAAGACATCCAGGTCCTGTCGCCCGAAGAAATGTGGCGGATGCTCCATGAACTCCAGGTGCATCAGATCGAACTGGAGATGCAGAACGACGAATTGCGCCGGGCCCAGGCGGAACTGGACGCCTCTCGGGCGCGCTATTTCGACCTGTACGATCTGGCCCCGGTGGGCTATTGCACCGTCAGCGAGGAGGGGAAGATCCTGGAGGCCAACCTTACCGCTGCGACCCTGCTGGGCACGGACAGAAGCGCTTTGATCAAGCAGCTTTTCAGCCGGTTCATCCCCAGGGAGGCCCAGGACATCTACGACCTGCACCGCAAGAAGATCTTTGAAATCGGGGAACCGCGGGCGTGCGATCTGCGGATGCGAAAAAATGACGGGACGGTGTTCTGGGCGCATCTGGCCGCCACCGCCGTGCAGGGCGCCGATGGCGCTATCGTGTACCGCGTCGTGATAAGCGATATCACCGAGCGCAAGCGGGCGGATGAGAAATTTGAACATTTAGCGATTCACGACCAGCTTACGGGGCTTTTCAACCGATATTCGCTGGAAGACATACTGAACAGGACCATCGCAAAGGCGAAACGCGGGGTGATAAGTACCCTCCTCTATATGGATCTCGATAACTTTAAGGACGTAAACGATTCGGTCGGTCACAATGCCGGGGATGAAGTGCTGATCACCCTTGCCGGCCTCTTCACAGGCGCAGTCAGGACCGAGGACATCGTCTTTCGATTGGGCGGTGATGAATTTGCCGTCCTCCTCGATGGGATGGCCAGTCGAGTTTCTCTCCCCACGGCAGAACGTCTTCGCGCTATTATAGAAGCTCACCGGTTTGAGCTGGAGGGTCGGTTATTCCCTTTGAGTATCAGTATTGGCCTGATCGAAATTGACGGGGTCCTGGCTGCGGGTCAACTGCTGTCCCAGGCCGATGCAGCCATGTACAGGGCCAAGGCAGAGGGGAAAAACAGG
>MICN01000049.1:1111-6907 GCA_001829875.1 Syntrophus sp. GWC2_56_31
TGGGCTACAGGGGCCGGGCGCCCCGAAAAACCGCCACTGCGTCCTTCCGGGACAGGAATTCCAAGTTGTACAAGGCGAGCGCTATGGATCCGATGGGGATGGTATCTTTACGCTGTTAAGGTCTTGGCGGCCTCTGACCCTTGGGGATTCTCTTCATCATCTCTTCTATATTCCCGATACCGCCGAAACCCATCACTTCCTGTACGCTATTGACTTTCCTGTAATCTCCCGGCACCTCAAACATGGAGGCAGTGGCCGCACCCAATCGGATATCTTTGAACTTCATGACCATCTTCCCCCCGGATCCCGGATACTTCGGATTCGGCGGGACGGTAATTTCGCTTTGAATGTTGAACTCCTTGAGATCCTGGGCTTCCCAGATGACGGCCTTGTACTTTTCCCCGGGTTGACTCTTTCGGTAAAATACCGCATCGTACTTGATGCACGGGTGACCGTCAATCGTATCGGCGCCCACCTTCTTCTTATCGAACACCATATCGGCGTCGTACATATTCGGCGCTCCCTGCTGGTCCTGGATCGGCTGCTCGAAATAGGTCTTGCCGGCAACGTTCAGCATGATCGTCTTTTTGGCATCCGCGAGAGCGATAGTGACCAGCCCTTTCATGGCGGGGTTTTCTACCCGACTCTTCGTTCCCATTTTTGCCATGGGCATTTCCATTCCCGAAGAGACCATGGTCGCCGTGAAATTGTCGGGCGGGGCCGCAAAAACCGACAAACCGGTGAATAAAAAACTTGCCATAAAAAAGAACGGCGCCAGATACCGAATGCTTACTCTTGACATACCTTCCTCCTTTTCCTCCGATGGTCCGCTTACTCCTGTAAGCATAGCAGTTTCATATCACAATTGTCGAAGAAACAAAATGGATACCTCTTACCGCTTTCCGCCTGCCATGCCGTGAGCCTCCGGCATGCGCCGCAGTTTAAGCGTCATCAGCGGTCCGAGCAGGGCGCCGATACCGAGGGATGTCCAGGCGAGCCCCCACGCCATGGCATCCGAGCGCAAAGGTTCGCCGCGCGCCCAGTCGAAGACGAGTCCGAAAACCCAGGGGCTGACGATCCCGGCGCCGAAGCCGAGCAGCGAACGCAGCGCATAAGCGGCGCCCAGGTATTGCGGCGGCATCAGCTCGGTGAGCGCTGTCGAGTACACCGAAGAGTCGGCGATAGCGGTGATATTATAGAACGCCGCTACCGCCACCAGCAGCCACAGCGGCAGCGTGATCATCCAGCCAAACGTGAAAGAGCATGCCAGGCTCAGGCACGCGCCCCATTGAATGATCCTGGTTCGTCCCCAGCGATCGGACAATGCGCCGCCGTAAATGCTGCCGCTCATGCTGGTGATGTAAGTAAGCGCGGTGAACAGCGCGCCAACGCCGGCGGCTTTCATCGTCATGCCGCCGCCGTGCGCGATCGACGCCGCCAGATAGGCAGGCAGCCATGCCCATAAGCCCAGCAGTTCCCATCCGTGGAATACATAAGCCCAGATCAGCAGCATCGCCGGCTTGTTCCGCCAGACCGCGAGCAGAGAAAAACGGAGGGTATGTTCGGCGCTGCGCGGATGTATCAGATTGGGTGTCACGCGGAGCGTCCTGAACGCGATCACCGTTCCGATAAGCGGCCCGCACGCGGTGGCGATGAAAGCGCCGCGCCAACCGACCTGCGGCATCAGGAGCCCGCTGAGGGTCAGCGACGCGCCGTAACCGAGTGAAGCGGAGGCAAGAAACCAACCCATGGCGCGACCACGGTGATGTGCGCCGAAGCGCTCTGCGACGAGCGTCAATCCGGGCGTGTACGACGCACCCGAGCACAACCCGGTAAATCCATAGAGCAGTAAACCGGAAATAGCGCTATCGGCATAAAATGCGAACAGCATTGCGCTTACGCCGGCGAGGATGCTGCCGGCAAGGAAAACCCTTTTTGCGCCATGACGATCGGCAATAAAACCGACGGCAAACAGCGAGATCAGGTAGCCGGCGTGCCATGCGGATTGCACCAGGCCGGCCTCGCTTGCCGACATGTCCCAGTCGTTTTTCAGCAGCGGCAGCGCCGCCGAGTAGGTGGTAAAGATAAAAGTAAAACCCATACGGCTCAGACACAGCCCAAGGAGCCATATGGCGTCGCTTTGCGTTCCTTCTTTCAATTGCGTGGCCCGATTGTTCGATAAGACGTCGGTTTCGCCCTTTTCCCTATGAAGCTACCCACCCACAGGGCGGGGCTTACAGGCTGAGCTCCCTGTCAAAATTCGGGTTTTTCCCCGTGGCGGAAAGAGGAATCCCTATAATGACGGTCGCCTCCGGCATGTAACGGAGCCGTCGGGTCACCGCACCGATCCGGTAGTAAAGACGATTATCGGCGTTGAGGATACTGGCGATCTTTGCTGCCGAGCATACGGCGCTCCCCAGATCGAGGGTTTTAAAGATGCAGTTGGGTCCTTCAAAATCCTGCCCCGACCTTTTTGCGACTTTCGTGAAATCATCGCAGGACTTGCAGCCGCAGGCGCCGCAGTTGGTCACGTAGCTCTTCGTCCCTCTCACTCCGATGAGAACGATGGCATCCGCACCCTTGATGATTTTTGCATGCTTCACCCAGGCAGGGTCGTTTCGTTCAGCCGCTATTTTCTCCATGTCGGCGGCAATGGCCTCGATCTCGTGTCCATGGACGATCGCCGTAAGGATGTCATCCCTTCCTCCGCTTTTGGGAGCCGTCCTCGCGGCAACCACCATGAGATTCGCGATCTCCAAGATCCCCCGCCTTTCCTGCTCTCTCCCATCAAGAATTGGCATTATCTATACCCCCATTTCATTCATTGCAACCTTGAAAAAAGTAAATTTCCCCTCCCTTTGCGGGAGGGGATTAAGGGGAGGGGGATGGAACACATTCAAATCCGGTTAGTCCCGACCCCCACCCTAACACTCCCCCGTCAAGGGGGAGGGATTTTTTAAAATTTTTTACGAAGCCGTCAACCTTGCTTTTTATGTGGGGTGAGAATAAGAGCAGCGTCCTTGTAAGTCAAGGAGATTTGCTGGTGATAAACGTGAAGGTATGATACGCGTATGACAATGAAATCCCTTTTTCTGTTCGATTTTGACGGTGTCCTGGCTGATTCGCTGGACCTTTATGCAGATGCCGTGACGCGATGTCTTGAGCGCATCGGGACGCCGGTCGTAAAATGCAAGGAGGAGTACCTCGCCCTCTTCGATGGCAATTTCTACGAATCGATGGCTGCCCGGGGGGTAGATCTGGTCGCTTTCGCCCAGGCCACGAAAGAGACCTTCCCCGCGATCGACTACGACGCCATGAAGCCATTTTCCGGCCTCATCCCGGTATTGGCCGCCTTGCAGAAGGACCATCTTCTCGCAGTGGTCTCCTCAAACGGTTCCCGGACTATCCGGAGGATGCTTGTCCGGTTCGGGTTTGACCCCTATTTCCGGGAGATCTTCGGCTTCGATTTCCTCTTCAGCAAGAAGGAGAAAATCGACTACGCCATTAAGAAATACGGGATCCCCCGGGAGATGGCCTTCTACATCGGCGATACAGGCGGGGATATCTTGGAGGCGCGGGCTGCCGGTGTCCGGTCTGTCGCCGTCACCTGGGGCTGGCATGATCGGGAAAGGCTGCTTGCTCTCCGTCCCGATTTCCTTATCGACACCCCGGAAGGGCTTTTGACCATTGACCCGGTCGGAGGAGGGTAATAGGGGCGGTGCGCCTACAGATCGTAGAGGGTTTCGTCCACGCGAGGCTTCGGGTTCCGGCTGCCCCTCATTCCCTTTCCCTCTAAGACGAAGGGTTCTCCCTCCTCCAGGAGGTCGCCCATCTCCGCCTCGATCTGATCGGGATCCTCGCCTTTTTCCAGGCGGCTGAGGGCCTCTTCCATGCCGGCGCCTAAGGCAAGCCCGGTCGCGTCAGTGAGTTTCCGCATGAGCTGCGCGGCCTGGCGCGGATCGTCCTCGTTCATCTTTTCGGCCTCCCCCGCCAGCATGGCCATTGCCTTTTCCATTTTTGCCTCGTCGAGCGGGGGCATGCCGTCTTCGGCCGGCTCTTCTTTTCCACGGGTGACCTTCGCGAAGAGGGACATCTGCCGTTTCAGTACCTTTCGGCATTTCGGGCAGTTTGGGGTCTTCGTCGTGTTGACGCCCCGAGAGAAAAAGTTGAAGACCGTATTGCATGTTTCGCAGTAAAATTCATAGATGGGCATGATATCCTCTTAACCTCAAATCGAGTATGTAGGTAAATTGATAACATATTATCAGGGAAAAAGCAAATGGTAAAAGTCTTGCAAAGAGGCAAATTCCTTGACAAAAGATTAATCCAGGCGTAAACTTACCTATTAAGTATCCAAAGAGAGGCATCATGGAAGAGGATTGCATTGCGAATGGCGGACAGGCGGGGCCGGAACCGCAGATGGTCACAGCGGAACCAAGCCCGCAGAAGTCGGACGGGAATCGGGTGATCGAACCGGAGAATGCCCTTCCGGAGGTGACCCTGCAAGGATTGCCGGAGTCGATGCAGGCAGCCTGCGCGCGGGCGGGATGGAAGAAACTCCTGCCGGTGCAGACGCGGACGATCCCTTACGTGCTGGCGGGGCGGAATCTGATGGTTCAGTCGCAGACAGGAAGCGGAAAGACCGGCGCCTTCATCCTGCCGATCCTCGAGCGGATCGACACGGCGAAGACCGCCTGCCAGGCCCTGGTCCTCGTTCCGACCCGCGAATTGGCCCAACAGGTCGCCCGTGAGACGGAACTCCTCCGGGGGGACCGCGGGGTGCGGACAGCCGTGGTTTACGGCGGTGTGAAGTACGGCCCCCAGCTCGACGCCTTCCGCGACGGGGCGCAGATTGTGGTGGGAACGCCGGGGCGGATACTCGACCACCTCCTCAAGGGGACGCTCAATCTCGACGCCCTGCAGATCCTCGTTTTCGACGAGGCGGACCGGATGCTTTCGATGGGATTCTATCCCGACATGAAGCGGGTCCAGCAGTTTCTGCCCCACCGGGCGATCAACGGATATATGTTCTCGGCCACCTTCCCCTCCTATGTGATGCGTCTCGCCGGCGAATTCCTCCGCGATCCGGAGTTCCTGAGCCTGAGCAAGGACCAGATCCATGTGGCCGGGACCGATCACGTCTTTTACCTCGTTCCGGGAATGCAGCGGGAGCGCTCCCTCGTCCGGATCATCGAGATGGAAAATCCCGTCTCGGCGATCATCTTCTGCAACATGAAATCGACCGTTCACTACGTAACGGTCGTCCTCAAGCGCTTCGGCTACGACGCGGACGAACTGAGTTCCGACCTCGCCCAGGGGGCGCGGGAGCGGGTGATGGGGCGGGTGCGCAAGGGGGCGCTGCGATTCCTCGTAGCGACCGACGTTGCGGCCCGCGGGATCGATATCCCCGATCTTTCGCATGTGATCCAGTACGAACCGCCGGATGACCCCGAACTTTACATCCACCGCGCAGGGCGAACGGGGCGCGTCGGGGCGAGCGGCACGGCCATCACGCTGGTGGCCGGTATGGAGCAGTTCAATCTCCGGTCGATCGCCCGGAACTTCAATATCAATCTGCACGAGAAAGCGATGCCCACCGATGAGAATGTCGAGGCGATCGTCGCCCAGCGGATCATCGCCTCCCTGGAGGCGAATCTCCGGTCGCGCGACGGTCTGGAGAACGAGCGGATGCGGCGGTTCATCCCGCTGGGTCGGAGCCTCGCCGAGGCGGGGGAGGACTCCCCCCTGATCGCCATGCTCTTGGACGACTACTACCAGCGGACCCTTCAGGCCGCT
>MICN01000050.1 GCA_001829875.1 Syntrophus sp. GWC2_56_31
TATTTCAAGAAGGTAAAAAAGGACGTTTCCTTCAGCAGCAGTATCCTCGAAGTGGGGGTTCCGGTCCCCAAGGGGACAATAACCAAAGACGGCTTTGAACAGAAGTGGAATATACAGTCGTAGGCCTGCATGGATCGGGAGCTTGAGCACCGGGAAGAAGAGATTCAAAACCTGATCTGTGATCGGGTGGGTGAGGAAAGGGGTCCGGCAGACCCCGGGTAATTGCCGAACGGATGTCGAATGGGGCATCGGCGTGCGATCTTTATTAAACCCTGTTGAAAGGAGGTCGTCAAAATGAAGGTGTTTATCCGTTTTCTTTTTGTGGGACTACTGATGTCGATCGGTCTACTCCTGCCTGGAAGCGGTGCGGAGGCCGCTTACCCGGATAAAGCGTTGGAATTTATCGCTCCGGCTAATCCCGGCGGCGGATGGGACATGACCTGCCGCCTATCGGCAAAGGTGCTCAATGAGACCGGTCTGGTCAAGAACCCTATCGCGGTGATCAACAAACCGGGAGGCTTTGGTGTGGTGGCCATGACCGACATCATCCGTAACCGGAGTAAAGACCAGAACGTTCTGGTCGCTTTTTCGGCGGTGTTGAGCACGCAGATGGCCATCCAGAAAAATCCTTATACTTACAAGGACATCACCCCCGTGGCTGCCCTTTTTGTCGATTATGGGACGATCGCCGTGCGGAAGGATTCCCCGTACGCAACCATGAAAGACCTGATCGAAAGCTGGAAAAAGAATCCCGGCGTTCTGACCTTCGCGGGCAGTTCCCCTCCGGGAGGATTGGACCACATACGCATGGCCATGCTGGCCAAAGCGATCGGCATCCCGGCGAAGAATATCCTGTACGTCGCCTTCCAAAGCGGTGGGGACGCCCTGAGCGCTCTGATGGGAGGGCACGTCACCGCCTTCGTTGGCGAGGCCGGCGAGATCGCCGGTTTTGCGGAATCGGGAGCGGTCAGACCTTTGACTGTCCTGGGGGACCGAAAGCTGACGGGGATCTTCGAGAAGATTCCGCTGGCCAAAGATCTCGGCCTCGATGTCTCCTCTCCCAACTGGCGAGGGTTCTATGCGGCGCCGGGAATGAGCAAGGAGCCGCTTCGCTACTGGGAGGACACCTTCGGCAAGATGGTAAAGACTAAGGAGTGGAACGATGTCCTCAAGAAACAGGCATGGGTTGATTTTTTACTGACAGGTGAAAAACTCCGGAATTTCCTCGCTAAGGAGATCTCCATGTATCAGGGTCTGGCAAAAGAGCTGGGATTGGTGAAGTAATGGGAGCGGAAAGAAGCGGAGCTTTGATCATCCTGCTTCTGGGTATCGGATACCTATGGGAGGCCTTCGCCATGCAGGTTGTCTCCATCGGAGATCCTCTGGGGCCGAAGGCCTTCCCCATTTTTCTCGGCGCATTGATGTCGCTGCTCGGCATCTCCCTTCTGATCAAACCCGAGAAAGGCGCAAATGCGAGGTTGTTCGGCAAGACCTCGCTTGGCGCGATCATCCTTGCGGGTATCCTTGCAGTGTATGGGTTCGGTATCGAGTGGATCGGCTATCCGATCGCGACTGTCATTTTCCTTCTGGTCGCCACCCGCATCCTGGGTGAGAGGTCATGGATCATCGGCATGCTTCTCTCCATGGGCCTGAGCATCGGGGTCTTTGCCTTGTTCACCTTGGTGCTTGACATACGGCTACCGTTGGGTCCGATCGGAGAAATCTTGAAATAGGGAAGCCGCCATGCTCGACATACTGAATCATCTCGTTTACGGTTTTCAGATCGCCCTTTTACCCATCAACATCCTTTATGCCTTTATCGGCTGTCTGGTAGGGACCATCATCGGGATCCTTCCCGGCATCGGACCGGCCGGCGGGATGGCGCTGTTGATCCCCCTGACTTACGGGAAGGAGCCCGCTTCGGCGATCATTCTACTGGCGGGGATATACTACGGAGCGATGTACGGCGGCTCCACAACCTCGATTCTGTTGAATGTCCCCGGAGAGGCGGCCTCGGTGGTGACTACGCTGGACGGTTACCAGATGGCAAAGAAGGGACAGGCGGGACCGGCCCTCTTTATCGCCGCGATCGGGTCGTTCATCGCAGGAACCATCGGAATCGTGCTTTTGATGCTCATCGGCCCCCCCCTGGGACGGTTCGCCCTCAGGTTCGGACCGGCGGAATCATTTGCCCTGATGATATTTGGGCTTTCGATGGTAAGCAGTCTTGCGGGACGGTCATTGCGCAAGGGTCTGGTTTCGACCACCTTCGGATTGATGCTCGCCACGGTGGGGAGCGACCTTCCTACCGGCATTCTCCGGTTCACCTTCGGCATACCCAAATTCATGGAGGGATTCGACATCGTGGTAGTGGCCATCGGCCTATTCGCGGTTTCCGAGATCCTCACCTGCACCAGCGAGATGCAAACCGGAGAATTCATCCGGGAAAAGGTCACCGGGATATGGCTATCCATGAAAGACTTTATATACAGTCTCGGCGCCATTTTCCGGGGAACGTTTTTAGGCTTCTTCATCGGGATTCTGCCCGGCGCCGCCCACGTCACTGCCTCTTTTCTCTCCTACACATTGGAAAAACGTTTCTCGAAAAACCCGGAACGTTTCGGCCACGGAGAGATCCGAGGGGTTGCCGCCCCCGAAGCGGCCAACAATGCGGCGGCCTGCGGAGCACTCATTCCCTTGTTGACCATGGGTCTTCCCGCCTCGGCGGTTACCGCGGTCATGTACGGAGCCCTGCTCATGGTGGGTGTCAGACCGAGCCCCTTTCTCTTCCAAAAACATCCGGACGTGGTCTGGGGATTGATCGCCAGCCTCTACTTCGGCAACGTGATGCTCCTGATCTTGAACCTTCCCCTCATCCCCCTGTGGGTGAAGATCTTGAGCACGCCTTCGAGATGGCTCTTCCCCATCGTGCTCGTTCTCTCGTTTGTCGGGGTATACAGTGTGAACCGCTCTCCGCTTGACCTTCTTACGGCAACGACTCTCGGGCTACTGGGCTATGCTATGGTCAAGCTCGACTACCCGCTGGCCCCCGTCATACTGGGACTGGTCTTGGGAGATCTTATGGAACAGGCCCTCAGACAGACGCTGATGATTTCGGGAGGGAGTCTACGTATTTTTTTGCGAAGCCCCATCGCCCTCACACTGTTCGGACTGGCCGCCGCAACCATCATCCTGCCGAAAATTCTCTACAGAGGCACAGACAAACTCGACGTGGAAACCTGAGGATTCGATATCTTCGACAACCCTGTCCAAAAGCGCTCGCATGTGAAGCGGATCAATCAAAAAAGCGTAACCAAAAAATAGATTGACAGATATCGATTTGTGCTTATATTAGTAACAGTTGTACGGGATAGTCGGATGGTGAGTCGATGGACCGTTATTTCAATGCAGCGCAGATATCTCTCGCCGGCCGAACCTTTATACAGGCCGAAAAGCTGGCGGGACAGTACTTCGGACTCGCTCATGGAGAGTGGAGGGAGCCGCGGTACGACGTCAAAACGCTCGCCTTCCTGGAGAAGCATGAGGTTCGAGAGGGGGCGTTTGCCCACCTCTGTAAGTACGAATACGGAAGAGACCCAGGGCCGGAGGACGGCCGGCTTCACTTCTACAGGATATGTCTCCATGACGACAGGATCCTGGACGCCGTTGACCGCGCCCATTCCTTCATCCGGATCTCGCCTTTGCTCCTCTACATCGCGGCGCATGAGCTTGTCCATGTGATCCGCTTCTACCGGGGCGAAGGAAATTTCGATGCGCCCGAGGACGAGAAGTCGGGGGAGGAAGAAAAGGTCCACCGGATCACGCGAAACCTGCTCAAACCGGTCACCGACGCCGACCTGAATCTGGTCATGGATTGTTTCAGCAACCGCCACCAGATCGGCGAGATGATGCAATGAAATACATATACTGGAGGCTTTTATATGCCGATTTACGAGTATAAGTGCAAGAAATGCGGTAAGGAATTTGAAATGTTCCAGGGGATCGCGGACCCTGCGGCGAAATCCTGCAAATTCTGCAAGGGCCCGGTGCACAAACTGATGTCCATGTCTACCTTCCATCTGAAGGGGAGCGGCTGGTACGCCACGGACTACGGTGGAAAGAAGGCGCCCGTTGCAGAGAAGAAAGCGGAAGAAAGCAAAAGTCCCGAAACAACGGAGAAGAGCCCAACCCCGGCAACTACCAAAACCGAAGAATGACGGCTCCGTAAAGGCTTATCGTTTTCACACTTTACCGTTTTTTCCGTTTGCCTTCTCGACCGGTTCTCTTTTCCTCCTGAGTCTCTGAACGAGGAACCGGTCCACCGCTTCCGGGGAGAGATCATCATCCAGAAGCGTTTTTAGGGTCTCGAGAGGAATCTCCACTCGCGCCGCGCTCCTGTGGCCGCCGGCGGCGCCAAATGTGCCGAAAGATTTCCTGGCGATGGCCCCACAGTCCCGGCGGTAACCGTCCCCTCGAAAGATAATGACCATCCGATCCTTTACGATACCGGCAGTGATCACATAGAAAATATTGATCACGCGGAGGAAAAAATCGGCGACCTGGACGCAGGCGTCCGGGCTCTCCACCGTCCCGAGAACGATGATCATCCGGTCTCGGTAGCGGCGTTTATGCTGGCAGGCATAATCGAAGTGCCGGAGAAATTTCTCCGGGATCTGGTTGAGCTCGATGCGTCGGATGAGCTCCCGGTTTGCCCGCGAGAATGTAAGATGATAGGCGCCGATGTCCTCGAGACTCACATCCCGTTCGAAGTTGACGGTGTCGCTCTTGATCCCGTAAAGGAGGGCCGTGTAGAGTCTTTTGGGAATCCTCACCCGCGCAGCGAGCAGATACTCGGTCATGATCGTGGAGAGAGCCCCATACCCCGGCCGGACGTCGGCGAGCGAGGCGTGCCAGACCGTCTTGCAGGGGTGATGGTCTATGACGATCTGAGGTTTCACCTCCCCGAGTCTATCACCGAAAAAGGTGGGCTGGCCGTCTACAAGGGCAATCAGCCGGAATTTTTTAAGGTCAACCTTGTCCAGCATCTCGATCTCGACCTTCATTTCCTTGATGAATTCGGCGTTCTGGTGTCTGATCACAGGCTCGGTGGCGACAAAGACGCACCTCGCCAGGGGTTTCGTCTGGTTGAGGATCTCGCGCAGGGCCATCGCCGAGGCGACGGCGTCCGGATCGGGCGATCCGTTCATGAGAATCGCCAGGGTGTCGTGATCACGGATCATGGACTTGAGCTTGAAGACATTGAGGACTGTTTCTTCTTTCCTGCCGAGCAACGATTCAACGCGTTTCATAGGCTTTTTTCCTGTTGACGCGGACACCTACCCCCTCACCGCGTAGTGGGGTGCATTTTCGCTTCAGACACGATATTATGCAAGAGAAAAAAAGAAAGTCGGGCAACACCCCAAAATGGATACTTTGTTCATAGGAAGACGACACGAACGGATACTTTTTAACCACATTCTTACCATGAAAGTTTTTTCCGATCTCTCTGAAATATTAGTATGTCTCTGTTATCAATTGCTTACGTCGTCACACCCCAAAGGCGGCACACTCTTTGCAAAATGATTAAAGAAAACAAAGGAGGAACAAAATGAGGATCATCGGCTGCAGCGAAACGACAGCGGAACGCGGACATGAACGTCAGGTGTCAAAAACAGGCATCTGGTTTCTGCTTTTCACGGCCACCCTTGTTTTGTCCGCATGTTATCCCGCGCCTTATCGCACGGATACACGGTATGAACGCGAGGTCCCTCCCGAGGGCCCAAGAGCCCCCCTTGTCCAGCTCTATTTTTACCCGAAGGCAGGTCAGACCAACGAGCAACAGTCACGCGACCATTACGAGTGTTACAACTGGGCGGTGAGTCAGACCGGTTTCGATCCGGGTCGCTCTGCAATCCCGACGGATCAGCGCGTGAGGGTGGTGCCGATGCCTCCACCGGGACATGATACCGCCGCCCTGGCGATCGCAGGCGCCGTGCTGGGCGCGCTGATAGGCGGACCAAGGCATGCGGTGGGGGGCGCCTTGATCGGCGCATCCGGGGGGGCTATCGCCGGCGCCGCATCGGATTCGGCACGGATGGAATATGCCCGGCAGCAGGAGGAGGCCTATGCTGCGAGGGACAGGGCGCGCGACGCCCAGCTTGATGCAAAGGCCTACGGTTTCCGGCGAGCGATGTCCGCCTGCATGGAAGGACGCAGCTACAGCGTACGGTGAGGGACGCAGAGAACCTATAATATAAACCCTTATTCGATATAAAGGAGGTAATGATCATGACCCATATTCATCACACGAACAGATACTTTACCCTGGGACTGCTGCTGGCCCTGATTTCGGGATTGTTGGTGTTCTGGTCGGCACAGGCGGCTCAGGCAGCGCGTGAGGACAGGCCGGGCAATGGCCCGGGTCGGGATCGACACTTTTCGGCTCAGGCGGCGCGAGAGGACAGGCCAAGCGCCGGTCCGGCAAGAGACCGGCGCGTTCCGGTTCAGGCAGCGCGCGAGGGCGGGCCTGTTCGCATTTCAGGTCAGAACGAATTCCGGGATACGCGTTATCAACACAACCGTTTTTATCCCGTTCGCGGGCATGTGGTCCGATCACTGCCGCGCGAGCATCGGACGGTCATTCACGGCGGCACGCGATACTACTTTCACGGCGGCGCCTGGTACCACCGACAGGGGCCGCGTTTCGCCGTCATCGCACCTCCGTTCGGCCTTTTCGTACCCTTCCTCCCCCCTTATTATGCAACGGTATGGGTCGGCGGAATGCCTTACTACTATGCGAACGACATCTATTATGCAAACAGGGGAGACGGCTATGTCGTCGTTGAGCCACCGAAAGATGCTGTCAGCCAGACGCCGCCTCCGGCAGACCAGCTGTTCATCTATCCCCGCAACAACCAAAGCGAACAGCAGCAGGCAACGGATCGTTACGAGTGCCACAAATGGGCCGTGAACCAGACGGGCTTCGACCCGACTCAACCCCCGGTTGCTGTTTCGGAAGATCCGAGCGGCCAGAAGCGTGCCGACTATCAGCGGGCGATGGGCGCCTGCCTCGACGGCCGAGGCTATACAGTGAAATAAGCGGACATGGCTATGCCCGTGCCGGAGCGGAGATCTGTCGGACAGGTTCCCGGTGAACCCCCGGGGGAAACCGGGGCGGCGCGCATGGGGAGCCTGCGGGGCTACTTTCCTGCAAGAATATGGGCCGCCAGCCACTGCTCGACGTCGGTGAGCACCCGGTCGTGCTGCGGCTCGTTGAACACCTCATGAAAAAAGCCCTCGTAAACGACGAGTTTTTTGTCGGAGGAAGCGATTTTTTCATAGAGTATCTGCGCCCCGGACGGATCGACGAGACGATCGGCGCCTCCCTGGAGGATCAGAACCGGAAGGGTGATGCGGTTCGCTTCGGCACGGACATGCTCCATCGCACCGATCAACTCCGCGCCCAGACGCGCCGTTAACTTTCCCCTATGAACCAGCGGATCGGCGAGATACGCCTTCACAACCGCCGGATCGCGACACACCCCGTCCGCATCCACGGGCGGCACCAGCCCCACCCCTGGAACAAGGACCGAGAGCACCCGTCCGACAAAAATGATCCCCGCCGGGATATTGCCTGGCGCCTTGATTGCCGGGCCCGAAAGGACCGCCCCGGCCAGATCATCCTGGTGAGCGAGCAGATGCAGGGCGCCGATCAGCCCCCCCATACTGTGCCCGACCAGAAAAACGGGCTTGTCCGGCTGCCGGCATCGGACCATATCGAAGTAAGTCTTGAGAGGCTCGGTATAATCGGCGAAGCGCTCAACGTAGAGCCGCCGCCCTTCGGACCTGCCGTGTCCGACGTGATCGATCCCGTAAACGGCATAGCCCAGCGGAACAAAGCGGTTGACCACGTTCATGTACCGCCCGCTGTGCTCGGCCAGCCCGTGGACAATCAGGAGGACGGCCCTGACCTCCCCCTCCGGCAGCCAGCCTTGGTAATAGAGCTCGGCGCCCCGGACACCCATGAAGACCCCTTCCTGATGCTTCATTTTCCACCCCTCCCTATTTCTGTCCCTCTCCGAGGATACCTGTGACCCAGTCGAGGTTGACCCGGGCAACGAGGTAATCTCGGCGGGCGCGACTCAGGCTGCTTTTCGCCTGCCGCAGGTTAAGTTCGGCGTCGTCGACTTCGAGTCGGGTCTTGACCCCCAATTCGTAACCCTTCTCCGCCATCGCCAGGAGCCGCTCCGCCTGGTTCACCACACCGGACAGCGAACGGACAATTTCCTCCGATTCTCCCGCGGCGTTCACCGCTTCGCGAACCTCGAGGGCAACCGCGTCGATCCGCTTCGCCTCGTCGATCTGGATCCGCCGAAGGTCGCTTTCGGCCTGGGCGACCCTTCCCTTTGTTCGGAGGCCGTCGAAGAAAGGATAGCTGAACTGGACGCCCACACTCCAGGAAGGGCCGTCGCCGGAGATTCCCGGCTGTTCAAGGTAATTCCAGCCATACGCCCCCTTGAGATCGACGCGCGGCTTGTCCTGCGCGTCGGCCAGGACGACCAACTCCCGGTAGACGCCGATCCTATGGCGGATATCGGCGAGGTCGGGACGTTTTTCGCGGGCCAGGACGAAGGCCTCCCCGTAGGACCGGAGGGGAATAAAGTCGGCATCGAGGCTCCCGGCGGCATCGACTTCACCGCGCTCGATGGCGAGCAGGAAGCGCAGCCGCTCGCGTGCGGTGCGGATCTGATTCTCCGTCCGGATCGTTTCGGGACGGGCGTTTTCCGCCGACACCTCCGCCGCCAGGACATCGTAATCGGTGGCCACGCCCGCCTGGAGTTTCCGTCGCGCCTCTTCGAGGTGTCGTTTCTTCTGTTCGAGGTTGTGGAGCGCAAGGGCGTGGAGTTCACGCGCGAGGAGCACATCGTAGAAGGCCGCCGATACGTCGCGCTTGGCTGCCTGCTGGTAAACCCTTAGCTGTTCTTCGGCGGACTGGAGGCCGACCTTTGCCGCCCGGATCGCCGCGCTCACCTGCCCCCATGTGAAGAGGGGCTGGGTCAGACCGATCAGAGCGGATCGGCGTTCCGTCTTCTGTGTCTGCATCGGGCTGTAGATCTTCTGACTCTCATCCCTGTCCCATCCCAGGGAAGCCAGGGCCGTGAGCTGCGGGAAAGCGGCCGCCCGCTCCTCGACATACTTCCCCTGCGCCCAGGCGATGTATTCACGGGCCTTTTCTATGTCCCGATTCCTCTCAGCGGCGATCGCAAGGGCCCCTTCCAACGTCAGCGCCCGGGGCTGGGCGGATGCCGGCGCCGCAGCCAGGAACAGGAGAACCGTCACAGAGGCGATCCCCATCCCGATAAATCGATTTTTCATACCTCTTTCTTCCTCCGAAACCCGAGTTTTCCAATCACCCACCCGCCTAAATCCTCCATGAACGTGTACATCACCGGTACGACCAATAGCGTCAGCAGGGTCGAGGTCAGGAGCCCGCCGACCACGGCGCGGGCCATCGGCGCCCGCACCTCCGCGCCGGCCCCGATCGCCAGCGCCAGCGGCAACATCCCGAAGATCATTGCGAGCGTCGTCATGACGATGGGACGAAGCCGCGTCCGCCCGGCGGTGATGACCGCCTCCCGCCGCTCGATCCCGCGGGCGCGAAGGACCTTTGCATAATCGACGAGCAGAATCGCATTTTTCGTGACGAGCCCCATCAGCATGATGAGCCCGATCAGCGACATGATATTGACCGTGTCCCCGGTGAGCAGGAGCATCGCGGCCATCCCGACGATGGAAAGCGGCAGCGAGAACATGATCGCCAGAGGCTCCAGGAAGGACTCGAACTGGGCGGCCAGGATAAAGTAAACGAAGAGCACCGCCAGGACGAGGGCCTCGGCCATGTACCCGAAAGTCTCGGCCATGATCTCCGCGTCTCCGGAAAATACCACCCGGTAGCCCGGCGCCAGTGCAAGCGTTTTCCCTGCCTCCTCCACCTTCTTCACTGCCGTACCCAGCGGGAGATTGTCAAGATTGGCGCTGACCGTCACCTGGCGGGTCAGCTCCTGCCGGTTGATCTCCGAGGGGGTGGCATAGGCCGAATAAGAGACCAGGTTCGACAGGGGCAGGAGCGTCGCGGATCCCTTGCCGTTTGCCACGGCCAGATGCAGGTTCCGAACCTGATCGGGGTTCTCCCTGAGTTTTTCGGGGAGACGCACGCGGATGTCCACCGCATCGCCGTCCTCGTCCTCGTACGTGGAAACCACCTCGCCGCCGACCAGGGCGCCGACCGTCCGGACGATATGGTCGGTCATCACCCCGGCGCTCATCGCTTTCTCGCGGTCCACGACAAGCCGGTATTCGGGGATGTCGTGCTCGAGGCTGATCTCGATATCCCTGATCCCCTGTACCGCGTACATCTTGTCGCGGAGCTCGGCCGCATAGGCCTTGAGGCGCGCAATGTCCGTCCCGCGAAGGTTGACCTGGAGAGGCTTCTGGCTCTGACCGGACTCGTTGACCTCCTCGATGGAGGTGATGACGCCGGGGATCTGGATGAAACTCCGCCGGAAATCCTGCTGCACCCCCCTCTGGCCGAGCGCCCGCTCCGACCGTTTCTTCAGCTTGACGAAGACAATGCCGCTCCGGACCGTGCCGCTGTCCCCCGCGCCGATCGTGGCGTAGGTATGGGCCACGGCGGGATGGATGCTAATTATGCCGAGAAGCGCCTCCAGACGTCCCCGGCTCTCGGCGATCGAGGCGTCCGGGGCGGTCTTGAAGGTCACGTTGAACTCCCCGCTGTCGATCTCGGGGAAAAAAGCGGATTGGAGCGAACCGAAGGCGATGATCCCCCCGGCAAAGGCCGTAAGCGCGATTCCGAGAACCGTTTTGCGATGGTCAAGGGCCCAGCCGATCATCCGGCGGTAGCCGTCGGCGGCCCGGTCGAATCCGGCGTTGAATCCCTCCAGAAGCTTCGCCAGGCCGCTCCTTTTTCCCTTGGCCGCAATCGCCGGATCGTGCCAGCGGGAGGAGAGCATCGGGTCCAGGGTGAAGGAGACAAGCAGCGAGACGAGGACCGCGAAGGCAACCGTCATCCCGAACTGGAAAAAGAAGCGGCCGATGATCCCCTTCATGAAGGCAACCGGCACGAATACGGCCACGATCGACATCGTCGTGGCGAAGACGGCGAGGCCGATTTCGCTGGTCCCGTTGCGGGCGGCGGTCATATGGTCCTCCCCGCGCTCCAGGTGGCGGACGATATTCTCCCGGACAACGATGGCATCGTCGATCAATAGGCCGATAGCAAGCGACAGGGCCATCATCGTCATCACGTTGATCGACATCCCCAGCGCCTTCATGATGATGAACGACGACAGCACCGAGATCGGCAGCGTCACCCCCGTGATCACCGTGGAGCGCCAGGAGTTGATGAAACAAAAGACGATAAGGACTGTCAGTATCCCGCCCAGGATCATGGTCTGCTGGACATCGTCGAGGGATTCCCGTATGAACGTGGAGCTGTCGCGGACGACCGAGATCGTCGTCCCCGGAGGGAGGTCGTTCCGCATCCCCTCCGCCGTCCGTTTGACCGTGTCGGCGACCTCGACGATGTTGGCGCCCGCCTGCTTGAGGATATCCAGCGAGACGGCCGGGACCCCGTCGACGAGGGCCAGCGAGCGCTGCTCTTCGACCCCGTCCCTCACCTCGGCAACCTCCCCGAGGCGGATCGGTCGGCCGTTTTTCACGGTGATCGCCATCTCCCGGAACCCCTCGACGCGCTTGGGCTTTCCCGAAACCCGGAGGCTGACCTCCGTCGCCCCCCGGTTCAAGCGTCCCAAAGGTGTGTTCACATTCTCTGACCTGAGTCCGGCCACGACAGTGTCGATACCGAGTCCAATCGCGTTTAACCGCTCGGGATCGATGATCACATTGACTTCCCGCTTCGCGGCGCCGACCAGGTCCACTTTGCCCACCCCGGCGATCCCCTCGAACCGGCGTTTGATCCTCTTCTCGACAAAAACGGTCAGGTCCCGGGGCGAGAGCGTTTCCGACCGGACGGCGAGCGACACAATGGGCATGGCGTTGAAGTCCAGTTTTTGGATGATCGGCTCTTCGATCCCCTTGGGAAGAACGCCGCGGATGGCGTTTACCTTGGCGCGCGCCTCCTGGATCACCTCGTTGATCCTCTCCTCGAGGCGGAATTCGACGACGACGGTGGAAACCCCCTCGCGGGAGAAAGAGTAAACGTGCCTCACCCCGGAAATGCCGTTGACTGCCTCCTCGAGCCTTTTGGACACCTCGCGTTCCACGCTCTCGGGACCGGCGCCTGGGAACTTCGTCACGATGGACAGAACCGGAATTTCTACGTTCGGATACATCTCGACGGGGAGCCACCGGTACGAAAAGATCCCCAGCGTGACGAGCACCAGGACCATCACGGTCGCGAAGACCGGCCGGCGGATGGAAAGATCGGATAGTATCATGATTTAGCTCCCCTGTTTACCGGCGATGATGAGCATGTCGCCCTCCTTGACGTTGAAGGCGCCCCTGACGACGTAGGTCTCTGCGGCTTTGAGGCCCGCGGTGATTTCTACCCTACCTTCCGTCGCCTGGCCCGTCCGGACTTCGCGGGATATTGCCCGGTCTGCCTCGACGATAAAGAGCTTCGCCCTTCTTCCCGCGACGTCCCAACCCAAGAGGGCCTCACGGGGAACAAAGATAACCCCGCCGCGCTTCCCTGTCACAATCCGTCCCTGAACGAAAAGCCCCCCCTTGAGCTCGCCCGCCGTATTGTTCACCTCCGCGATGACACGGACCGAGCGGTCGGATTCGTTGACCGCCGGGTTGATGAACATCACAGTTCCCTTAAAGGTCCTGCCGGGGAGGGCGTCTGTAGTGAATTCCAACGGCTGATCCCGGCGCAGGGATGCCATCGCGGTCGAAGGAACCGAAACGGTCAGATTCAGGACACGGTTGTCCACAATGTGAAAAAGCGGTTGGTTTGCGCCGGCTTCGCCGACGAGGTCGCCCACGTTCGCCCGCCGTTCGGAGACGATTCCGTCGATCGGGGCCGCGATCCGTCCCTTGGCAAGACGGGTCCGCACCTGATTGAGATCCTCTTCCGCTGCGCGGACCTGGGCGTGCGCCGCTTCGATTCGCGACGCCGCGGCCTCCGCCTCCGACACGGCGTCATCGAGCGCCTGCTGGGTTGCGAGGCCATTTTCCTTGAGTTTTTTCATCCGCTCGAGTTCGCGACGGGAGCGGTTATCCGCAACCCTGGACTGGAGCTCGAGCGACTTCGCCGACCCCAGAGCGGCCTCGGTCCGCTTGACAAACGACTCCTGCTCGCGGATGTCGATCCTCGCCAACGGCTCCCCCTTCTTTACCCGAACCCACTCCGTGACATAGACTTCGCGGACCAGACCCGCCACTTCGGATTTGACGTCCACCTCGAACTTGGGGGCGAGTGTCCCCGTCACATCGATCCCTTCGGTCAGGGCGCCTGCCGCGGCCACCGAAGTCTCCACGGCGACGGGAGGACGCGCGACCTCGGGAGTCGCCTTTTTTGCAGCATCACCCCCCTTGGAACAGGCCGCGGTCAGAATGACCAGCGCCCAAACGAATACAAACAGCAGAATCCGCTTCATACACTGTTTCCCTTTCCTTTATCGTTCTCGGCCGCCAGGCCGTCAAATACCATATTCAGTAGCCGTTTTAGCGTGTTACGGTCGATCCTGGACGTCTGGCAGCAGATCTGATCCTCGATCGCAATCTCCACGGTCCCGAGGATGATCCAGGCCATGTCTCCGGCGTTTCCCGGCCGGAATTCGCCCTGTTCGATCCCTTCCTTGAGGAATCGTGCAATGAGATCGTGATATCGCTGATGGTAGGCGTCGAAGTCGAAATAGGGAGCCTCCCCCGGCGGACCAAAATAGACGGCGTGCATCAGGCGGATGAAATCCAGATCCTGCCGGACATAGGCAAAGCCTTTATCCAGCATCGCCGTGAGCCGCTTCCGGACGCTCCCCTCCCCCTTCCGGTAGACATCGACCACCGCTTCGAGACGGCCGAAGTGCGTCCGCATCAGCTCGAGAAAGAGGCCCTCCTTGCTCCCGAAGTAGTAATAGAGGACCGGTTTCGTCACACCGGCCGCCTCGACGAGCTCCCGCACCGTTGTCGCGGAATAACCCCGCTGGGTGAACAGCGTGAGCGCGGCCTCCATGAGCTTCTCCCGGAGTTGTCCCTCCGGTTTCGCCTCCGGCGCTTCTGGTTGTAACGTAGCGTCTTCCCGCTTTCCTCTTCGCTTCCCCGGCGCCGCCGGACTTTCCAGTGTCGCCGGATGCTTATCTTTAGTCATGACCAATACCCCTTATTCGATTCTACCGACCGGTAGGTATACTATCTGCCTCCGGTTGTCAAGAAAAAAATACAAAAAAATATACCACCCGATAAGTATCGGACAACTGCATAATCCCAGCGTCCGTCACATCCCTCGACATTAACGGCATTGACCCAGCGCCGGGCGGCTGCGGCCTTGACTTCGGCGAGAGGGTCAAAACCTTTCGTTTCCAGGCTCAGATGACAAGGTTCTCCGTTTTTCAGGCAGATGATGAAGTCGGGCATATAGTCGTGCATCTGGCCGTTGTACAGATAGAGAATAGCGAAACCGAGTCCGGCGTTCTTGGCGAAGGCCACCGTTGCCTGATGGGCATCGATGTAATATGCGGCGGCCTGCTCCCATTTATTCGTATCGGCGGCATGGATGTGCCAGCGTTTCTCCCTCTGTTTCCCCCCGCCGTCCGGATTGGCCTTGAAGGGAATGACATCGGAAGGGTCTCTGGAGACCTTGGCGACCTCTTTGGTGAATTTTTCGTCCTCTCCCAGATCATAACCGCCCGGATAATTCGCCGATGGATTCAGGACGACGTTGGAGAGGTCCCATTCCCGGTGCTGGTCCCAGGGTGAAAAGACGACTTTATTTATGACTTTCTTTTATTACTATGCGGTGAGCACGATGACAGTCCGTCAAGAGTTCTTCCATGTCCATGTCGATGAAGGGTATTCCGAGACGGGAAGCGAACTTCACAAATTCGAAGCGTTCCATATCCAGATATTCCGTTGACTTGCCGCTGGAAAGCTTGCCCAGCCGGTAAAGCTTCAGTATGTCTGATGGAGAAAATTTGTTTCTTTTCATCTCTTAAACTCGATTTATTGCCGAATTGCATCAGATGCTTTACGACTCTTCCAATAACCGGGACGTCTACTTCCATGAACGACGGCGACAATAACCAAGTGTTCCTCATAAAATGCGTATACCAGGGAAAAAGGAAAGCGCCTGACCATGATGCGACGGTATTTTCCACGATAGGCGGGCCATCGTCGCGGGTAATCGGCAATCAGGCGCAATGACCTTTTGACTTCACTTTAAAAGATATCGGCCACATGGGCGCCCTTGCCATAATAC
Organism: Syntrophus sp. GWC2_56_31; assembly: GCA_001829875.1. Lineage (GTDB taxonomy): Bacteria > Desulfobacterota > Syntrophia > Syntrophales > UBA5619 > JAKAFS01. The sequence goes on from MICN01000050.1 coordinate 15,458, forward strand.
CAGGCATATGAGGCCGCATATTCATCCGACGCTTCCGGATGAAAGAGGATGTCATTTTGGGTCGGCATGGACCAGCCTCAAGGCTTTTTTCCGGACCTCCTCCCACGCCAACGGCTCCACGATCCCCTGCTCCAACTCAGCGCCTCTTCTCTCGATCTCCATGGCCCATGCCTGATCCGCATCCGCGTCTTTTTCCGGATCCAGTGTAGCGAGCAGTCCATCGATCAGCAACGCCCGTTCCGTATCGGGAAGCGCCATTGCCTCCTTCATCAAGGCTTCCGCACTTCTACTCATAAAATCCTCCTGTCTATCCTTCCGTTCTATTCTTCCGTCTCTTTCAGATCCTTGACGACCAGGAGCTCGTTGCCCCGGTCGTCGATGACCTTGACAGCGATTTTACCACATTCCCCCGCAGGAAAGGGAGCGCTCTTCGTTCCAGCCAGGTGGTCCCAGGTTCTAAAAATGGAAATGTACCTATCTGATAGACCGAAGGGGGCAATCTGTCAAGCAGAATCGGGGGGATGGAAGAATGGGGGTTGAGGCGCTGGGTTAGTTGATTCTGGGATTCGCGGCGGGCGAAGATGGCTTATTTATACCGGACCAATTCCGAAGACCAGAACACGATCAGCGCTGCGACCAATATGAAAACCGATGAATTGATGATGAACGCCGCGGGCGCGCCCCAGAGACTCACTTCATAGCCGGTCAGGAGAGCCCCGAAAGAAAGGGTGCTGATCGCAAAGGCGCGGGCGCCGGACACCCTGCCCCGCATTTCCTCGGCTGAGCGCATCATGAGCAGGGCCTGGACAAGCGCCATGGATATCCCCTGAGCGATTCCTGCAGCAATGAGCAGTGCCATGGAAACGAAAAAAGAGCGTGAATACGACAAGGCCACTAAAATCAACGGCCAGGCCATTACGGCGCCGACGAGGAATCTCCCCCGGTTTGCGGATTGCTGTAAAGACCCGACAGCCAACGATCCGATGACGGCTCCCAGACCGGCGCCCGCCATGAGCTGACCGAAACCCATGGCGCTCACCCCGAGAATGTCGCGGGCGAATATCGGCATCAATGTATAGATATACGGGAAAATAAACAGGTTGACCATGGCCGCCATGACGACCAGCGAAAAAAGCAACCTGTCCCCCCTGATGTAGCGCAGACCGGAAAGGAGCTCCTTCCAGATAGAAATACGGCCCCCCGGGCAGGCTTTTTCCTCAATCTTCAAGGGGAGGAGGGTCATGAACGAAAGCGAGAAGCCGAAGGCCATCAGGCCAAAACAACCGGTTGCTCCGATGATTTCCAGCAGGCCGCCGCCGATGAGCGGACCCACGACACTGGTGACCCCGCCGGCCACCTGCATGAGCGAGATCGACGACAAAATATGATGGTCCTTGACTATGCCGGCCGCGATGCTGTACCGGGCCGAGAAGTCAAATGAGTAGCATAAGCCGCCGATAAACGTGAACAGGAACAGGTGCCAGACCTCGATTCTCCCCGAAGCAAACAATACCAATACGGTCAGCGAGGCCATACCGTAGATCACTTGCGCCGCCATGAGGACGAAACGCCGATTGGTGCGGTCACAGACGGTGCCGCAAAAGGGCCCTATCACCATCGAAGCAAAGCGGCAGGCGCCCAGTAGGCCAACCAGGAAGGGGGAATTCGTCAATTCGAGCACAAGCCAAGCGCCCACCACGGTATCGATCCACCGCCCTACCCACGCACACAGCCCGGATGCCCAGAGCAACCGGAATTGAGGATACCTCAGGGCCGGTAAGAATATGTGCCGCTCACCGCCGATGCCGAGCGATTCAGTCACTGGTCATGCCTTGCTTTGTATCGATCCCGTAGGTCGGAATCTTCTTTCGCCACCACGCTTCCGGCGAAAGGGGTTTGCCGTATCCGAGCATTTTATCGAGTTTCACCAGCAAGCGGTTGAACAGCGTGGTTCGCCTGATGACGGCCTTTACCGTCCGGTGAAGAAGGGTGTTCGGTTTGTTCCAGGGGCAAACCGGAAGACAGATTCCGCAGCCGCCTCCCGTCGACTCGGCATAGGCCCAGCAGGTGGGCCACCGGCCGTGCCAGGTTTTATGGCCCGGACTGACCCATTCTCCCGGTCTTTCAAAACTGGCTTCCGGGTCTTTGCTGATCGCATCCACGGGACAAGCCCCGACGCATCGGTCGCAGACCCTGCAAAACGCTTCGATGCCGAAATTCTGCGGCTGATCCAGTTCCAGGGGCAGATCCGTGATGATTTTACATAACCGGACCATCGTCCCCAAATCCGGATTGATCACCTTGTCCGCGCGGCATTGCTCGCCCAATCCCGCCTCGATCGCGAAAGGACCATTGGGGGCGGTATCGTTAGCGGAAGGAATGGCCGTATATCCCAGGGCACGAATAAATTCGGCCATATGGCCCAGAAGCAGGTCGATTCGCGAATAGGTGAACAGGGGCGCCATCGAACAAACCGGGTTGGGCGCACAGTTGAAGGCGTCGTACGGCATGTGCAGGAGAAAGACGATCACATATCGGCATTTTTCCGGGATGACGCGTTTCCCGTCGGTTTCGTAAGGCAGGTCGACATCTTCGAAGACGATTTCCTTTCCGTCGCAATCCCGGCTGTAGATATGGCGTTTGTCCAGGCCGGTGATGCCCGCCCGCGCCGCGCCGAACTGGATCCCCGCTTGTTTGATGATCTGCGCCGCTTCCTGCGGACTGCCGCCGAAACGGGGTACGCCCAATTTTTCCGGGGTCAGCAGGCCATCGGTGAGCGGCTTCCATGATCTCAGCCTGGCGTTGGGGATATTGGGCCCGAGACAGATCTGCGGCGATTCGCTTCCCGCCTGTCCGGCATTCGCTCCCCCCACCGGGGTCAGGGGTGTCTGTATGTTCAAGCGGACGCTTTTTGCAGCGGAGTAGAGGGCCATATCCTTCAGGGTTTGGCCGGGTGTGTTCTTCTCGAGCCCCTCGATCATTCTTTTGTGGGCTTTGGCTCGGAGTCTGGCCTGGTGTCCTTCGGTAAAATACTGTTCGTAGTACAGGGACGATTTGCGCTTGTCGAATCGGCCGTAGGTTCGATCGTCGATGAGATCGATGAGAGGACTTTTGAATGCATGGCCCTCCTTTGCTTTTTCCGCACCGGTCGCAGGTTTTTCAGATGGCCGGGGTTTCGAATCGTTCATTTTGCAAACCTCGTGGGTCAGGGTATCAGAACGTCCTTGTGCGTCAAGCGAATATTGGCTATACAAATAGGCAAGCCGTCTGCTTTGCGCTTCGAGAGGATGATCAGCCGAGCGGCGGGCATTGCGAAATCAATGGGGCGATCGTCATGAAGCTGACCCGGAAGGAATTCGACAAAGCGGTCCTGCGGGCTTACAATCGTATCCCGGCGGAGATCCGGAATCGGATGGAGAACGTTGTCGTCACCGTGAAAAAGCGTCCCTCCGGAAAAATGCTCCAGGAGTTGGGATATCCCCCGAACGAGCCGATCCTCGGCCTTTACGACGGGGTCGCTCTACAGGATCATTCCTTTTTCTCATCTCCTTCCCTCCGTCCGGATACGATCACCGTCTTCCAGGAGCCCCTGGAGGAGATGTGTGACAGCCTCGCCGAACTGGAACGCGAAATCGAGATCACCGTCGTCCATGAGGTTGCCCATTTCCTCGGAATCAGCGATGCACGTCTGGAGGAACTGGGATACGGATGAAAGGGAAGAGAAAGAAACGTCCGCCGCAGGGAAGACCCCTTTCGCGGCGGACGTGATGATAAATACCGGTTTCGCTTAGTACCTGCCGCGACCACCGCCGCCGCCACTGCCACTGCGCCCGCCTCTGAAGCCGCCGCCTCCGCCCGGGCCTCGGCCGCCTCCGTCCCGACGCGGACCGCTCGACTCCGTCTTCGGCCGAGCCTCGTTCACGGTGATCGTCTTGCCATCGAGGTCGCCCCCGTTGAACTTCTTGATTGCCTCCTGGGCGCCCTCTTCCGTCTCCATCTCGACAAAGCCGAAGCCCCTCGATACACCTGAAAATTTGTCCTTGATGACCGACACCGATGCGACCGCTCCCGCTTCAGAGAAATTGTTCTTCAGGTCCTCTTCCGTCACCTTCTGCGACAGGTTTCCTACATACAAATTTTTGTTCATGATTCGCCTCCTTAAGTGTTTGCGATATGTCCTCTCATCCTGTTTTGGCGAGAAACGGGATGGTTGAAGGTCATGCTCATGCCGCGCAGCGCCCTGCCGGAACATGAAGTTTTCCAAAGAAAAACCGCCGAGACTCTGAAGAGTCTGGCGGTTCACTCACGCTTCAAAACTTCTTATGTCTCGTTTCGCCGGCCGACCCCTGGACGTCCGCCTCGCATCCCCCGGCATTTATATACATTTACGCTGAGCGTGAAAAGAAGTCAAGGCATTTCTCCAAGTAGGCAGACGGTTTTTCGGTCAGGATCTTCGCTTCAATCCGAACGGGGTACGTTTTTAAGTCCCGGCCTTTCCGATAACAATTAATCCTTGACTTTCAATAAGAGGGAAAGTACATAGCCAATTACAATAAGTTTGGATGAAGACATTATGATGCATGAGGGCAGCCACCAAGATATTTACGGACCACGGAGGTTTCATTGCTTTCTGTCATTGTGCGAATCCGACTTAAGGGATTATTTGAGAAAGGAGGATGCAAGCGATGTCAGAAGGTAAAGTGAAGTGGTTCAATGAGCAAAAAGGCTTCGGGTTCATCGAGAAGGATGAAGGCGGCGATGTGTTCGTTCATCACAGCGCCATTCAAGCCGTTGGCTTCAAAACGTTGGCCGAGGGTCAGCGTGTCAGTTTCGAAGTCAAGCAAGGCCCCAAAGGGCCGGCAGCGGAAAACGTAAAACCCCTATAAACATATCGAGACAGTCAATCACCGAAGAGGCATTCCAGTCCATGAAAATGGCAACGGGGTGCCTTTTCCTTTTTCCCTGACTGCACGTCGGGACTTACAGCGGGGTTCGTTTTTGCCCACATACCCCGCGGTAAGCCGCGGGGTATGCGCTCGCAACGGATTCAGGTTTCTATCCAGTTGCGGGAGCGCTCCAGCGCCCGCTTCCACCCCCGCATCAGCCGCTCGACGCGCTCCCGGCTCATATCCGGCAGAAACCGTCCCTCCACGGGCGTCGGGTCGCCGATCTCCGAGATGTTTTTCCAAAAGCCGACGGCCAGACCTGCCAGAGCGGCAGCGCCCAGGGCCGTCGTCTCGAGAACAGGGGGGCGCACAACCGGAACACCGGTGATGTCGGCCTGGAACTGCATCAAGGTGTCGTTCACCGCGGCGCCGCCATCGACGTGCAATTCCCCGATGCCGATCCCGGAATCTGCCCGCATGCATTCCAGCAGATCCGCCGACTGATAGGCAATGCTCTCCAGGGAGGCTCGGGCAATGTGGGCGGCCTTGGTCCCCCGGGTAATTCCCACTATGGTCCCCCGGGCATAGGGGTCCCAGTGGGGTGCGCCCAAGCCGGTAAAAGCCGGCACCATATAGACGCCATCGGTATCCGCCGCCTGACAGGCCAGCGCTTCCACGTCGGCCGACGATCCGATAATGCCGAGTCCGTCCCGTAACCACTGGACGACCGCGCCCCCGATGAAAACACTCCCCTCAAGGGCATAGTCGGTCCTCGCTCCGATCTTCCAGGCCACGGTGGCGAGCAGGTTGTTGGCCGACACGACAGGGGTATTGCCGGTATTCATCAGCATGAAGCATCCCGTGCCGTAGGTGTTTTTCACCATTCCCGGCGCCGTGCACCGCTGACCGAATAAGGCCGCCTGCTGGTCTCCGGCGGCGCCGCCGATAGGAATTCCGGCAGGAAAGGCCGGAGTATGCGTTTCGCCGTAGACCTCGCTCGACGCGCGGATCTCCGGAAGCATTTTCCGGGGAATATCCAGAATCCGCAGAAGTTCGTCATCCCAGTCGCCCGTGTGGATGTTGCAGAGCATCGTCCGCGAGGCGTTGGAGAGGTCGGTCACGTGCCGCTCCCCGCCGGTGAGGTTCCAGATCAGCCAGGTGTCGACCGTCCCGAACGCCAGGCTCCCCTCCTCCGCCATCCGACGGGCGCCGGGACAATGATCGAGGATCCAGGCGACCTTCGTCCCGGAAAAATAGGCGTCCGGGACAAGACCCGTTTTCTCCCGGATCAAGGGCCCCATCCCCTCCGCTTTGAGCCGGTCGCAGACGTCGGCGGTCCGCCGGTCCTGCCAGACGATGGCGTTATGGATCGGCCGGCCCGTCGCACGCTCCCAGACGATTGCCGTTTCCCTCTGGTTCGTGATTCCCAGAGCGGCAATATCCCCTCCGTTCAGACCCGCCTGTTTCAGAGCCAGCAAGGCCACACATACCTGGGACTCCCATATCTCGCGGGGATCGTGCTCCACCCAACCCGGCCGGGGATAGATCTGGCGGAACTCCTTCTGGGCCGAGGCGACAATCCGTCCGGCGGCATCGAAAATGATCGCCCGGGAACTGGTCGTCCCCTGATCCAGTGCAATGACAAAAGACATGGGAACCTCCTGAAAGAATGAGACCCGATCAGCGGGGCGCCTCCGAGGTCGCGGCGATGACCGGGACGGGTAAGTTCTGGGTGATTTATACCGCAGACATCCGCTCTTGTCGAAAGAATTCCTTCGAAACCGGATTTTCCAGGAAACAGTTGCCGAACGCGTAAATTCCATGTATGTAGGAGCCCTATTTTTTTACGAAGTCGACAAGGAGGAAGCAGATGAGTGTAAAGCAATGGGACAAACCACCGGAGATGCAGATCGATCCGGAAAAGCGGTATCTTGTCACGATGGAGACCACACGGGGGAGCATCGAGCTCGAGCTCGACCCGAGACATGCACCAAAGACCGTCAATAATTTTGTATTTCTCGCAGGCGAAGGTTTCTACGACGGCGTCGCGTTCCACCGGGTCATCGGCGATTTTATGATCCAGGGAGGCGATCCGACCGGCACGGGACGGGGTGGGCCCGGATACCGGTTTTCGGATGAGTTCGAGGGAAACCCACTGATCCACACCGCCAAGGTGATCTCGATGGCGAACGCCGGACCGAACACGAACGGGAGCCAGTTTTTCATCACCCACTCGCCGCAACCGCACCTGAACGGAAAGCACACGGTTTTCGGGAAAGTCGTCAAAGGGCAGGATGTCGTGGATAAGATCGAGCAGGGCGACTCGATGACACGGGTATCGGCGAGCGAAATATAGTAGGGCTGTCGATATCCCGGCGCCGATATGGATTGACGGAGGCATCGTAATCCCATGAAGGTAATGGTTTTGACAGGCCCTTCCCGCTTTTCGGAAAATCCCGCGCCGCTTGTATTGGCCGAGATGCCGAAACCGACGCCGGGTGACGGGGAGATCTCGATTGCGGTCTCGGCGTGCGGCGTCTGTCATACGGAGCTGGATGAGATCGAAGGGCGGATGGAGCCGCCGGCCTTCCCCGTCGTTTTGGGGCATCAGGTCGTGGGAAAGGTTGCCTCCCGGGGGCCCGGCGCCGGACGTTTTCGGATCGGCGACCGGGTGGGTGTCGGCTGGATCCACCGGGCATGCGGGGTCTGCGACGCCTGCCGCAGCGGAAACGAGAACCTCTGCCCACGGTTCCAGGCGACGGGTCGTGATGCGAACGGCGGCTATGCGGAGTTCATGACGGTCCCGGAGGCCTTCGCTTACGATATCCCCGGGATCTTCTCCGATGCGGAGGCGGCGCCGCTCCTCTGTGCGGGGGCGATCGGCTACCGGTCGCTCCGTCTGACCGGCCTCAGCGATGGACAGTCCCTCGGCCTCACCGGCTTCGGCGCATCGGCGCACCTTGTCCTCAAGATGGTCCGCCACCGGTTCGCCCGCACAAAAGTCTTTGTCTTCGCCCGGAGCGGGCGGGAACGCGCATTTGCCCTGGAGCTCGGCGCCGTCTGGGCCGGAGCGGCTGAGGAGGCGCCGCCGGAGAAGCTCCGCGCCGTCATCGATACGACACCCGCCTGGAAACCGGTCGTGGAAGCGTTGAAACATCTTGCCCCCGGAGGGCGCCTCGTCATCAACGCCATCCGGAAAGAGGAGAGCGACAGGGACGAACTCCTGCGTCTGGATTATCCCGCACACCTCTGGCTGGAAAAGGAGATCAAGAGCGTCGCCAACGTCACTCGTCGCGACATCTCGGAATTTCTCTCACTCGCGGCCGAGATCCCGCTCCGGCCCGCGGTGGAAGAGTATCCCCTGACGGACGCCAACCGGGCCCTTGCCGAACTCAGGGAAGGCAAGATCCGCGGGGCGAAGGTCCTCCGTATCGTATGAAGCGCACATGCCTTAAATGTCTTATCTCCTGAAAGTCTCATCCGAGCTTTTTTCTTTTCATATTAACTTTCAAGTGTTAATGGTAATATACTAGCTGGCAAGATCTGTTGCACCGGAGATAGCGATGAGAAAAAATCTGGCGATCATTATACTCACGGCGGTGGCTTTGCTCGCCATCTTTTTCCTCGTTTTTTACATCCACCAGACAAACAAGGAAGATTTTCTCTCCAAATTCAACGAGAATCAACTCCAGATTGCCCGGCAGACCGTCATTCAAATCGGATCGTACCTCCGTTCGCGTTCCCATGATCTCCTAAGGCTTTCTTCGTCAGCCGCACTGCAGGACACTGACGGGAAAGGGATGGCAGCCGGTATCCGTTCGAACTTCGAACACCTAAAGATGGTTAATGTTAAGGAGGTCTCCCTTTTCGACGCGAAAGGCACCGCCGTCTATTCCACGACCGCAACCGCCAGGGGAGAAAATCATTCCCACGATGACTTCTTCTCCTGGGCAAAGGACCCGACAAACAGGGGGTCGGTCAGGATTGGATACGAGAAGGCGAAAGGACAGCGTATATCGGCGATTTCGGGAAGCCATGCTTCCACCCATACCGGGGTTTTCCTTGTCACCCCCTTGTATCGGGAATCCAAAGCCGACAGTAGACAAGTGCGGAGAGGAAAATTTGCCGGCGCTCTGATGTTCAAGGTCGATCTGAAGGGAATGCTTGCCGATCGGTCGCTCCTGTTCGCCCCGGTGATGAAATCACACAGTATATGGATCATCGATCGGGATGGAACGGTTTTGCTGCAATCCGAGCACCCGGAGATGGTCATGAGAAACATCCGGGAAAAGGATGCGACATGCAATGAATGCCATGCTTCCTTCGACTACGCCGAGACAATGCTCGGGAAAGCGGAAGGCGTCGAGGAATACCAACTGAACGGAGGCCCTAAGAAGACCGCGGCCTTTGCTTCGATGTCCTTCAGGAACGCTTTGTGGACCGTTGTCGTGAACGCGCCGTTGGACGAGGTGACGGCGTTCGTGCGGGAAGACCTCAAAGAGACCTTATTGCTCCTGGGTCTGCTGCTGTTCGTCATGGGCATCGCCTTTTTCCTGGCGTACCGAAACTACCGCGAGAAAGCGGACCACGAGACCGCGATCAATGCATTATTGAACACCTCGCTATTGAATATCCCTCTTGAAGAGCAATTGTCCAGGATGTTTGAGATCATTGTTTCCATTCCCTGGCTCAAAGTGGAGGCAAAAGGATGTATCTTTCTGGTCAAAGAGAAATCCGCTGCGCTGGTCATGGTGGTCCAAAAGGGTCTGCACCCGGCGTTGGCGGCATTATGTGCGGAAGTACCGTTTGGCCGCTGTATCTGCGGCCGGGCCGCCCTGACCGGAGAAATCGAGTTTGTCGACAGCGTCGATGAGTGCCACGACAATCTATTCGAGGGTGTTTCTCCGCACGGTCACTACTGTGTTCCGATCAAGTTCCACGACAAAGTACTCGGGGTGCTGAATCTGTATGTGAGAGCTGGGCATCGCAGGGATCACAGAGAAGAGGAGTTTCTCAAAGCGATAACGGATGTGATGGCCGGTACCCTGGAGCGCAAGCAGATGGA
>MICN01000051.1 GCA_001829875.1 Syntrophus sp. GWC2_56_31
GGAAGGTGCAGATGTCGAACAGCTCTTTGAGATCGGGTTCATTCTCCATATTGAGGATGATGTCCTTGGTTCGCTCGATCTGTGCATCGGACAGGATTCCCTTGCAGTATTTGCGATAGATGTCCACCGTCTGATCCATCGTCAAGGGATATTTCGGCCCTCCGTAGGGTTGATCCATTGCTCCGGTCAGTGTTTTCCCGTTCTTTAATGTCATATCCAGGCGGCCCTCGCCGGCGAAGTACCGCTTGGGATATTCGGGATGATAAACGACCTTGACCTTCTTGCGGGCCTCGGCGATACGGGGGTCTTTTATCGCCGTCTCGGTGCAGGTCTTTAGGTTGCACTCCCCGTAGATCATCTGATACGCCAAGATATGCTGGGTGCTGAAACGGCTGTCCTCGGCATCCTTCGGTTCGGCCCGATCGACGACCTTGCGCAGCTCATCGAAATGTATCGCCACCTCTTGAATATCTTCATACTTCACCTTGTTTGCCTTCATCAAATCGGCAAGGACATCGACGAAGTTGTGGGTGAAAAAACAGAACCCCCATTTCTTGATCCAGGTGTTGTTGGTGTAGAAGGGTGCGGAGCCCAATCCTTCAACCATTTTATCAAACGCAAGGTTCTTGTCGCCCCCGGTCAGCATATCCAGGCATTTCTCGATCACGGGATTACTGGTTGCGCCATTTTTTGCCAGGATGGCATTTACGACGGCATTGCGGCAGACCGTGGCCGATTCCCAGAAATGGGCGTCCGTGCCCCAGGTGTGGATGTAGCCCTGCCCCTGGACCATGGCCAAGCCGAAAGAGGCCTTGGTCTGTTCCTCGGTCAATTCATATGCCCTGGCGCAGCTGGCCGTGGCCCCGTAAATGCCTATGAAGGGCAGGTTGCATATGCCGATGGGATCCGTCCCGACCGAGGCCCACATGGCGATCCGGTTCTGCATCTCCTGCCCGACATACAGGGCAACGATCGCCTCCTGACCGGAGAGCTTGCATTTATCGGCGGCCGTCAATAAGGCAGGCCAGGTGGTGACGTCGCTGATCCCGCCTCCCGGGAATTGATCATCCTCCATTTCCGAGGCATGACCAAAAAAACCGTTGATGAGGGCTGCCTGAGCCACATCGGCCCTGAAGCCGCACCCATAGACGCCGCATTCCGGCCTTCCCGGATTTTCCATGACATACCGGATCACTTTCTTGCTGGTAGGTGCGGTCGAACCCACCAATACTCCCATCACCTGTTTGAGCGTCAACATTTTCACATATTCGATGACACTTTTGTCAACGTCCTGGAATTCCGTGTGGGTGACAAATTTTGCAAATTTCCCCGCGATCTCCATACCCTAATTACCTCCTGACTGAAGTTGATTTTGACGCGACCGTGTTTTTAACCAATGAATTATATGGGGATGCCGTCCCTGTGTCAAGCGAATATCGAGGACAGGGGATTGTGCCACAGCGGCGGATAAATTTCTTGACTTGCATGTGAAAAGTGGATATCGCTCAACCTCGCAAAGGTTCATTGGGCAACACGCCATGGTTCCGAAGCCAGCTCCGTGGAATTAATACAAGGGGGGTCGCTATGACCAAAGACAGGGCTGCAAGTCTGCTTTTTCTTTTGACGGGGATTTACGGATTCTTTTTTTCCATTCAACTTCCGATGGGGAGATGGAATGAGCCCGGTCCCGGGGTCTTTCCCATCATACTTTCGATCCTTTTGCTTGTGTCGGGGGTGTCATGGTTCATCCTCGGGCGACGCAAGGCAGGGGGAGAGAACCGGGAGAAGAAGGCGGGATGGCGCGACATCGTCAACAACCTGTCGACACCACTGAAAATTGTAGGGATCACGGCACTGTTCATTCTGGTCTTCAATCGCGTCGGCTACCTTGCGGCTTCATCGCTTTATCTCTTTATCCTTCTTTTCTGGGTATCCAGGTATCGGATCATCGTATCCTTCGTCCTTGCCGTATCCATAGGTATCGGGAGCTGGTATTTTTTTGAAAGGATTCTTGCTGTTCAGTTACCTAAAGGACTCCTGTTCCTGTAGCCCATTTGTAGCAATTCCTACCGGAGGTTTATAATGGATGTCTTCAGCAATCTTGCCCATGGATTTCAAACCGCATTGAGCCTGCAGAATATCTACCTATGCTTCATCGGCTGTCTGTGGGGGACGATGGTGGGGGTGTTGCCCGGAATCGGTCCCCTGGCGGGGATCACCCTGCTCATCCCGGCTACGTTCGGTCTCGACGCAACCGGCGCCATCATCATGCTTGCAGGCATCTATTATGGGGCCATGTATGGCGGTTCGACCACCTCGATCCTGATGAATGTGCCGGGAGAATCGGCCTCCGTCGTCACCTGCATCGATGGATACCAGATGACCCTCAAAGGGAGAGGCGGCGCCGCCCTTTTCATCAGCGCCTGGGGATCCTTTATCGGAGGCACTCTGAGTATTGCAGGGCTCATGGTCCTGGCGCCCACCCTGGCCGACTTTGCCATGAAGTTCGGTCCGCCGGAGATGTTTGCGGTCCTCTTGGTTGCGTTTGTTCTCCTTGGCTCTTTGGGGAGCGGTTCTTTCTTCAGGACCATGCCCATGGTCTTCATGGGACTGCTGATCGGCGCCATCGGAATGGACCCTTTGACCGGATCGCTTCGTTTCACCCACAATGTTCCGGATCTTTACGACGGAATCGGTTTGCTTCCCGTGGCGATGGGCGCCATGGGGGTCGGTGAAATTCTCATCGCCACGGAGGAGAGCCTCCTGCGGATCATCCACAAGGTCAAACTCAGCGAACTTTTGCCGACCCGTGCTGAGCTTCGCGCTTCCTGGGGACCCATATTCCGAGGGTCCGGCATCGGTTTTGCGATAGGTCTTCTGCCTGGATCCGCCCATGTCCTGTCCAGTTTTGTCAGTTACATGACGGAAAAGCGGCTGGCGAAAAAGCCGGATGAATTTGGACACGGCCGCATCGAGGGGGTGGCAGGTCCAGAGACGGCCAACAATGCCGCCTCGGGAAGCGCGATGATCCCTTTTCTGAGCCTGGGCATCCCGACGGGCCCCGCTCCCGCGGTCATGATGATCGCGCTTCTCATCCACGGGATCGCCCCCGGACCCCTGTTCATCTCAAAACACCCGGATGTCTTCTGGGGGCTGATCGCAAGCATGTATCTCGGAAATGTGATGCTGATCATTCTCAATCTTCCCCTCGTGGGCATCTTTATCAGCCTGCTTAGAATTCCCTTCCGCATCCTGTTCCCGGTCATTCTCCTGATATGTCTGGTAGGCACCTATTCGGTGAACTCGAGCACCTTCGAATTGGCCGTCCTTCTGCTCTTCGGCATATTGGGGTATTTTATCCGGAAGATGAAGTACGATATGGCGCCCCTGATCCTGGCGATGATCATCGGGCCGACCATGGAGCTGAGTTTGCGTCAGGCGCTCATGCGAAGCGACGGTTCGTTCTCCATCTTCTGGGAGAGCCCCATTACCATGACGCTTATCGCGGTATCGCTCCTGCTTTTGGTCTGGAATGTCTATCGAGGGATAAGACCGACGAAGGCCTCCTGGGAAAAGGCGTTGGAGGAGAGCAAATAACGCGGGCGATTTGTGCGCTTTGGAAATCTCGCTCCCTCCGCGCGCAGGACATTTTTCGACCCTGCATCTCCTTGCTTCGCTGCAAAGACGAAACTCGCGCTTCGCGCTCAAACAGTCGTCTTTGCGGGCGCTGCGCTGCGGAGGCAGGGGTCCCCGAAAAATCTCCAATGCGTGCGGGGACACCTTGCCGCAAGGTGTCCCCAGAGCATGATTTCCAAATTGCACAAAGGTCATGATTTGTATAAAGGAGCTGACAATGGTGAAAAAGGGTAGGCAAAAAGGGATTATCGGCAAGGATCTCGGTATTGCGATCGTCGGCGTTGGTCGTATGGGATCGCAGCGGGCCCACATCGCGTCCACCCATCCTGCGGTCCGTTTCCTGGCCGTTTCGGATATCGACCCCTCGCGTGCCCGAACTGTGGGCGAGAAGGTGGATGCCGATTTTTTCTCGGGAGATAATCTTGAGGTGATCTCCCGACCGGAAGTGAACGCGGTCATCGTCTCCACCCCCGAGCACGAGCATACCCTTCCGGTCCTTCAGGCCCTGAAGCTCGGCAAGCCCGTTCTTGTGGAAAAGCCGATTGCGCTTAGCCTCGAGGATGCGAATAAAATCGTGGCGGCAGCCAAGCAAGAGAGTGGGGATCTCTTTGTCGGCTACACAAAACGATACACCCGTGCCTATATCCTCGCCAAAGAACAGATCTCTCGCGGATCCCTGGGGCAGATGATCGGGGCGACGGCGCGGGTCTACAACACGCGGGCACAGGCCTTCCAGATCCTCAAACGCTCGCCCCATGCCTCACCGGTGCTCGATGTCCTGACGTACTACGCGGATCTCATCTTGTGGTTTTTTGCGGGCAATACTCCGGTAGAGGTGGTCGCCCGCGGTCAAAAGGGGGTGTTCAACGCCGCGGGATACGGCGCCGATGACGTGACATGGGCGATCCTGACCTTTGCGGACGGAGCGGTCGTGAGCCTTGGCGTGGACTATGCGCTCCCGGAGAAATACCCCACGTTGGGGCAGAGCCCGCGCATGGAGATTCTCGGAACCGAAGGCGTCATCCTGCTGGACGAGGACCACAAGGAGCATATCCTCTATACGAACCGGGGGACCTCCCACGGCTACGTCCCGGGCCACGACGTCAATATGGCCTTTCTGGGGACATCTTCTTCCGGGGATTATGCCCTGGGCGATTTCTGGGGGCCTCAGGCGGATGAAACCCGCGGCTGGCTGGATTACCTCTCCACGGGCCGTCCCTGCATTCTCCCCCGGCCCGAAGAGGCGATAAGGACATTGGAAGTGACCCTTGCAATCGAGCGGGCAACCGCAACAAAAGAGTCGGTCACACTGCCGCTGCGGTGAGGAAGGGGAGCCGTACCCGCCCCACTTATCGGAAGCGGATATTCCTCATTGAGAAAACGGAGGTGGAACCATGAAAAGCAGAACACGCATCGTGATAATCTCTTTCATCTCAATCCTGATCCTGGCAAGCCTGTCCCCGGCCGCTGAGTATCCGGCCAAAACCATCACCATCATCAATCCGAACGCCCCCGGGGGAGGTCATGACGTTGCCGCGCGCGCCTTCGCTACCGTTGCGGAAAAGGTATTAGGACAACCCGTTGTCGTCGTGAATAAGGCGGGAGCTTCCACGATGCTGGGCATGACGGCCGTCGCCCAGTCCGCCCCCGACGGATACACCCTCGGCATGGACTCGACCACGACCACAAATGCCCTGGCATGGGAGATCGCAAACGGCCGAAAGCCGCCTATAACCAGGGATGATCTTCTTCCCGTCGGAGGGCTGAGCGTCAACGTGCCTCTGGTGATTGTCCCCTACAACAGCCCCTGGAAAACCATGTCCGACATGGCAAAAGACTTGAAGACCAAGCCGAACCACTATGCCTTCTGCTCCGGAGGGCTGTATGGAGGGACCCATCTGCCCGCCGAGGTCCTGCTGCAGGCGATCGGAACAAAGGCCCGCCATGTGCCCCACAAGGGCGGCGGTCCCTGTCTTGCCGCGGTGGTAGGCGAGCACGTCCATTTCTCTACCCAATGGCCGGGCACATCGATTCCCCTTGCGCAGGGTAAAAAAATCAGGATTCTCGCCGTTCAGGGCGATGAAAGGCTGAAGTCCATCCCGGACGTGCCGACCATCAAGGAGGGAGGGGTCGATGCGGAGTGGATCCAATGGTTGGGGATTTCCATCCCCCGAAAGACGCCCGCACCGCTGGCGGTCCAGATCATGGCCATGGTGAAAAAAGTTGCCCAGGACGCGGCGTTCAATAAAATATTGGAGAGCCAGGGGGCCGAAGCACGCTACATGAACGACGAAGAGGTGGAGAAATTCGTCAAAGCGGAATCGGAGGTAGTGGCGAAAATCTACAAGTCGCTTCTTGCGGAAGCGAAAAGCAAAAGATGAATTTCCGTCTCTGCAAAGCAGGTCAAACCTTACAGGATCGAAGGAGGCTTTTCACATGGGTAGGACTGTTTTCGATTTTTCAAATCAGGTAGCCGTCATCACGGGCGCTGCACTCGGCATCGGGAAACGCTCGGCTGAGTGTTTCGCCGAAGCGGGCGCGAAGGTTTTTCTCATCGATATCAACGTGAAAGGCGGTGCGGCCGCTGCACAGGGAATCCAGACCAGGGGAGGCGATGCCGCCTTTATCGAGTGCGATGTGACCAATGCCGCCGCAGTGAAGCAAACCTTCGAAACCATAATGGACAAGGCGGGCCGGATCGACATCCTGGTCAACAGCGCCGGCGGTTTTTATACGCAGTTCGATACTGCCGATACTCCGGAAGAGGAGTGGGATGCCGTTGTTGACCGGAACCTGAAAAGCGTTTTTCTCACGGCGAAATCGATCGTCCCTATCTTTCAGAAGCAGCAAAGCGGGCGCATTATCAACCTGGGATCGATGGCGGGGCTCACGACCCTCAATCCCGCCTCTCCCCCCTATGCAGCCGCCAAGGCCGGGGTTCACTGCCTCACCCGGGTTCTGGCCTTTGAGCTCGGCAAATACGGGGCGACGGTTAACGCCATCGCCCCGGGAACCACCGCCACCGAACGGGTGATTGCCGTGCGGAACGAAGAGCAGAGAAAGATGATCGGAAAAGCGACACTCGTCGGGAGGATAGCCGAGGTCGAGGACATGGTAGGCTGGGTGCTGTTTTTAGCGGCGCCGGAGTCCGGCTACCTGACGGGACAGACGATCGCGGTGAACGGGGGCAGGTTGATGGTCTGAGCCCGG
>MICN01000052.1 GCA_001829875.1 Syntrophus sp. GWC2_56_31
GTCCCATATATCACTTGACAAGCAAAAATAGCCCCATTATACTTTTACCCGTCGAAAGCCAATGCCTTACACCTTATTAAAAAAAGTCTTCAGCAGGAGGAAATGATGATACAGGGAATCAACCGTCTGGTAGTCGTAGCGATACTTGCTATGCTGCTGATGCTTCAGGCGACTCCGGCGACGGCCGCGGCCGCCAAGGAGCTGCGCCTCGGCGGGGTGCACTCGCCCACCAGTTTCGAGACCACGGAGATACAGCGGTTCGCCGCACTCGTCGCCGAGAAGAGCGGCGGAACCATGAAGGTGAACGTCTTCCCGGCCGGCCAGCTCGGCGACGCTGTCAGCATGATCGAGAACGTGATGATGGGCGCTCTGGACATGTTCGCCAACGTGGCCGACTGGAACCAGAACGTGGTGAAGGACTACGGCATCATGGCCATGCCCTTCGCGTTTCGCGATCAAGAGCATATGAAACGGTTTTTGGCCAGCGACACCTATACGGCAATGAAAAAAGAGATGATCGAGAAGAAGAAGCTCCGGGTGCTCGCCGACAACTGGTACCGGGTGCCGCGGGTGCTGGTGACCAAGTTTCCGGTCAAGTCGATCAAGGACCTGGAAGGCAAGAAGTTCCGTCTCGCCAACATCAAGGCCTACGTGGAAACGTGGAAGGCACTCGGGATGAAGCCGACCATCCTGCCTTGGGCGGAGTCCTACCTCTCCCTCAAGACCGGGGTGGTCGACGGTATGGATTCACCCTTCAGCTCCGTCTTTCCCGAGAAGTTTTACCAGGCCGCACCATACATCACCATGACCAACCACTCGATCGCACCGTTCAACATTCTCATCAGCGAGGTCGTATTCCAAAAGTTGACGCAGGCCCAACAAAAAGCGCTCCTCGATGCCGGCAAAGAAGCGGGAGACTTTTACACCAAGGCGATCAAGGAACAGGTCGAGAGCCACAAAATCAAAATGATCGCTGAAGGCGCCAAGGTCAACGACATCGACATCAAGCCCTTCGTCGAGAAGGCCCGCCCGGTTGCCACACGGTTGGAAAAGGACGGCGACTGGACACCCGGTCTTTTCGACAAGGTGAGCAAGCTCTGATCCGTCGATCCCTATGCCCGTGAGCACCGATCCAGGTGTTTCAAGGAGAATGCGTCTCTCATGATCCCGCTGCTCAGAAGGGTGGAAGAATTGATTGGAAAGGCCGAGATGGCGTTCTGCATGCTGTGCATGATCGCTATCGTCGTTTCCACATCCCTCAGCGTCATCTTTCGCTACCTGCTGGAAAGTCCTCTCATCTGGGCGAACGATGCGGGCACCCTGGCGCTCGTTTGGGTCACCTTCGTGGGAGCGGCTGTGCTACTCAAGGAGGGCGGACATGTGGCCATCACTGGACTGGTGAATCGACTGCCTCGTCGGGGTCTGCTCGTGGCCGGATTGTTCTCCTCCCTGGTCATCGGAGTGAGCATGATCACGGTTGGCTGGTTCGCCGTGCGTGCGGCCCAGGTACAGTGGGGACAGGAGATTGTTGCTCTGCGCCTGTCGCGTGCCTTTTACTCGATTCCCATCGTGGTGGCGGCCCTGTCTTCGGCCCTGACCGTCGTCCTCGAAGTTCTGAGTCGGGCGTCAGGCATCGCCGCTTCAGGGCCGGAGAAGGAGTCCTGAAACGTGGAATTGGCATTGCTTCTTTGCGGCTTCGGCATTCTGCTTCTCCTTGGCGTTCCCGTCGCCTTCAGCTTCCTTGCGGCATCCCTGGCCTATCTGGTGGCCACCGATACGCCGTTGGCCATTGCCGCCCAGCAGCTCTCGGGCGGAGTGCGCGGCTACACCCTGCTCGCCATTCCGCTTTACATCATGGCCGGCGAGCTGATGAACACCTGCGGCATCACGCAGCGCATCTTTGATTTCGCCAATGCGCTCGTCGGCCATGTCCGTGGGGGCCTCGGCCATGTCAATGTCCTGGCCAGCATGATCTTCGCCGGCATGTCGGGGTCTTCCTCTGCCGATGCCGCCGGGCTTGGCCGCGTCGAAATCAAAGCCATGATTGAAAAAGGCTATCGCCCGGAGTTTGCTGCCGCGATCACCGCCGTTTCCTCCACCATCGGTCCGATCATTCCCCCGAGTATCCATCTGGTTCTTTTCGGGGCTATGGCCGAGGTCGGAATCGACGCCCTGTTCCTCGCCGGAATCGTTCCCGGTGTGATCATGGGACTGTGCCTGATGGGGGCGATCTCCATCCAGGTGATGACGGGTCGCGAGCAATGCCCGACCGACCCCTGGCCGGGTATCCGCCAACTGGCCGTCGCCTTCTGGCGGGGCATCCTGCCCCTTTCCGCCCCCGTTATCATCGTCGGTGGAATCCTGAGCGGGGTCTTCACCCCCACCGAGGCGGGAGCAGTGGCCGTGCTCTATGCCCTGCTGCTCGGCGCCATTTATAAAGAGCTCACCTGGGCCGGCCTGAAGGACGCCATGTTGCGCGCGGTCCGCTCTACCGTCGTCGTCATGTTCATTCTGGGGACGGCCAAGGTGTTCGCCTGGGGAATCACCGTGGAGAAGGTCCCCGAGATCATCTCCCTCGCGCTCTTCAGCCTGTCGTCTAACCCGGCCATGGTGTTACTTCTCATTTTGGTCGCTCTGCTTGTTCTCGGAACCTTCGAGAGCGCGACCGCCAACTTGGTGATCGTCACCCCGATCCTGGTGCCCATGGCCCCCATGCTCGGCCTCGACATCGTGCATTTCGGCGTCGTTATCGTACTGGCACTCATGATCGGCATCATCACGCCGCCGGTGGGCATGTCGCTCTACATCGTTTGCGACATCATCAAGATCCCTTTCGAACGGGTGGTGCGCGCGGTTTTACCCTATATCGTGGCGCTGATCGTCGCCTTGCTGCTGGTGGCGTATTTCCCAGATGCTGTGATGTACATTCCTCGGTTTTACGGTTATAAGCCATGAGTACATGAGTATCGGAGCGCCATCGGGCCCGTCCGACATCCACTTTCAAAAGAAGCAAGACGGAGGGATCACTATGTGGACACCTATTCACAACCGGCGCATTGATGTCTTGGTCATCGGTGCCGGCGCCGCCGGCGTCGGAGCCGCCATCGGGGCCGCCCGCAACGGTGCGACGACGCTCCTTGTCGACGTAGGACCGACAGTCGGCGGAGAATTACTGACCGGCATGACCATCGACGGTGCTGTCAACGCGCGCGGCGAACTCGTCGTCAGCGGCACGCTCAGCGAAATCCTCGAGGAATGCAAGGCAATGGACGGCTTGGTCGGCACCTTCAACGACTACCGTCTTATCCGCTATATCTGCTATGATCCCGAGGTGATGAAAATGGCCATCATCAAGGTCATGGCCCGCTACGGGGTCAAGCTGCTCCTCTATACTTTTGCCGATGACGTGGTTGTAAGCGGCAATCGCGTCACCGGCGTCATGGTGCGAAACAAGGCGGGGCAAACGTTGATCGAGGCGGACAGCGTCATCGACTGCTCCGGCGACGGCGACATCGCGGTCATGGCCGGTGCTGAATTCGAGATCGGTGCCAAGGACGGCGACCTCCAGCCGATTTCCATCATGTTCCGCATGTCCGGCGTAGAGGCCGAGCCGCTGCTTCGTTTCGTGCGCGAGCATCCCGAGTACGTTGCCGTCGGTGAGAGCGAGGTCATCCGTGATGGCCGCACCGACAAGGAATTGGTCGAGTCACTTTACGAACAGGGACAACCTTGTGTATTCTTCAAGGGAAATGGGCCGTTTCTCTCCGACGCCATCGATCGGAAGGAGATGTTCCCGACGGCGCTGATCATGATCCAACCAACCTCCGGCCCGCGCAAGGAAGTCTGCATTAACAGCACCCGCGTCTGGAACGTCGACCCTCTGAAGACCGACCAGTTAAGTGCCACGATGTCGCCTCTTTTCGACCAGGTTTGGACCTGTGTGAACTTCCTTAAGAATCGCGTTCCCGGTTTCGAACAGGCGTATTTCGCCGCCGTTGCGCCGCGGCTCGGTATTCGCGAAACGCGCCGCGTCCTGGGTGAGTACGTGCTGACCGACGAAGACGTCAGTACGGGCCGCAAGTTCGATGACGGCATCGCCAAGGGTTGCCACCACATCGACATCCACGGCCGCGGCCGTGACCAGGTGCGCATTCCGGTCGCCGATGGCGGTTCCTACGACATTCCGTTCCGCTGCCTGGTGCCCAAGGGATTAGACAACGTGCTTGTCGCCGGGCGTTGCCTGTCGGCCACCCGTGCGGCGCAGGGAACGGCCCGTACCATGGGCCCCTGCATTGCCATGGGAACAGCAGCGGGGACGGCGGCGGCCCTGCAGCGGACGGAAAACGCGGAGAATAGCTTCCGAGATTTCCCGGTGGCCCGCCTTCGCGAAATACTCAAAAGCCAGGGCTCCATCATAGACGGGACCCATTAGGGCGCTTCCCAATCGGATGGAACGGCCTGCGTTGGTGAAATCGTTCCAGCATTCTGCGGGGTTGAAGTTGTCCAAGGCGTTTCCGATCGCGAGCAAGGGAGGTGTCGATGGTTCTTGCCGCGACCACCCAATAGCTGCGAGGGGTCCAACCCAAACGTCGGGTCCTTTTCGTCGGGCAGGAATGTTCAGGTTCAAGGCCTGTGATATATCTCATCCCCATAATCTGGACAGGGTAGTAAGGTTCCTGTTAGCTTGCCAAAATAATCCAAGATTCGGCAGCCGTGCTCTGTTGATCTGTGTCCGGTTCGGTTTTTTATTCTGATACGAGCCGCTGATATTGATTCAGGCAACTTCCAGGATCATTTCTATCTCTACGGGAATCCCGTTGGGAAGCGCCTGCATCCCAACCGCCGAACGGGCGTGCTTCCCGATCTGCCCGAATACTTCCATCAGAAGATCCGAACATCCGTTGATCACCCTGGGCTGGTCTTTGAAATCCTCGGTACAGTGGACCATTCCCAGCAGTTTCACCACCCGCTTGACCTTGCCCAGGTCTCCCATCGCGTCCTTGACGGTAGCCAGGCAGTTCAGTCCCACATTGCGGGCCACCTGGTATCCTTCTTCGACGGTGAGTTCCCTTCCGACCTTTCCCGTCATCTTGATTTTCCCGTCGTTGTATGGGCCATGCCCGGAAACAAAGAGAAAATTCCCTGCCCGCACCGCGCGAACGTAGTTGGCAATGGGCTGGGGAGGCGTGGGGAGGGTGATTCCCAGATCTTTAAGCTTTTTCTCAGCACTCATCGGCTCTTCCTATGATCAAATTGCATTTGAGTTAAGTAGACCAGTTTCATCCGATACGTCGGGTTGATGTTTGTTTTATCCTTTAACCGCCAAGTTCCCCGGTTGTACCAAAGTATTTCAAGCATTACCGTTTGAAGAATCGTGGAAAGATCGCCAATGCCCCGTACGTTCCTCGGAGCGCTGGCGGGACAGGCAAAGAGCCCTGAAACAAAAATCCTCTCTGCCCGATGTCCGGCATCAAATCGCTTTGTACCTGATGAGGTTGTTGATCTAAACATAATCATTTATATGTCGGAGTAGAATTAACTGATTTCTTCTAATGCTTTTCCTTTGACGAGCGGCCCATCTGCCAAGCTTGGGATTCTCTCCAAATCTTTGTGGAACGCGACAGTGACCATTCAATTGCTTGAATTTAATCAGTTCTAAAAATCTTTCTGACCAAGATGCATCAATAGGTCCCCAAACAAAACCGATCTCATTTAGACGTGTAATCCGCTCGTGATTCATTTTTCCTTTAATGGGGTATCCATTTGACTAAGCCACCCACAACATGTAGTATGTCGGGGTATGGTAGAATATCCCAAAAACCTCGATGAATTCGAGGCCATGTTTCCAACGGACGCGGCCTGTCGCGATTATCTTTGTCAAATTCGATGGCCAAACGGATTTTGTTGCCCGCGCTGTGGGGGTGAGAAAGCTTATCCGATCGGGTCTGTGCTTTATCAGTGCTCGCAATGTCGTTACCAGATGTCGGTAATTGCTGGAACAATTTTCCAGGATACGCATAAACCTTTGACGATGTGGTTCAGAGCGATTTGGTGGATAACTGGACAAAAGAACGGTGTCAGCGCCTTGGGACTGAAAGGAATCCTTGGTATGGGCAGTTACCAAACGGCTTGGTCGTGGCTGCATAAGATGCGGGCGGCTATGGTGCGGCCGGGTCGTGATCGGCTTACTGGTGTTGTTGAAGTTGATGAGTCGTATGTAGGCGGAGAGAAGCCCGGGAAAAGAGGTAGAGGGGCTGAGGGTAAAGCCTTGGTTGTCGTTGCCGTGGAAGATAAAGCAGACAAGGGAATTGGTCGCATCCGAATGGCGATCGTGCCCGACGCATCCGCCAGAAGTTTGACCCCATTTGTCAAAGCATCTATCCAAGAAGGCAGCACGGTTAGGACAGATGGTTGGCATGGATATGACGGGCTTAAATCGTCGGGATACAATCGCATTGTGGAGCGCAAAGATTCCTGTGTTGGAGACAAACCATTGAAGCTCGCTCATCTTGCCATATCTCTCCTCAAACGCTGGCTCTTGGGCACCCACCAAGGTGCCGTCAGTCTTGAACATTTGGCGTACTATCTCGACGAATTTGTTTTCCGTTTCAATCGACGAACGTCAACTCATCGTGGTCTACTCTTTCTCAGACTTCTCCAAAATTCCGTGCTCGGCGAGCCCCTTCCCTACAAGAAAATCGTCAAACATGTCCGAGGCCCAAAATCGATGAACCACAATATACAGGGGTTAGCTTAGTCAAATGGATACCCCAGAAAACGTGAATTTTGCGGCTCCAGATAACCACCCGATTTCGCCCCGTGTTTTTTGCCCGATAC
>MICN01000053.1 GCA_001829875.1 Syntrophus sp. GWC2_56_31
GACTTCGACGCGGCCCACGCCCACCACAAGAAGATGGGTTGCATCTGCTATGAAAACGAGAAGATGGGGATCTATTTCATAAACGATCCCGATGACTACTGGATCGAGATCGTTCCCGTCAGGCGGTGATACGCCCTATGAAGCTGATCTATGCGAACGACATTGCGATGGATGTCACGGGAGAGAGCCCCTGCTAAAAAATTGGAGGCACTGAAACGATGGGTCCTATAAGAAATAGCAACATTCTTTTCTTTATTGTGCTCGGGGTGGTCACGCTCCTGTTCCTCTATCTCATTAAACCATTCTTTTTCCCGATCTTCTGGGCGCTCGTCATTGCCGGGATCTTCCAGCCCCTCTACCGATGGATCAACCGGCGACTGCACAGACCCAATCTGAGCATGACAATCATCTTTCTTTTCATCGCTCTGATCCTCCTCCTCCCCTTAGGGACCGCCGGAAAGCTCGTCTTCACCGAATCCGTCCAGATTTACGAAACACTTAAACCGGGCACGAGAAATATCGACCAGAACTTTCAGCGCATCATCAGTGTGATCGCCGACAATCCTCTTGCGGACAGTCTCCATATCGACAAGGGTTTTTTAAGCGAAAAGGCTGCCGAGATCGTGCGAAGCATCGCGAATTACATCTTTGTCAACCTGAAGGAACTGACGCAGAACACTCTCGGTCTGCTGGTCATGATGGCCATTATGTTCTACACCCTCTTTTTCTTCATCCGCGACGGGGATAAATTCTTCCAATCGGCGATCCGGAACTTCCCGCTTGGAATGGGCCGGGAGCGGCTCCTCTATGAGCGTTTTGTCTTGACGGTGCGCGCCACGCTTCGAGTGACCTTGATCATCGGCGGCATCCAGGGAGTACTCGGGGGAATCCTTTTTTTAATCACGGATATCGAGGGGGCGCTGATCTGGGGACTCCTGATGATCCTCATGGCCGTCGTCCCTGTGGTTGGCTGTTCCATCATCTGGGCGCCCGCCGGGATCTTGATGCTGATCAACGGCTATATATGGGAAGGGGTGCTGATTCTGGGGGTCGGCGTCTTCGTGATCAGCATGATCGACAATGTACTGCGCCCCATCCTGATCGGCAAGGATGTGGCGATGCATCCCTTGCTGATCTTCCTCTCCACACTCGGCGGGATCGGCCTCTTCGGTTTTTCTGGGTTCGTTATCGGTCCGATTATCACGTCGCTGCTGCTGGCGGTCTGGGATATGTACGGCGAATTCATGGAATAATAAATGGGGGAAATGGGGGGACGGAGCCCCTATTTTCCACTGGAAAATAGGGGCTCCGTCCCCCCATTTATCAGTGGATTTTGGCGCCGGTCTTCGGCGGACGGTCGAAACCGAGGAGGGTGAGGCCTTCGGACGTGTCCGTGGCCAGGAGCATGCCGCGGGATTCGATACCCATCAGCTTTGCCGGCTTGAGATTGGCCACGACAACGATCGTCTTCCCGACGATCGCTTCGGGGCTGTAATCAACCCCCATGCCGGCGACGATCTGCCGTTCCCCATCGATCTCGACTGTCAGCTTCAGGAGTTTTTTCGACTTGGGTACGCGCTCCGCGGCGAGGACCTTCGCTACACGGAGATCCACCTTCTCGAATTCTTCGTGTGAAATCTCCGGCTTTATGGACGGCTGGGCCTCCACCGTGATTCCTTCAGGTTTGGCTGTCTCTGCCCGGGTTTCCACCCGGGGGAAGAGCGGTTCTCCCCGCTTCAGTTCATTTCCTGCTTTAAGGCCGCCCCAGGGCTGAAGGCTCTCGAGATTCTGTCCTGCGGCGTCGGCAATGCCGAGCTGCTCGAAGATCTTCGCGGCCGACCCCGGCATGAAGGGGGTGATGAGGACCGCTGTGATCCGCAGGGCCTCCAGCAAGTTATAGAGAATCGTCTTCAGTCGGTCCCGGTTCACCGGATCCTTCGCCAGGACCCAGGGTTCCCTCTCGACAATGTACTTGTTTGTGACATTGATGAAATCCCAGATCGCGATCAGGGCCTTGTGGAGGGCCAGTTCCGAAAAGCAGGTCTCCACCTCGGTCACGGTCAGCGCGGCGGTTTCCCGCAGGAGACCGTCTTCTTCGGCGGTCTCCACGGGCTCGGGCACACAGTCACCGGCATACTTGACGGCCATCGCCATCGTCCGGCTGACGAGATTGCCCAGGTCGTTGGCCAGATCGGAGTTGATCCGCTGGATGAAAGCCTCCTCGCTGAAGCTCGAGTCGAGGCCGAAGACCATGTCGCGGAGAAGAAAATAGCGAAAAGGATCGAGGCCGTACTTGTCTTTCAGGTCGAGAGGACGGATGACATTGCCGAGGCTTTTGGACATTTTGCTTTGATCGATGTTCCAGTAACCGTGGACGTTGAGATTCCGGTAGGGCTCGATCCCGGCGGCCTTGAGCATTGTGGGCCAGTAGATCCCGTGAGGTTTCAGGATGTCTTTGGCGATCAGGTGCTCGGCCACGGGCCAGAATGTCCGGAAGTTTTCTCCCTCGGGATAGCCGATTGCCGTGACGTAGTTGATCAGGGCGTCAAACCAGACGTAGGTGACGTAATTTTCGTCGAACGGGAGAGTGATTCCCCAGGTAAGGCGGCTCTTCGGCCGGGAGATGCAGAGGTCCTCCAGCGGGTCGCGCAGGAACGCGAGGGCTTCGTTCCGATAGCGCTCCGGACGGATGAAGTCCGGATGTTCTGAGATGTGTCGGATAAGCCACTCCTGGTAACGGCTCATCCGAAAGAAGTAGTTGCTCTCCTTGCGGTGTTCGGGAACCGTCTCGTGCTGGGGGCACCTGCCGCCGACCAGCTCCTTTTCCATGTAAAAGCGCTCGCAGCCGACGCAGTAGAATCCCTCGTACTGGCCGAAATAGATATCCCCTCCCTCGTGGACCTTCTGGAGGATCCGACGGACGGTTTCCACGTGGTTGGGATCGGTTGTCCGGACGAAAACATCGTTTGTGACGGCCAGTTCCGGCCAGAGGGCCCGGAACTGTGCACTGATTTGATCGGCGTACGCCTGAGGGGTCACTCCTGCCTTCTGCGCCGCCTCGACAATCTTGTCTCCGTGTTCATCCGTCCCGGTCGAAAAGAAGGTCCTGAAGCCGCGGAGACGGTGGTAGCGTGCAAGGACGTCCGCGACGATCGTTGTGTAGGCGTGGCCGATGTGAGGTGAAGCGTTCACATAGTAGATCGGAGTCGTGATGTAAAACGTATGTTCCATCGATGACGACCTCTTAAAAAGTCATAAAAGTTGTTACTGTTGAATGTCCTTCGTTTTAATGGTCGCCTCTTTTCCAGTTTCCAGAAGAACGACGATTTCTCCCTGAAGGGCGTTCTGGCGGATGACCTTTCCCCGTCCCTCGGTGGTATTGACCGTCTTTCCGCATTTCGGCATGTCTTTTTTCATGTCGGTATAGCCGTCATATTCATATCCCAGGCAGCACATCAATCTTCCGCAGAGACCGGAAATCTTCTCGGGATTGAGCGACATGTTCTGTTCCTTGGCCATCTTGACCGACACCCGGTCGAGGCTCTGCAGGAGCGTAGCACAACAAACCTCGCGTCCGCAGATCCCGAGCCCCTTGATGATGCGAGCCTCCTGCCGCGCACCGATCTGCCGAAGCTCGATTCGGGTTCGGAACTTCTGAACAAGGTCCTTCACCAGTTCCCGGAAGTCCACGCGGTTCTCCGCCGTGAATGAGAAGACCAACTTGGACTTGTCGAACAGGCATTCCACTTCGATCAGCTTCATGTGAAGCTGCCGTTCGGTGATCCTCCGGGTGCAGAACTGCATGGCCTCCTGTTCCAGCTTCCGGTTGTTCTCACACGTGCGCAGATCATCGTCAGCGGCCAGACGGATCACATTTTTAAGATTGGCAGCCGGCTGCTGAATCGGGAGGGCCTGGGCTTCTTTCACTACAGTGCCGACAGCCGGGCCGTTTTCCGTATTGACGACGATCAGGTCGTCCCGCTTCAGAGCAAGATTGTCTGCGTAAAAGCTGTAAATCTTTCCTTCCCTCTTGAATTTAACACCGACGATATTCTTCAAGGTTCTTCACCCCGGGCAGTTGTTTTTTCTTCAGGTAAACTTAATCAACATGGTCTCTAAAGTCAATGTTTTATTGGCATTCTTATCGATGGCGCCTGTTGCAGCCTCGATTGCAGCGATATTGTGCAGAAGGTCGCGTCCCGACAAACGTCCGGCGACCGCTCGGATTGCCTCGGTCCGGTCCTGAAACATCAATCTACCCTTGTCCTTAGTCTCACGGAATATCAAGGCATCCCGGTAGCAGGTCTTGAGGATCAAGAGTCTTTCTAAGATATCTTCCCGTTCGGTCCCAAAACGAGCCGCAAAGGCGAGCCTGTTGATAGGATCGGTCGGGTCGTCGGAAGCGAGGTAGTCCAGGGTTGCGTTTCTCAGGGTAAGATAGTCTGCCCGGTTCATCTCGAGTGCTTTGCCGATACTGCCGCCCGAGGAAGCGGCAAGAATCGCCGCTGCATCGGGGGGGATGGAATTTTTTTCCTGAAGGAAACAGGCGACTTCCTCCCTAGACAGGGGGGAAAAACGGAGATGCTGACAGCGCGAGAGGATGGTCATAGGGAGGGCATGGGGCCGGGCGGACATCAGCAGGATAATGTTTCCTGCCGATGGCTCTTCGAGGGTCTTCAGGAGGGCGTTGGCCGCAGCTGGATTCATCCGGTCCGCTTCGGGCATGATGAAGACGCGCATACGCCCCTCCCGAGGACGGAACTTCATCTGCGCCAGAAGTTCTTTGACTGTCCCGATCTTGATGATCGGGCCTTCCTCCGTAACCGTGACGATGTCGGGGTGATTTTTGTGCTCGTCTTTCCGGCAGGACGCGCAGTCATCGCAGGGCGGATCTTCCGCCGCGCAATTCAAGGCTCGGGCGAAAACGGCAGCCACGGTCCGTTTGCCTACCCCCTCCATGCCATAGAAGAGATAGGCGTGGGCGATCCGGTCTTTCGCAATGATACTCCTGAGAATCGCGATCTGTTTTTGGTGTCCGTATATCTCGCCGAATGTCATGACTTCCTTTGTCCCGCTGTCAAAGAGGGAGAGGTATTATAACAGCTCCGTCAGACTGTGGCAGACCTTCTGGTGGACCGTCTCGACGTCCGCCGCTCCGTCGATGATCCGGAAACGATCCGGCTCCGTGGCCGCGAGGGTCAAATATCCGTTTCTGATCCTCGCGTGGAAGTCTTGATTTTCGTGCTCGAAGCGGTCTTCAGCCGTTTCAGGCGGGCCGCCGGCCGCTCTCTTTTGCGCCCTTGCCAGAGCGGTCGCGACAGGAAGGTCAAACAGCAGCGTCATATTCGGCGTAAGCGAGAAAGCCGAGAAGGCGTTCAAGATCTTGATGAAGCCGGCTTCAAGCCCCCGGCCGGAGCCCTGATAGGCAAGAGTCGCATCCGTAAACCGATCGCACAGGACCCACTGTCCTTCTTCCAGAGCGGGGAGA
>MICN01000054.1 GCA_001829875.1 Syntrophus sp. GWC2_56_31
CACTGTCCTTCTTCCAGAGCGGGGAGAATGGTCTCCCTTACGTGCTGGGCGCGTGCCGCGGCAAAAAGAAGGAGCTCTGCCTCGGCGCCGATGGTGCAGGAACCCCGGTTCAGCAGGATTTCGCGGATCTTTCGTCCGAGTGGCGTCCCGCCGGGTTCGGCTGTAGACAGAGCGAAGATGCCGCGCTCCTTCAACCAGCCCGCCGCGAGTTTGATCTGGGTTGTTTTCCCCGATCCCTCGCCGCCCTCAAAGGTGACGAATCTTCTCATTCCCCCGCCTATTCAATTATTCTCTCTCGCGCCCTCAAATACAATAAAACAGAGGGGAAAGTCGCGGTCCGTTTCCGGGCAACGTTCCCCTTTTCCCTGTTATACTGCCGTAACGGATCTATTTCTCTTCGCCGGGAGTGATCGCCTCGACCGGACACTGTTCCGCACAGGTTCCGCAGTCCGTACACAGTTTGGGATCGATGGTATATTTCTCTTCTCCTTCGCTGATTGCCTCCACCGGGCATTCATCCTGGCAGGATCCGCAAGCAATGCATTCATCGGTAATGATATACGCCATATCTTTCTTCTCCTTGTCTAATTATTATCTTCTGGACCGGTCCCTCCGGCCCGGTTGTCTCAGACGGAAACCACAGATTGGACCCCCGGGACCTCCTGTTTAAGCAACTTCTCGATCCCGTTCTTGAGAGTCATTTGAGCCATCGGGCAGCCGTGACAGGCTCCGACCAGCTTTACCTTCACCACCCCGTCTTCTCCTACATCGATCAGTTCCACATCCCCGCCATCTGCTTGGAGATTGGGTCTGATCCGGTCAATCGCCTTCTGTACATTTTCCTTCATTATTGGGACCTCCCCTTTTCCGTCGGTTGCAGGCCGACCGTTAATGCGGCATATATCCGATCATCTCCCGGATAAGATCCCTGGCCACATCCGGGAGATCCGGCTTGATGATCACGTAGTCGCTTATTCGGTGGTGGATCGCCGTCCAGACGGTTTTGCCCGTCTTGGCTTCGATCAACGTGACACTAAGGCTGACCTTGCCAACCTTATTATCCTTTTCCGTCGTGTAGTTCCAGTAATCGACCCGGACGAGCAGCAACGCCTCAACGTCGATCAGAACGCCGATCCTGCCGCTCAGCGCGGGATCGGAAAAACTGACCTTATCGAGTTTTTCCAGGTATTCCGAAGCCGCTTGCCGCAGTTCCGCATCCTTTTCCAGGAGGTGTCCGAACGTTTTTCCTCCGATGACAGAAGAGAACCATCCCCGCTCGCTGAGAAGCTCGGCAAAGAGACGATCGATGGCGCCCTTCGCCTCCGGAAAGGTCGTCGCTTCGGCGGGAAGGACGGCGATCCGCCGGGGGTGAAAATCTTTTGCCTCCGGCGAGACCTGGGAATAGCGAAGCCCTCCGCAACTCAGGATGCTCAGCAACAAAACCGCAAGGACGGTCGCTTCCCACGTTTTTGCCATTTTCATACCTCCGGTTCAGGCGGTCATACCGTGATCGCCATGAACCACAACAGGGCGCTTATCCCGGCGATAATATAGCTACTCTCTAAGAGTCCTTCCAGAACGACGCCGGAAAACCCGGACCTTCTATCATAAAGTTTGAAACAAATCCATATATAAAATACCACCGTTAACAGAACATAAGCAAGCGAGGTCGACCATCCGGCAGGCGTAGCCGAAACGAGCAATAGAAACAAAAGGCCGGAGATCCCCTGGAGAAGGACAAGGGTTTTACCTTCACCAATGAGAACAGGGAGTGTCTCCCGACCGATAAGCCTGTCGCTCTGGATGTCGAGGATATCCGACAGTGCCGAACGGATAAAGACGATACCGGCAGTGAAGGCAAATGCAATTGCGAGCCCGGGTGTGGGGGCAAATCCGGTCTCGACCAGGGGCAGTAGAGCTGTGACCGACGCCCAGGCGATCGCCATGGCGATATTTTTCGAACCGGGGATATCCTTCAGACTCTGGAACCGCCAGCCCGACGGGAGGATGCTGGCATTATAGAGAAGCCCGGAGAGGGAGATGACAGACAGGAGGATGAAGGGCGCCGGTCCTGCGACAAAGGCGGCGCCGAGAGCCAGGACCACGGAAAAAACAGCCAGCGTCACATAGGTCTTCACGTGAAGGAGGTAGGATTCCTCTCTGAAGGAACTGATGCTGCTCGCGCCGCGATTGATGAACCGATTGAGGACGTGCATCGCATAAGTGTAGAGTGAGGCGGCCAGGATGTACAGCGGGTTCACCGGCAACCCCTGGAGGAGCATGGCGGCAAACGACAGGCAGCCCGCACCCAGTGCAGAATAGATGTCCATACGAACGGTAAAGACCCATATCCTGAAGAGCACCCGTATGAATTCTTCTCTCTTGCCCAGACGGCCAGTCAGGTGGTTCACTATGCCGTCGATGATCCAGTTGGGGGTCGAAGCCCCGGCGGAGACGCCGATGAGACGGTAGGGTTCGATATCTATCTTATGGAGTTCTTCGGCGGTCTCGATGTGAAAGGCAGGCTTCCCTTGGAGTTTCGCCAGTTTCTCAAGGCGCCGGGTATTGGCGCTGTTCTGGCCGCCCACAACGAAAACGGCGTCCATCTCCGAGGCGAGCGCCCTAATTTCCGCCTGCCGTTTCTCGGTGGTATCGCAGATGGTATCAAAGACAACCGCTTCGGAACACTTCTGCCGGATTCGGTTGCAGATGGCAGCGTATTCCTCCAGATTCTGCGTTGTCTGCGCGACGACACATACCTTTGTCAGTTCCGGGAGATTCTCCACCTCTTCGAGGGAGCCGAGGACGATTCCCGTCTCGCCTGCGAAGCCCAGCAGGCCATTTACCTCCGGATGCTCCCGGTCTCCGGCGATCAGAACCGTGAAACCGTCGGCCGCATGTTTTCGGATGATTGCCTGTACATGGGCGACCTTGGGACAGGTGGCGTCAACGATCCGGAAACCTTTTTCCTTGATTTTCCTTCTCTCGGCGGGAGAAATTCCATGGGCGCGGATGATCATCGCGGCGCCGGGAGGGGCGAGTTCGATTTCGTCCAGAGACCGGATCGGGATGATGCCTCGCTTCCGAAGGAGTTCGATCGTCTGAGGGTTATGGATCAGGGGGCCGTATGTATAAATGATTTGGTGATCTTTGTCGCTGGCCATGTCGAGGACCATGTCTACGGCCCGTTTCACGCCCATGCAGAACCCGGCGGTCTTCGCCAGTTTTACTCTCATCTCTATTTCCCCCTTCGGCCTGTCCCGCTGTCCGGCGGCTTCTTGAGGCAAATGAAGAATTCCCGGTTACCCGCCGATCCGGTCAGCATCGATTCACAGGTCCCTAAGACCTTAAGCCCAAGGCCACAGCAGAACGCCTCGATCTGAGCGAGGACCCGCTGATGAAGCGCCGGTTCACGGACGACACCGCGGCTCCCGACCTCGCCTTTCTCCACCTCGAACTGGGGTTTGATCAGTGCGACAAGAAGCGCGCCGTCTTTGATCAGCCGGATAACGGCAGGGATGATCAATTTGAGTGAGATGAAGGAGGCGTCCAGGACAGCAAGGTCAATTTCGTCGCTGATCCCCGCCCCGTCATAATAGCGGATATTCGTCCGTTCGATATTGACAACCCGCGGGTCTTCCCTGAGCTTCCAGGCAAGCTGACCGTAACCGACATCGAGAGCATAGACCTTTGCTGCCCCAGCCTGGAGGAGGCAGTCGGTAAAGCCGCCGGTGGAGGCTCCCACGTCGAAAGCAACGAGTCCGGCGGGGGAGACTCCAAAGGCGTCGAGAGCCCCCCGAAGTTTGAGACCGCCCCGGCTCACGTATGGATTCATCTCGTTTCGGATCCGTATTACAGCAGAGGCGGGGATAAGTGTTCCCACTTTATCCACCGGCCGATCGTCGACCAGTACCTCTCCCGTAAGGATCAGCGCCTGAGCCCGCTCTCTGTTTTCGGCTAAGCCCCTCTCAACAAGGAGGGAATCCAGCCGCATCTTATGCTTATGAATCTTCTGATTCGCCATGAAAGTCAGTCAGATCGGGGGCAGATCGGGGGTCAGGTCTTTAAATTTAGCGTTTCGTTCATAAAGCGCACGAAATGCTAAATTTAAAGACCTGACCCCATCATTTCCCTCACCGCCGCAGCGATTCCCTCCGTATCGATTCCGTAAATCCGCCGGAGCTCTTTCTGCGTCGCATGCTGGGCAAATTCGTCCGGGATCCCAAGGCGACGGACAGTGACGCCGATAAGCCCCTTCTCCATGAAGAGTTCGAGGACAGCGCTCCCAAAACCGCCGATCAGGTTGTTTTCTTCGACGGTAATGATCCGATTGAGCTTCGCTGCCGCGCAGAGGAGCTCTGCATCGAGGGGCTTCACGAACCGGGCGTTGATGACCCTGACAGATATCCCTTCGGCCTGCAGGAGTTCAGCGGCGGCGAGGGCCGGATAAACGCAGGCGCCGATCGCGACTATGGCAAGTGCCGCTTCCGGAGGATCGAAAACAATCTCGCCTTTCCCTATAGGGATCGCCTGGACTTTCTCGTCCAGCGCGGCGCCGACTCCCTTTCCCCTTGGGTAGCGCAGGGAAACCGGACAATCGCAGGTCACGGCGGTCTTCAACATGTGCTGGAGTTCGTTTTCGTCTTTAGGCGCCATGACGACGATGTTCGGGACAGTGCGAAGGAAGGCGAAGTCGAACAGACCATGGTGGGTAGGGCCGTCTGCGCCCACAAAACCGCCCCGGTCCATCGCCAGGACGACGGGCAGTTTCTGCAGGCAGACGTCGTGGATGATCTGGTCATAGGCCCGTTGCATGAAGGTGGAATAGATCGCCACGATAGGGACGAATCCCTGGGTGGCAAGCCCCGCGGCGAAGGTCACGCCGTGCTGTTCAGCCATCCCCACATCGTAGAAACGGTTGGGAAATTCAGCGGCGAAACGGTCCAATCCCGTCCCTTCGGACATCGCCGCCGTGATCGCGACGATCCGCTTGTCTTCGCGGGCCAACGCCACGACCGTCCGGCCGAACACTGAGGTATAAGAGGGAGAAGCCGGCGACCGGCCGCCCGAGACCGGCTCCCCGGTTTCGATGTCGAACGGGGGAATGCCGTGAAACCGGGAGGGGTCGTCCTCGGCGTACTTATAGCCTTTTCCCTTCTGCGTCACGACATGGACCAGAACCGGCCCTTCCAGATTCCGCACATTTTCCAACATCTTGATGAGATGGTCGATATGGTGTCCCTCAAGGGGTCCCACATAGGTAAATCCCAGCTCCTCGAAGATCGCCCCTGGGACGAAAAAGGTCTTTAGCGACTCCTCCACCTGGCGGGAGAATTTCAGCATCTGTTGGCCTATGCCGGGGATGGATTTCAGGAAGATTTTGACTTCATTCTTGATCCGTGTCACCGTCTGGCCGGTCATGATCCTGTTCAGATAAGAGGAGAGGGCGCCGACATTCGGGGAGATGCACATCTCGTTGTCGTTCAGGATGATAATCAGGTTTTTCTTGCGGTCTCCGGTCCAATTTAACCCCTCGAAGGCCATTCCGGCGGACATCGATCCGTCGCCGATGACGGCGATAATCCGAAAATCCTCCCCCTTGATGCAGCGCGCTTCGGCAATCCCCGCCGCTGCGGAGATGGAGGTTCCGCTGTGCCCAACGTCGAAGACATCGTAGGGGCTCTCCTCCCGTTTCGGGAAGCCGCTGATTCCCCCTTTTTGCCGGAGCGTGTCGAAACGGTCCTTCCTTCCCGTAATGATTTTGTGGGCATACGCCTGGTGTCCCACATCCCAGATGAGGCGGTCCCGAGGGGTGTCGAATACGTAGTGGAGAGCGAGTGTCAGCTCCACTGTTCCCAAGGAGGAGGCCAGGTGACCTCCCCTCTTGGAGACAGTTTCGATCATGATCTCTCTTATTTCATCCGCGAGATCGATGAGTTCCATCCGGCTGAGATGTCTAATATCCTCGGGGAAATTGACTCCGGACAGAATGCTTTTCTTTTTTATTTCACTCATTTTTCCCTATTGTATCCATGTGCGCACTCACCCCGCTTTTCCCGTAAGACGGGATGTTTTTTCTGAGTGCGCATATACGACTATTCTGAATGCAATACAAGCCGATTTTGGCTGTGCCCTGTGGAGGGCAGATTTTACTTCAGGATTTGCGCTCCAGGATGTATCCGGTGATCAGGCGAAGCGGCGCCGCCCTGTCGTCGAAAGAGGCGAGCGACTTGAGGGCCTCCTTAATGAGCGACTCTGCATGGGCGCGCGATGCCTCGATACCCAGGAGGGAGGGAAAGGTGACCTTCCTCCTGGCCGCGTCGCTTCCCGTTTGCTTGCCTAAAAGGACCCGGTCTCCCTCCACGTTCAGGATGTCGTCGGCGATCTGAAAGGCGAGGCCGATCTGCCGGCCGTAATCCGAAAGCGAAGCAGTCATTTCGGTGGAAGCACCGCTGAGAATCGCCCCCGACCGGAGCGAGACGCGGATCAGCTCCCCTGTCTTCAATCGGTGGATCTGCTGGAGTGTCTCCAGGTCGACCTTTTTCCCTTCCGATCGGACGTCGAGGACCTGGCCACCGACCATCCCAAACCAACCCGCCGCCGCCGCAATCTCGGCCGTAACGGTAAGGATGTATTCCGGCGGTATGCCGGGCATCAGCTCCTTTCGGGTGAGCAGGTGAAAAGCCTCGGTCAGCAGTGCGTCTCCGGCAAGGATGGCGATGTCCTCTCCGAAGACTTTATGAGCGGTGAGCCTCCCTCGGCGGTAATCGTCGTTGTCCATCGCGGGGAGGTCGTCGTGGATGAGGGAGTAGGTATGGATATATTCGAGGGCGCAAGCAACAGGCAAAATCGTTTTGCTGTCTCCACCGACCGCCTCTGCGGCGGCCAGGCAAAGGATCGGCCTGAGCCTTTTTCCTCCAGCCAGGAGGCTGTAACGGACGGCCTGGAAGATCACCGGCGGGCATAACTCTTCGTCGGGGAGAAGACCATCAAGGGTCGCATCGATCAGCGCTTTCCGACCGGCGAGGTATTCCTTGAGTTGGAGTTCATCGTTCCGGTTCACGCTCTTCCCCCGCAAATGGTTTGGTGACCAGTTCGCCCTCCTGCCGAAGGAGAAGATCGACACGTCGGTCGGCTTCGTCGAGTTTTTTCGTGCAGAACCGGGCGAGCTTGATTCCCTCCTCAAAGGCCTTGAGGGATTCCTCCATGGTCATCTCGCCCGCCTCCATCCGGCGAACGATCTCTTCCAATTTGTCCAGCGCCTCTTCAAATTTTTCTTTGCCCATCAGATCACCCCTTGTTTTTTACCGAGATACGGTCATGAAGCTTTCATGACCGTATCTCGGTGATTTTTGCACGCAGACCTCCTGCATAGAGGCGGATGTCCACCTCCTGGCCGGTTCGGACTTCGCTTGGATCACGCAGGATCAGGCCATCCGGGAGCCGGCGAGTAATACTGTAACCACGATTAAGGATCGAAAGAGGACTCAGGGAATCCAGAAGGGCGATAGAGGAGCGCACTCGGTTTTTCCACTGCTGATCCTGTCTTTCCCGGGCAGCCCGAAGTTTTTTCCCAAGACTTTCGATTTTCTCGAACCATTGGACGATCCTCGCCCGGGGATTTCGGTGTTCCAGACGGACGATCGAGTTGATCAATTCTTGACGGCGAACCTCTCTGAGGTGCGAGAGGGTCGTTCGCATCCGATCGATATTGTCGTCGAGGGCGATCCGGATGTCGTTGAGACGTCGCTTCGGATCACGAAGTCGTTCCGAGAGGTTGGCGATCCTTTCCCGGAGCCGCTGCGTCTCTTGCCGCCGGTAGCGGTTCATTCGGAAGTAAAGTGACTGCAGGGTCTCCATGAGTTCTGCACGGAGCGGCACGGTGAGTTCGGCTGCTGCTGAGGGAGTCGCAGCCCGGAGATCTGCTGTGAAATCGGCGATGGTGAAGTCCGTCTCGTGGCCGATAGCAGAGACGACAGGAATCCGCGAGTGGGCGATCGCCCGGGCCACACCCTCGGTATTGAAAGGGGCAAGGTCTTCCAGTGAACCGCCGCCGCGGGCGAGAATGATCACATCGACGCCCTGAACGATCTGGAGATCGTCCAGGGCTTGGATGATTTCTGCCGGGGCTTCCGTCCCCTGGACGCGGACCGGGGCGATCAGGATGTCCACCGAGGGAAAGCGGCGACGGGTGACAGTGAGGATGTCCCGGATTACGGCGCCGCTCGGCGAGGTGACGACGCCGATCCTCGATGGCAGGAAGGGAAGGGGTTTCTTGCGGCTCTGGTCGAATAGCCCTTCCGCTTCGAGACGGGCTTTGAGCTGTTCGAAGGCCTTTTGAAGGGCGCCCAGACCTTTCGGTTCAAGCGCGTCGATGATGATCTGATATTCGCCGCGGGGTGGATAGACGGCGAGGCGCGCCCGGCAGACGATGCTCATCCCATCCTCCAGCTCGAAGTCTGGGGTTCGATGTCCAGCCCTGCCGAAAGGGGTCCGGAAGATCACCGCCCGAATCTGACTTTTCGCGTCCTTCAGGGTGAAATAGACATGACCCGATGCCGGCCGGCGGGTGTTGGATACCTCCCCTTCCACCCATACTTGCGCGAACCCCTCCTCAAGGAGCGCCTTGATCCGGTCATTGAGTGCTGAAACACTTAAGATCTCTTTAAAATTTCCCCTGTCCATGACAGAGACGTATCAGATATCCTCTGCCTTGACAAGGTGGAATTAGTTTTTCAAGATCGAGGGTAGTCTTAATAGCAAAAAAGGGACAGGCCATTGCTGCTTCCGATCAGGGCCTGTTCCCTTTTTTGGTGGAGATGAGGGGGATCGAACCCCTGGCCTCGGCGTTGCGAACGCCGCGCTCTCCCAGCTGAGCTACATCCCCGTTTATTTTGATGAAAGCGGTGTGTTAATCAACTTCATTACCCAGTGTCGCGCGCAAGCATATATGATCTGCCGGGAGGCTGTCAAGGAATAGTTGCCCCTTTTTCTTGACAAAACCAGGAGCTTTCCATATTGTTAACTTATAAAAAATCATCCCAGGAGATCATCCATGGCAAAGATTGACGCCTTTTTTCAACTGATGCATGACCAGGGGGCGTCGGACCTGCATCTCGTCTCAGGTCAGCAGCCGGCGCTCCGGATTCGGGGGGATATGGAGCGGATCAAATTCGACGTTCTTACCAATGATGACCTCAAGGCGATGATCTACGAGATCACTCCCGAGCACAAGGTCAAGCAGTTTGAGGAGACGGGGGACGTGGACTTTGGCTATGAGATCCCGGGGATCGCCCGTTACCGCGCCAACTTTTTTCAGCAGCAATTCGGATGCGCTGCGGTCTTCCGCGAGATTCCCAACAAGATTGCCTCTGCAAAGGATTTGGGGTTGCCCCAGGTCGTCTCCAAGCTGGCCTCCCTGCCCAGGGGACTGGTTCTGGTCACCGGCCCGACGGGAAGCGGCAAGTCGACAACGCTTGCAGCGATCATCGACGAGGCGAATCGGACCCGGAAGGACCACATCATCA
Organism: Syntrophus sp. GWC2_56_31; assembly: GCA_001829875.1. Lineage (GTDB taxonomy): Bacteria > Desulfobacterota > Syntrophia > Syntrophales > UBA5619 > JAKAFS01. The sequence goes on from MICN01000054.1 coordinate 9,528, forward strand.
CGATCGAGGATCCGGTAGAGTTTGTCCACACAAGTCAGAGCTGTATCGTGAACCACCGCGAGGTGGGGCGGCACACGAAAAGCTTCACATCCGCCCTCCGAGGCGCCCTGCGCGAGGATCCGGACATCATCCTGGTCGGCGAGCTCCGCGACCTGGAAACGATTTCGCTTGCCGTTGAGGCGGCTTCCACCGGCCATCTTGTCTTCGCCACCCTTCATACGACGAGCGCTGCAAAGTCCGTCGACCGGATCATCGAGGTGTTTCCCTCAAACGAGCAGATGCAGATCCGCTCCACGCTGGCCGACGGGCTCCGGGCGATCATCGCCCAGGTCCTCTTCAAACGGGTCGATACGCAAGGGCGTTGCGTCGCCTTGGAGATCCTGATCGCCAACCCCGCGGTCCGGAACCTTATCCGTGAATCGAAAACCTTCCAGCTCCCTTCCATGATGCAGACGGGTAAGAAGTACGGTATGCAGCTTCTGGATGACGCGATCATGGAGCTTCTAACCAAGGGGTGGATCAGCGGGGATGAGGCATACATGAAGGCGAATGAAAAACAACGATTCCGGCAGTTCCTGAAGAATCCGCCGACGGACTTTACCGAGGCTTGACAGGCCGGAGAAATACCGATTTTTCACGGGAGCCGAGCAATGAGAAAACAGGAGATCGACCATATCCTCGGCAGGATGCTCGATTCCAACGATAACGTATCGGATCTGAACATCACGGTGGGGAAACCGTTCCAGGTAGAGAGCTCGGGGCAGCTCACCGGTGTCGAGATAGATCCGCCCGTTGAGAAACTCACCCCATTCCAGTCGGAAATCTTTGCACTCAATCTGATCAACCAGGACCGGCGGCTGACGGAAACCCTCCTGACCCAGGGGTCGTGTGATTCATCATATGAACTGCCAGGAAAGGCCCGCTTCCGGGTAAACATCTTCTCCCAGATGGGGAATTACTCCATCGTTCTCCGAAAGCTGGGGACCCGGATTCCAACCATCGGGGAGATGAACCTTCCCGACGTGTTCTACAAGATGGCCGAAGAGAAAAACGGGATCATCATCGTGACCGGTGCGACGGGGTCCGGCAAGACGACGTCGCTTGCTGCACTCCTAGACGAGATCAACGAACACGAGTCGGTCCATGTTATCACGCTCGAGGATCCGGTCGAATTTTCCCATCCCCATAAAAAGGCCACCTTCAATCAGCGGGAGATGGGGAACGACTTCGACACATTCGCGAACGGTCTTCGGGCTGCGCTCCGGCAGGCGCCGAAGGTGATCCTCGTCGGCGAGATGCGGGACCGGGAGACGGTGGAGATCGCGCTTTCCGCCGCGGAGACGGGCCATCTGGTTTTGAGCACCCTCCATACGGTCGATGCCGGCCAGACGATCAACCGCATCCTCGGCATGTTCACCACAGAAGAAGAGACCCAAGTCCGGGTTCGCCTGGCCGACACGGTCCGCTGGATCGTCTGCCAGCGTCTCCTTCCCATGGAGGGGGGAGGGCGCGTTGCGGCCTTTGAGATCATGGGGTCGAACATCCGTGTGAAAGACACGATTCTCCACGGCGAATCGGAGACGAAAACCTTCAGAGAGATTATCGAGGCGGGGAAGGCCTTCGGGATGATCACCTTCGACGACTACATCATCGGCCTGTTCGGCAAGGGATTAATCAGCGAAGAGACAGGAAAGGCCTACGCTTCCCATAAGGGGGTTGTTGGCCGCGGTATCGACACTGTCAAGAGTTTAAAAGGACAGGCCACAACAGATCTCGGCAAGCTTGAGGTTGACAAAAATTACGGGAAACCGTCAAGAAGATTTTGAAGATCTAAGAAAAGGGAGCGGATCATGAACGAAGATAAGTCCCTTTTGAATCAAGTGGCGTCTGCGAGTTACGATCCCGCGGATCGGCCGTTCGATTTCGTGGGGGGGGTAGGTGCGACTGCTCTGGTCTGTGAACCCGATCCGGCCCTCCGGGAGAAGATCACTGACAGTCTCAAGGAGACGGGGTATCAAATCACGATGCCGGCGACGTCTATGGACGCTCTGAAGGCCATGCGGTTTCATATCTTTGATGTCGTCGTTCTTAACGAGCTTTTCGACACGGCTGACCCGCAGACCAATAGTGTTCTTGAGTATCTGGAAAACATGGTGATGACGACGCGGCGGCGATTCTTTGTCACCCTGGTCAGCGATAGATACCGGACAATGGACAACATGGCCGCCTTCAACCGGAGTGTGAATATCATTATCAATCGTAATAATATCGATAGTGTTGGGGGGATCATCCAGCAGGGGGTGGCCGATAACAAGGCTTTCTATCACGTTTTCCAGGAGACGCTTCGAAAGATGGGGAAAGTCTGAGGTTCCAAGGCGCCCGCCTAGCGGAGGAGGACTTCAGCGTTTCCCGCCGATAGTGGATCAAAGAAAAATCCCGGAGACCGTTTCCGGCCTCCGGGTATCATCTCAGCAGCTACAGGAGCCGCATGCGTTTTCCTGACTTAGGCCAGAGGTGAGCTTGAAGCCCCCTCCCCGCGGGGTTGTGATAAAATCGACCGAAATGGGTTTGACCTTTTCAAACAGAGTCTTTTCGACCAGGTATTTTACCCCTTGATCTTCAAACACTTCATCTCCCGTTGTTGACTCATCCAGAGCCATGCCCAGAGAGGGCCCGGATCAGCCGCCCTCCTGCATTACGACCCGAATAGAAGGGGCCTCGGGGCGATCCTTAAGGAATTCCTTAATCATCTCGCTTGCTTTTTCAGATACAGAAAACATGTTTTTCTCCTTTTTTTATGACGGAGTTCCGGCCCGTCAGCATTTTACTTAAGCTAATGATAAAATCCTTTTTGTCAAATCTTTTTTATGCAAATTCACCCTTAAAGAAAAAATATCCCTTCTATCCAGCGCTACATCTTGTGACAGCGATCACAATTCTCCTTTACGGTGAAGGCATCTTTGCTCTCTATGTGACAGGCGCCGCAAGATCTTCCTTTCTCCATCTCCTCCATCGTGATTCGCTTGTTTTTCGCAGAGGGAAGGTAGAGTTTGACATGGCAATCGCCGCATTTATACAGGCCCGCATGAAATTCGTGGCTGAATTTGACGTCCCCCGAATCCTTCAGCTTGAAATCTACGTCCTTGGTGGGATGACACTTCATACAGTCTTCCGTCTTAAAAGCCTCTTTGCCGTTATGACAGGCGCCACAGGATTTCCCCTTTTCCATCTGAGCCATAGTGACCGGCTTTTTTGAAGCCATATCGTAAATTTGGGGATGACATGCCGCGCAATTGTTAGCATTGGCGCCTTTGAGGTGCGTCTTGTGAGCGAATCTCACCGGTCCCGTTTCTTTGACCTTAAGGGAAATATCCGTGACTTTATGGCATTGGATACAATTCTTGAGATCGAAAGCCCGTTTGCTGTTATGGCAGGCGCCGCAGGACTTGCCTTTCTCCATATCGGCCATGGTGAACCGGCTCTTGCTTCGGAGATTGAAGATGGCATTATGACATGTCTTGCAGTTATTCTTGATGCCCTCCTGCCTGAAGTGCTGGTTATGGCTGAATACGACCTTGCCGAAGTTGGCTATCTTCATGGTGACGTCTTTTATGTCAATCGCATAAGCGAAGGAACAAGTGAGAATCGTCACGGTCATGATCAAGAACGTGTATCGCTTATTCATGATACCCTCCTGAAAAACAAAAAAGAGTCTCCTCTAGAAACGCAATTCTCTTTTAGTGCGGATGCGATTCCATCTCTTCCCATCCTGTCCACATCTGCCGGAGATGGGAAAAAGGCGTATGACCCAGTGTCGCCATATAAATGTGGACGCAAAGGAAGGCAAAAAAAGAGCAAGCGATCAGGTAATGGGCGTCCACAAGGAACTTGATCCCTCCGATCATGATGATCCACCCTCTCAGCGGGGCGATGTTCATCAGAAGCAGGCCGCTGGCGATCACCAGCGGCAGGAACAGAAACATGATCAGCAGGTAGCTCATCTTCTGGATGGCGTTGAATTTGTTGTCCAGCGAAACGGTATGGGGATTCTTTTCGCCCAGGAAGTAGTAAAAAAAATAGAAAAACGCCTGCGTGAAGAGCCCTCGTTTGATATCTTCCACGTTGGGGACATAGAGCTTAACCAGACTTCTGGCTACAAAAAGATAGTAAAATATCCAGAGAAAAAACGAGATCGAAACCGTCACGCCCGCGACATCGTGAAGTTTGATCGCCGCTTTATAAGTGCCGAAGATATTGGCATATTCCGGGAATCGGATCTGAATGCCCGTGATGCAGAGGGTGACGATGCCCAAGGCGTTTAGCCAGTGCCATATTCTAACAGGGGTTGGCGTCATATATATCTGTTCCGTGGTCATTCCCTCTGACATGATCATTGCTCCTTTCGTCTATTTCGGGTGAGAAACCGCAGTGTGCCGTGCAGGATGGGGACCAACAACCCTCCGGCCGCGATCAGGGCCCCGATGATGCTCAAAGTGTTGTTTCGCGTGAAGCCTGTCATATAAAAATCAGGGGTTCCGTAAAGGATATCGAGGATGGCGCCTTTTTCCACAGGCGTACGGCTGTATGAGCCGTCCTGCTGCGGGAAGGCAATGTCGCTTGCCTGCTGCGCGTTTGGTCCGGACGCATGACAGAAAGTGCAGTCCCGGCGGTTGTCAAGGATTTCATAGTTGTGCGTCACCACTTCGGGCATCATGGTTCCCAGGAGACTAAGGCTGCGATATTTGCCGCTTGTATTGAATTTTTTCAATTCACTCAGCGAGATGGCGCCGTCGCCGTCGCCGTCGATCAATGTAGCGACTTTTTCCCCGGTCGATAAAAAGGGCAGCAGGTCTTCATAACTTGCGAGGGCGACGCCTCCCATAGATGAGCCGGAAACGCTTTTTACCATGTACATGGAAATCACATAATTCTTTGATCCCGTATGGCAGGTGATGCAGGGCAGGGCATCGATATGGAGCGTCGCCTGGGGCAGCCATTTGGAGTGGTTCTTAACCGTCTTGGCGTATTCGTGACATTTGGCGCACTGGATATTGATGTCACGCCCGGATACCGCCAGCAGGGGCTTCACAGCATGAGGCTTGTGACAATCGGTGCAGTCGGCATACTTTCCGTGCATGCTTTGATTATACTCGGCAGAGACGGCTGCATGACAATCCTGGCATTTTGCCCGGGAGGGTCGGATTTTGTCTCCTGGATGACGCTTCGTGACATTGTCGTGGCAGGAAACACACCCGATTCGTGCATGCGTTGTCAACTCATATTTCAGCGGATCGATATAGAGGTGTATCCCTTGATTCATGATGGTCTTTTTACTGTGGCAAGTGTGACAATCGTTTGCTGCCGCATCCGCCGCCGGCGCCATGAGTATGGATAGGAGTGCTGCTGTAGGTAAAACCAGAAACCACTTCATCATTTACTCCTTTCGTGAAGAGGTGTTTTCCAGCGATAATTCCTCGCGTGCTTATGCCAGTTTTTATAATGAAATACAATAACGATTTTCATGTTCCCGGTCAACCCAAAGGTGACTTTTCATAAAGATGAGCTGTTTGTTTTCTTAACACCTAGCATGATCATAATGGTTTGATTTTTTAAAGATTTTACCAGATGTAAAATTTCTTTACATGGGAATGTAAATATAATTAACACTTTTCATTCCAGCCAATGCACCGAACAATGTCCACAGTCGAGGACTCTTATTTTCAAGTATTTGTTTTTATTTAGCGTTTTATTGTGTTGGTGGAAAGAACTCCGGACTTTTCTATTTTGGCACGCTTATTGTTTAAGAGAGAAGCAAAGAGGAAGACACTGGGTAGGGTAGGTGAGAAAGGATGACAATGACAAGAATCTTTAATCAACAGCTAGAAAGCCTTGTGAGAGCGGGCTGAAGGAGGGAATCGAGATGAGAAAAACTAAAATTTTTATGGTCATCCCGATGTTAGGGTTACTGCTGCCGCTTGTTTTCATCATAGGCACGGTAATATCAATGGCTTTACAGGAGGGAATGGATATGAAAACGACATTTTTAGTTGTCATCACGATGTTGGGGTTTACGATTCCGCTGATGTGGCTTGTCGGAACTCTGATAGCAATGGTCTATTTCTATCGGGATCGTGCGAGTGTAACCAGAGAAGAGCGAACTTTAGCCCTGCATCCTCAGTTAGGATTAACCATGGCTGACGGTGGTGATTCTATTGAGAAAGAAGAAAAGAAATAGAGAGGAAGGAGAGAAATACGTATGGTAATCGATCGAAGGTCTTTTCTAAAGGGTCTGGGAGCAGGAATCGCGGGGGTAGCCGCGGGGAGTTCTTTGCTGCCGGGGAAGCTTGAGGCGGGAGGAACTCCCGAAGACAAAGAATTTATGGGGGTTCTTGTCGATACCACCCGGTGCGTCGGATGTCGAAGCTGCGAGATGGCATGCGCCGAGGCGAACAAATTGCCCATTCCGGATATCGGCGATGCATCGGCCTTTGATAAAATCCGGTCGACATCGGAGACACAACTGGAAGTGGTCAATCGCTTTAAAACAGCAAAGGGCGAGGTTTTTGTCAAGAAACAATGCATGCACTGCAATCAGCCGGGCTGTGTTTCGGCATGTCCGGTGAAGGCGATGGAAAAACAGAAGGAAGGACCGGTCACCTGGGATACCAACTGCATGGGTTGCCGATACTGCATGGTGTCCTGCCCCTTCGATATCCCGAAATTTGAACACTACGGTGCAACCCCCAAACTTCAGAAGTGCAATCTCTGCTGGGAGAGACTCAAGAAAGGAGAAAAGCCTGCCTGCGTGGAGGCCTGTCCGGCGGAGGCGCTGACCTTCGGCACCAGAAGAGGGCTCATTGAAGAAGCAAATACTCGGATCTATAAGACTCCCAAAGAATATGTTTCTCATATTTACGGGGAGCATGAGGCAGGCGGCACAGGATACCTATACCTCTCATCGGTTCCGTTTGAACAGATTGGCTTCCGAAATGATTTGGGAACGACCGCTTATCCAGAGTACACGAAGGGATTTCTCTATAGTGTCCCGGTGATTCTTCTTCTCTGGCCTGCATTTTTAAGCGGAGTAAGCGCTATCACCAAGCGGAAAGAAAACGTGAGAAGCAAAGAGGGAGGGAAACTATGAACAGGCCAACATCAGAAGTGCAAATAAGCAATTTTAAGGATTTTCTTGTCTTTATGCAAAACGAATTGAAGCCGAAAGGAAAGATCCTGACTCCTTTCAATCTGATTACCGGTTCGATTATCCTTCTCGGCGGGGTCCTCATTCTGTACCGGTTTATCATGGGACTTGGCTCGGTTGTCCATAATTCCAGCGAATATCCTTGGGGAATATGGATCGGATTCATTGTCATGGTCGGGGTCGCTTTTGCAGGAGGCGCCTATGTGACCGCCTTCATCGTCTACGTGCTCCGGGGAGAACAATATCACTCCATTGTCAGAATGGCGGTTCTCAATGGTTTCCTGGCCTACGTTTTTTATGCGGGGGCCATCCTGCTCGACCTTGGCCGGTGGTGGAATATAGTCAATCCGCTCATCGGAAACCGATTCGGGGTAAATTCTGTGCTGTTTCTGGTTGCCTGGCATTTCCTGCTGTATATGATCGCCCAAGCGATCGAGATATCCCCCGCATTTGCCGAGTGGCTGGGTTTGAAGAAGGCCAGGAAGTTCCTTGCTTCCCTTACCCTGGGAGCGGTGATCATAGGGATTACACTTTCGACACTCCACCAGTCAGGTCTCGGGGCGCTGTTCCTGATGGCCAAATGGAAGATCCATCCCCTATGGTATACGGAGTTCATCCCGCTGCTCTTCTTTGTCTCCAGCATCTTTGCCGGACTCTCGGTAGTGATATTCATTGGAACGGTAAGCTTCCGGGTCTTCGACAAGGATCGAATTGACGAAGAATATCGAAAGTCGTGGGATGATATCATCATAGATCTGGGGAAGGCATGCGCAATTACAATGTTTGTCTATTTCCTGCTGCAAGTTTTGATCCTGGTTCACGGCAAAAACTGGGCGCTCTTGAATACCCCAATGGGTTACTGGTATCTTACCGAAATGATAGGATTACTATTGTTTCCCGCCTTTCTTTTTAGCTGGGGCGTGAAATCCGGAAATCCGGCTCCCATCCGAATTGCGGCGGTCCTGACTATGATCGGGGTCATTATCAACCGGGTTGATTTTTCGATCATCGCCTACAAATGGTATCTGCCGTTGAGCGAGAGATATATTCCCACCTTTATGGAGGTGGTCATAACCCTGGCCATTGTGTTCACGATGGTGTGGGTATTCCGATGGATTGTCAACCGGGTCCCCATCCTGCGAAAGCCGCCCCAATGGGCCATTGAGCAGGAACAAGCGGAAATGGAAGGACGGGCTATTGCCCTTGCTCCTCAACTGGGACTTACGATGGCCGATGGCGGAAGGCCAATCGAACAACATAAGAAGTAATTGTCGGAATTTATCGACATGAAAGGGGGTTTTAAGATGGAGGGTTTCACGTACGTTGACATTTTCGCAACCAAGGGTATCGAATATATGCTGGTCATCAGCGGTCTTCTATCTTTCGCTTTCTTCTGGCGGTTTTTGAGAAGACCAGCCGTAGCCATTTACCGGGAAGCCGAAAACTTTGTTTCAGCGATCGGCGATTGGTTCCGTCTCCCCACGGAAGGAATCTATTTTCATCAGGGACACAGTTGGGCGGCACCGGAGGGCGGGGAGATTGTAAGGGTTGGAATGGATGATTTTGCGCAAAAACTGCTGGGAAAGATCGATGCAATAAAGCTTCCCCAGGTCGGTTCCGAGGTTGCACAGGGAGAAAAGGGATGGAGCCTCCTGGTGGATTCAAAATCCATCGACATGCTCTCGCCCGTGGATGGGAAAATAGTGGAGATAAATGAGGGTCTGTTGAGGTCACCGGAAAGTATCGGTAAAGATCCTTACGGTGAATCCTGGCTGATGAAAGTTCAGGCGCCAAAAATCTCGGCCAATCTGAAGAATCTATTGTCGGGTGGGCTTGCCAGAAAATGGATGGAAGGGGTTAGGGATAATCTGCTTGCCCGGATGAATTACAACCTTGGTGCGGTATCCCAGGATGGCGGTGTCCCCGTTGACGGGATAGCAAGAAATTTAGATCGGGAAAGATGGGATGAGATAGCAAAGGAGTTTTTTCTGATTTCCTGAAAGGTCAAGGTATGAGAGTAAAAGTGGCTTCAATGGGCGCAAATATTAATAGTTATCCATTGATACCTGAGGAAGAGCGAAAGTGTGCCTGGATGACGACCGGATTTATATCCTACAAATTATGCGAAAGAAACTATCAGTGTGAAATCTGTCCGTTCGAGCAAGCCATAAAAAATGAAGTAACTGGGGAAGGTGATTTCCAGGAACCGGAAGAAGATTGGACGGAGGGATCGCAGAGCAGCGATCCCTCCGTCTGGATTAATGGTTCTATCTTCTATCATCCCGATCACTGTTGGGTAAAAGTAGAAAATCCTGAAAAAGTGAGGATCGGGATAGATGATCTCTTAACCCAACTCATTACCAACGTTAAGGTGGTTATTCTGCCGCAGGTAGGGAGCTTTACCGGAGAGGGAGAGTACTGCGCCCATATTATTCAGGAAGATTATATCCTGCCTGTTATTTCGCCGCTTTCTGGTTCGGTTCAAACGGTAAATCCTCGTCTGGAAAAGGAACCGGAACTCATAACCAATGATCCGAGAGGAGATGGCTGGCTGATCATGATAAAACCGCGCAATCTTGAAAGCGACCTACGAAATCTTCTTTTTGGAAGAAAAGCGCTCTCGTGGTATCGACGGGAAGAAAAGGAGATCATCGCCCGGACCGAGTTGATGCTGAAACATAACCCGGAATCAGTGGGTCCCACTATGCAGGATGGCGGGGTCAGGATTGGTCGCCTGCAAGATATACTCAATATCGTCAACTCGAAGCAGAGGGCTGAAATTTTAGACTCCTCGATCACCAGACAAAAAAATCCAAGAGATCGTTAGTGAAACCTACCGTCTGAATTCCTCCCTTTGTGAAATACAACCTATCAAAACTCAACGTTTTTTACTCCACCACGAAAACGGGAACCCCTTACTGATGGTGTCATTTTTTTCAATTTTTAAATTTTTTTGACACAAGGAACACAGTTCAGCCGGTTTTTGGTCGATATTTTCCACATAGGTAGATGAGTTCATTACACATTTAGGCTGTGTACAGTGGATCAGCCCAAAAGTATGTCCCAGTTCGTGCACAGCCTCTTTTAACAAGCGATCGGTCGTTGCCCCGCTGTTTTCGGGCAAACCATAATACCGATGATGAAGGCGGTGGGAGGAAACTGCCGCCCCGATTCCATTAAGCTGGGCTTCACCGAAGACAAAGGTGAGAATAGGAATAAAAAGATCTACATCCAGAACGCCCAGTATCTTTTCCGCATCCAGAGGGGGCTTTATTATTAATTGCCGGAGGATCAGGGAGGAGTTGTATTGAACCCGGCTCGGATCGAACGCATCCTTTAAATTGATCTTAAACTCTTTTTTCTTGGTTCTTAGATGAAAAGTCTGAAAAACAAACCTCTCCAGCGGCTCTAGGTAAGAATCATCCTCCAGTTCGATGGGCACAATGTAAATATAAGACATCAAAGGTAATGTTAGCTAAGGTCATCTCTTGAGATGATATTTTTCAATCTTGTTGTAAAGGGTAAGACGGCTGATTTTAAGGATTTCGGCCGCCTGAGCGATATTCCCATTCGTTTGATTCAATATTTTCATGATTTGATCTTTTTCCACTTCTTCCAGGGATGCTCCGCCGGAAGGCGTCGCTGAAGGCGGAAAAGGAAAAGATATATCAACTAGTTGGATCTGGGTTCCCTGTGCTACGACCATCGCCCTTTCAACTACATTTCGAACCTCCCGAATATTTCCCGGCCAGTCGTATCCGGTAAACATCTCCATCACCTGCGGGGAAAAATCGGTCACACTTTTATTCATGGATTGAGCATATTTGCTTAAAAAATATCTGGTAAGTAAAGGGATATCCGATCTCCTTTCCCGGAGGGGAGGTATCTTGATGGAAAACACATTCAAGCGATAATAGAGATCCTCCCGGAAGCTTCCCTCCTTTATCGCTTTTTCCAGGTCCTTGTTGGTCGCAGAGATGACTCGAAAATCGACATCAACGGTCTTATCGCCTCCCAGTCTGGCAAAACTCTTGGTTTCAATGACCCGAAGAAGATCCATCTGCATCTTTTCACTGATATTTCCGATCTCATCCAAGAAGAGAGTCCCCTTATCGGCCATTTCGAGTTTGCCCCTTCTTCTGTACATGGCCCCGGTAAAAGCCCCTTTTTCGTGACCAAAGAGTTCGCTTTCAAGCAGCCCCTCCGGATATGCTCCGCAATTAATGGTAATAATGGGGAAATATCTGCGTGAACTTCGACTGTGGATTGCCCTGGCAATGAGTTCTTTTCCGGTTCCGCTTTCCCCCAGAATCATCACGGTAGAATCGGTTTTGGCGACGGTGTTGACCATCTCCATCACTTTCTTTATTGAAGAACTTTCTCCCACCACCTCATCGGGAAGCAATAGATCTTCAATCTGCTGGCGCAGTTGAATATTTTCCGTTACAAGCCTTCTTTTATCAATGGCGTTCCGGATCAATTTGCTCAAATCATCGGGGTCGATTGGTTTGGTAACGTAGTCAAAGGCCCCGTCTTTTAGTGCCTGAATCGCGGTATCGACAGAGGCATAAGCCGTAATGATAATGGTTACAATGTTCTTATCAATCTGCTTAATGCGATTCTGGAGTTCGATTCCATCCATTCCAGGCATCTTGATGTCAAGCAGGATAATGTCCCATGGATTTTCCTGAAGCTTTTTTAAGGCGCTGGCAGCGTCGGCTGCGGTATCGACCCGATAACCGTCATCTTTGAACCATTGATAAAGAGAGTCCCTCACCGAGGGCTCATCATCAACGATCAGTATTCCTATCTCTTCCGGTTTCACAGATGATCTCCTTTATGATTGCAGTCCATTATGGTTGTTGTTTCGTCGAATCAGAGTTGATAATGTCAGCCTGTCTTGATTTTCCTCTTTGGAGGATACGCGGGGAAGGATGATGGTAAAAGTGGTGCCCTCGCCTACCTTGGATTTTACATCAATCACGCCCGTGTGTTGTTCCACAATACCGTAAACCAGGGATAAACCTAACCCTGTGTTTTTCGCTTTTGTGGAGAATAAGGGTTCAAATATGTGGGGAAGGACATCGTCGGGGATTCCTTTGCCGGTGTCCGTCACCATAATCCGAATCCGATCTTTTTCGCTCTGAAAGTCGGTTTTAATGGTTATCTTCCCGCCACGAGGAGTCGCCTCGATGGCATTGACGATCAACGCAACCAAAACCTGCTGGATTCCACCTGCATCGCATTGGATCATGTCATTTTCCTGATCCAGTTCCTTGACCAGCACCAGCTCCTTCATCTCCACGCTATGGTCAATGACTTTAATGCTGTTATCAATGATGATATCGAGGTGTTCCTCTTTGAAGTCCCCCGAGGTCTTTCTTGCAAATACCAGCAAGCTTTTGACAATATTGCCGCACCTTTTGGTTTCATCGCTGATGAAGGTTAGATTGTGTTTGATCGATTCTAAAACCTCGGCATCGATATTTCTCCGGCTCAGTAATTTGGATGAGACCTTGGCATAGGAGAGAATCCCGGAAAGGGGGTTGTTGATTTCATGGGCCACCATGGCCGAGAGTTCTCCCATCGAGGCCATTCGTTCGGCCGATATCAGTTGGGACTGGGTTTTCTCAAGTTCCCGGGTTTTCTCTTTCACCTGACTGGTCATTTTGTTGAACGAATAAGCCAGGTTCCCCAGCTCATCCCGGGAATGGATATCGACCTTGTGGTCGAGGTTGAGATTGGCCACTTCCTTGGTGGCATTGTTGAGCTTTTTGATGGGATTGTGGATCATTTTCCGGATGAAATACCCCTTCACCAAGGTAGTTAGT
>MICN01000055.1 GCA_001829875.1 Syntrophus sp. GWC2_56_31
ATGATAAGAACCTTATCACCGACCTTGCAGCTGTTCTGCTGATCATGGGCTTTATATTTGACGTAACGCATGATGTATTTATGAAATGCGGCGTGCTTCACGAGCCTCTCGGCCCGGACCACAATCGTCTTATCCATTTTACTGCTGACGACCACACCCTTGATAGCGATCTTGTTACCACGCTGTTCCACTGCCTACCTCCTTTTCGACCAGGACCGTATTGATACGTGCGATATCCTTGCGAACGTGGCCCAGTGTGGCAGGAGATTCCAGTTGCCCTGAGGCCTGCCGTAGACGAAGCTTGAAAAACTCCTCTACGAGCTCCCTGTTCTTCTGCTGTAATTCATCGACGCTCAGATCTCTGATCTCTTTAATTTTCATCAGATATCTCCCTTGAAAGAAACTTTGTCCCGATCGGCAGTTTATGAGCGGCCAGAGTGAAGGCTTCTTTGGCTATCTCGCGAGAAACCCCTTCTATCTCGTAGAGCACGACGCCCGGCTTGATCACCGCCACCCATTCTTCAGGAGCACCCTTCCCTTTTCCCATTCGGGTTTCCGCGGGCTTTTTTGTCACGGACTTATGTGGGAAAATTCTGATCCAGATTTTTCCGCCGCGCTTGACATGACGTGTCATGGCCACACGCGCCGCTTCGATCTGTCTTGCGGTAATCCAACCGCACTCCGTTGCCTGAAGGGCGTACTCACCAAAGGCCACGGTACTTCCCCGCGTGGCTTTTCCGCTCATACGGCCCCTCTGCACTTTTCTAAACTTTACCCTTTTAGGCATCAACATCGTTCGAAACCCCTGTTAAACTTGCTCAGTATCACGAGCCCCCTCTGCCCGGTCCCTTCAAAAAATCGATTATGCCGTTTCTTTCTTGCCGGGCAACACTTCACCATGGAAGATCAATACCTTGACTCCAATCAGACCATAGGCCGTGCGGGCTTCTGTGAAACCGCAATCGATATCCGCCCTCAGGGTATGAAGAGGCACCCTTCCCTCACGATACCATTCCGATCTCGCCATCTCGGCGCCACCCAAGCGCCCGCCGCAGTTCACCCGGATGCCTTTGGCGCCGAACTTCATCGCCGCTGTCACACATTTTTTCATCGCCCTGCGGAAAGCGACGCGTCTCTCCAACTGCTGGGCGACATTTTCGGCAACAAGCTGTGCGTCTATCTCCGGTTTGCGAACCTCGAGGATATTGATGATCACCTCGCACGTCGTGATCCCCTCGAGATCCTTCTTGAGCTTTTCTATCTCCGATCCTTTTTTCCCTATAATGATCCCCGGGCGTGCAGCATGGATATTTACCTTGGCCTTATTCGCCGCCCGTTCGATTTCTATCTTGGAAACACCGGCGTGGTAAAGCTTCCCCTTGAGGTATCTTCTGATCTTGATATCCTCATGAAGCAGTTCAGAGTAATTCCTTTCTGAAAACCATTGCGAATACCATGTTTTGATACCACCCAACCGCAACCCGATCGGGTTCACCTTTTGCCCCAAACCGACACCTCCTCAAGAATTACTCTTGCCGGCTTCGTAAAAAGTCCGGATGCTGCGTTGCGCGTCATCCTTCGTCGTTGCAGCGTACGTCTATGTACGCCTCACTCCTCAGGATTCGCGCGCCTTGCCTGCGGAGCTTTTTGCGAAGCCGGCCCGAAAATAGGGCTTTTTCGACTTTTTGCGAGTTCATTACTCTTCGCTCAGTACCACGGTAATATGACTCATCCGTTTTTTTATCGATGCAGCTCTTCCCTGGGCCCTCGCCCTCCAACGTTTCAAGGAGGGGCCATGATCGACAAAGATCTCCTTGACGTAAAGGATATTTTCATCAATGTTCGGATTCTGCTTCGCATTGGCCAGAGCAGAATTCAGGACCTTGCTTACATGACCGGCCGCATATTTTCGCGTAAAAAGGAGGATCTGCTTCGCCTCCTCGATCTTTTTTCCTCTGACCAGATCCACCACCAGCCGTACCTTCTGCGGTGACATCCGGAGATACTTAGCGACTGCCCTTGCTTCCATAACTGACTCCAAATTGCCGTTGGAATAGGTTTCTATTCCGCCTCCGTACGGCGCTTACTTGCGCAGCTTCGTCTTGCGGTCTCCGGCATGGCTGTAAAACGTCCTCGTTGGCGAAAATTCACCTAATTTGTGACCCACCATGTTCTCGGTCACAAAAACCGGAATGAATTTTTTCCCATTGTGCACCGCAAAGGTCTGTCCGATCAATTCGGGAGTGACCGTAGAACGGCGCGACCATGTCTTGATGACCGTCTTGCTCCCCGTGGCATCCTGTCTTCTGACCTTCTCAAGCAGCCTCTCCTCGATATACGCATTTTTTTTGATTGATCGCGCCACTTTTTTAACCTCTTCTTTTCACAATATATTTATCAGTGCTCTTATTGGTTCGCGTCTTATGCCCTTTCGTCGGCACGCCCCACGGGGTGCAGGGATGACGTCCGCCGGATGATTTTCCTTCCCCGCCGCCCATCGGATGATCCACCGGGTTCATCACCACCCCTCTGACCTTGGGTCGGCGTCCCAGCCAGCGTGACCGTCCCGCCTTGCCGATGCTCAGATTTTCATGATCGATATTTCCTACCTGACCGATAGTCGCTTTGCATTCCATGAATACTTTCCTGACCTCGCCGGATGGAAGGCGAACCTGGGCATACCCCTCTTCCTTTGCCATCAGCTGGCCATAAGCGCCTGCCGACCGGATGAGCTGTCCCCCCTTGCCTACCTTGAGTTCCAAATTATGAATCAAGGTTCCTAAAGGGATATTCTTCAAGGGGATGGTATTGCCGGGTTTGATGTCGGCTTTCTCCCCGCTGACCACCGCATCTCCAACGACGATTTTGGAGGGGGCAATGATATATCTTTTTTCTCCATCGCTGTAGTTCAGCAGGGCAATTCGCGATGAACGGTTAGGATCGTATTCGATAGAGGCGACCCGCGCCTGGATATCCTCTTTATCTCGCCTAAAATCGATCAACCGGTAGCGACGCTTGTGCCCGCCGCCAATGTGGCGGCTCGTCATCCTTCCGTAGCAATTACGCCCCCCCGATCTTTTAATGGGACCAAGAAGACTCTTCGCAGGCTCTGCGCCTGTCAGCTCTTTAAAATCCGAACAGGTCTGAAACCTTCTTCCCGGCGACGTCGGTTTGTACTTTCTAATTCCCATTCCCTTTATTCCTCATTCTTCTTCCCGCCCTCATCCTAAAAAGACAGGTCATACGCCATCCATGGCCTCGATACGGTTGCCCGGGGCGAGGGTTATAATCGCCTTCTTCCAGGAGCGCCTTTGGCCGATAATCTTTCCCGTCCGTTTCTTTTTCCCGGGAACATTCATGACCCGAACATTGAGCACTTTGACCTTGAAGAGTTTCTCTACGGCACGACCGATCTCTATCCTGTTGGCGGAAAGATGAACCTCGAAGTTGTACTGGTTTTGAGCATCCCTCGCGATAGTGCTCTTTTCGGTAATCAAGGCCTTTTTTATGATCTGATGCAGTTCCATTATGATATCAGTGCCTCTTCAATTATCTTAATCGCGGGTTCCAGAAGTACAACATGGTCATATTTCAGCAGGTCGTAGACATTGATCCCCTCGGATCTGACCATTTTAACCTCTTTGACATTGCGCGATGACTTCTCCAGAATCGGCTGCGATCCATCGATGACGAAAAGGGCCTTGCTCAATCCAAAGCGTTCGATGACCTCCCGGAATCTTTTCGTCTTGATTTCGTCCATCGGAAAATCCCTCAGGATGATCATCTTCTCTTCCTTGAGCTTCATGCTCAGGGCGGATATCAGCGCCATCCGTCTTACTTTTTTTGGCGGTTTATAGGAATAGCTGTGCGGGGTAGGTCCAAATATGATTCCCCCGCCTCTCCAGATCGGAGACCGGGAATGACCTGCTCGAGCACGGCCCGTTCCCTTCTGCCGCCACGGTTTTTTCCCGCCGCCTCTGACATCGCTCCTGCCTTTGGCGGAAGCGGTTCCCATCCGCCGTGAAGCCATCTGCATCCTGACCACTTCGTATATGGCGTCTCGATTCACCTCTGCTCCAAAAACGGCATCACTCAGATCTATCTCGGAGATACGGTGATTTTCAATATCGTACACACCTGTTACTGGCATTTTCCCACCTTAAAATCGTACTCTCGTTAACTCTTCTTTATCGCCTGTTTGATCAGCAGAAATCCGTTCTTGCTCCCCGGAACAGCGCCTTTGATCAGGATGACATTAAGGTCCGGTCTGACAGCCCATACCTGGAGATTCTGCACGGTCTTTCTTTCGTTCCCCATACGGCCGGGGAGCTTCGTCCCCTTGAAAACCCTTGAGGGATCGGCACTGGCGCCGATGGAACCGGGCGCCCTGTGAAACATCGATCCATGGGTCGCTCTACCGCCCCGGAATCCGTGACGTTTGACAACACCGGCAAATCCCTTGCCTTTGGTGGTCCCAACAATGTCCACATAATCCCCCGGCTCAAAGACTTCCGCATTCAGCTCTTGACCCGGCTGGCAATCTTCAAGATTCAGTTTGAATTCTCTAAGAATACGAAACAGTCCCTTATCAGCCTTCCTGAAATGCCCCTGAAGCGCCTTGGTCACGCTTTTCTGCTTGACACGCCCATAACCAAGCTGCATGGCTTCATAACCGTCCGTTTCTTTGGTCTTCTTTTGAATGACCACTGAAGGCTCCACCTCTACGACGGTCACGGGGACGGAAATCCCATCGTCAGAAAATACCTGGGTCATCCCCAATTTTTTACCGATCAGTCCTTTTGTCATCATCTTTCTCTTTTAGAGTTTGATTTCCACATCCACACCCGCGGAAAGATCGAGTTTCATAAGGGCATCCACAGTTGCTTGGGTCGGCTCAACAATATCGATCAGCCTTTTATGCGTTCGAATCTCGAACTGCTCCCTCGACTTCTTGTCCACGTGCGGCGATCGATTGACACAGTACTTGTTGATTTCGGTCGGCAAGGGGATCGGACCGGCGACTCTGGCGCCGGTCCGCTTTGCGGTCTCTACGATATCTTCCACCGAACGGTCCAGCAACTTATAGTCGTACGCTTTCAGTCGAATCCTTATTTTCTGATCTTTCATGGTTTCCTTTAACCTGTTTTTATCGCAATCTATTCAATAATCTTGCTGACCACGCCGGCGCCAACCGTCCTGCCCCCTTCACGGATGGCGAATCGGAGCTGTTCTTCCATGGCGATCGGAGTGATCAAGGTGACTTCCAACTCCACGTTGTCACCGGGCATGACCATCTCTACGCCTTCCGGCAGGTTGGCCACTCCCGTCACATCCGTGGTACGGAAATAGAACTGCGGACGATAACCATTGAAGAAGGGTGTATGCCTGCCGCCTTCTTCCTTGGTCAGGACATAGACCTGGGC
>MICN01000056.1 GCA_001829875.1 Syntrophus sp. GWC2_56_31
TGGTCGTTGGAACGGGTGTCATCGATCTTCGGATTCCCGGGTGCGGGTCCCTGAAGGAAAAACGCAGCGTACTGAGCCGGATCATCCGGCGGACGCAGAACACGTTCAACGTCTCCATCGCCGAGGTCGGCGACAACGACCACTGGAGACAGGCCAGAATAGGCTTTTGTACCGTGGGCAACGACAAGCCATATATCAACGCCAAGCTGGATCATATCCTGAGATTCATCGATCAGCTTGAAGTCGCACAAGTCGTGCGGAGTCGGATAGAGATCGTAAGCTTCGCCGATCTCTTGGATGGTCCGGAGATCGAATTCGAAGAAGGCAAGTATGACGGTTAAATGGATGAATTTTTTCAGGTAACGGGATGAGTAGCTTTAAAAGGGCGGATCGTGTTGCGGATCTCATCAAGATGGAGATCGCGGATCTGCTGCTAAAAACAATCAAGGACCCGCGGATCGGTTCGGTAACGATTACCGGTGTGAAGGTTACCGACGATCTGCGGACGGCACGGATTTTTTTCGTCGAAATGGGAAAAGACACGTGCAGCACGGTGGTTTTGACGGGTCTCGGAAAGGCGGCAGGCTTCCTGAGGAGAGAACTGAGTCGCAGGCTGCAGCTCCGCCATGTGCCCGAACTCCTTTTTACCTATGATCCCTCCTTTGCATACGGAAACCGCATCGAAAGTCTGCTCATGGAAATCCATCGTGAAAAGGAGAACAATGCTCAACCGGATTAGCGAATTGATCGACCAGCGGCGTTCTTTTCTGATCACGGCACACGAGAGGCTCGACGGCGACGCCCTTGGTTCGGAGTTGGCCCTCTACCATATGCTCCGGCAAATGGGTAAAGAAGCAACTATCTACAATCAGGACCCGACACCTGAAAATTACAGGTTTTTCCCGGAGAGCGACCGGATTACCAGCGAACTCCCGCCCGTCGAATCCTTCGATGCCGCCTTCATCCTCGATTGCAGCGAACTGGAGCGTGTGGGAAGAGAGGCTGCAAAGATTGCCGCCATCCCCTGCCTGATCAATATCGATCACCACTTCTCCAACGGGGGTTTCTTCAAGACACGATTGATCGATCCGCGGGCAAGCTCCACCGGGGAGCTGGTCTGCAGGCTCTTGGCGCATTTGGGGATCGCGCCGTCCAGGGAGATCGCGACCTGCCTCTACACCGCCATCCTGACCGATACAGGAGGATTCCGTTACGGAAACACCGGCAGAGGCACCCTCCTGGCTGCGGCGGACCTGGTGGCCCACGGCGCCGATCCCCAATGGATCTCGGAAAATGTGTATGAGACGAACGCACCGGCCAGGATCCACCTTTTGACTGCCGTTCTTCCCACACTGACCATCGATGAAGGAGGTCGGGTCGGATCGCTCACTGTGACACAGAAGGCCCTTGCCGCTGTAAGGGCGCTGCCCGAGCATACGGAAGGCTTTGCCGATATGCCCCGGACCATCCGGGGGGTCGATATTTCCATCCTCTATGCCGAGCTGCCGGACGGGGGTTTCAAACTGAGCTTGCGTTCCAAGGGAAACGTCGATGTGGAGCGCATCGCCCGCGTTTTTGGCGGGGGAGGGCATATCAATGCCGCCGGCTGCCGGATGGAGGGGAAAATCGATGATATCCGTCGGCGGTTGCTCGAAGCGATCAGGGCATCCTGGGAATGATGAATGGGATCATTGTCATCGACAAGCCGGCGGGATGGACATCCCGTGCGGTCGTGGAGGAGGTCAGGCGGGTGCTCGGGATCAAAAAGGCGGGCCATACCGGAACGCTGGATCCTCTGGCGACCGGCGTCCTTCCCGTCTGCATCAACGAGGCGACGAAGCTCGTGCAGTTCCTGGCGCTCGATACCAAGGATTACCGGGCTACCCTCCTGCTGGGGGTCAGGACCGACACCCTCGATACCGAAGGAAAGGTCATTACCCGGGAGGAACCCAGCGTGACCCGGGAGCAGGTAGAGGAGGCCCTGCAGAGTCTTTCAGGGAGGCGCGAGCAGACTCCCCCCTTGTATTCGGCGGTGAAGTTCCGGGGGAGACCGCTCTACCACTGGACGCGTCGAGGGATCGCGGTTGAGCAACTGCCGCGGGAGGTGGAGGTTTTCAGTATACGGCTCGAAGCGTTCCGTCCTCCCGAGGTGGATATTACAGTTTCCTGTTCCAAGGGGACCTACATCCGATCCCTCTGTGCCGAAGCGGGGGAGATACTCGGTTGCGGGGGGTGTATGTCGGCCCTGCGCCGGACGCGCAGCGGCTTTTTTCGCGAGGAGATGGCCCTGGCGATGGAGGACATCAACATAGAGGAAAAGCGGGCGCTCTTCACCGCACACCTGACGCCGCTGGCGGAAGTCCTGCCGGGGCTTGCCGCCATCGATGTGGCCCTGCCGCTGGCGGAGAGATTGCGGAACGGATATCAGCCGGATGGCGAAGTGTTGATGCGCCATCATATTCCTTTCCTTGCCGCGGGAGATGTGGTAAAATTTACACTGGGCGGTAGACACTTGGTGGCTCTGGCCCGTATGCTCTGCGCATCGGGCGAACTGGCCTCAGCCCAAGGCCGGAAACAGGCCGTAAGTATCTTACGGGTATTCAACGATTGATATAGGGGAGGAGAAGAACAGTGTTAGATGTAGGAAAGCGAAAAGGAATCATCGAAGGTTATCGTTTACACGAAGCGGATACGGGATCCCCGGAGGTCCAGATTGCCTTGCTCAGCGCCAGGATCGAGTATTTGACGGAACACTTCAAGACCCACAAGAAGGATCATCATTCCCGGCGCGGGCTTCTGAAGCTGGTCAGCCAGCGGCGCAGGCTCCTGGATTATGTGAAGAATAAAGACGTGGAACGATACAGAAGCGTGATTGGGCGTCTCGGTCTCAGGAAGTAACCTGGGTCAAGGGTGCAGGGTATCGATGCGGAGTAGGAAGTAAGGAGTAAGAAGCAGGCCTTTAGCATGTCTGCTCCCTACTGCCTACTGCCTACTCCTTCTGTGGCCCGCACCATCAATTCAATATGGTGAGGTAAATATGAGTAAATTATTCAGTGCGGATTTTGCGGGGAGAACGATCTCCCTCAAGACGGATTATGTTGCAGGGCAGGCGGACGGCGCGGTCCTGGCGACATATGGGGACACGGTGGTCCTGGTGACCGCCGTTTCATTAAAAACGATCAGGGAAGGAGTCGATTTTCTTCCCCTGACCGTTGACTATCAGGAAATGACCTTCGCCGCCGGAAAGATCCCCGGCGGCTTCTTCAAGAGGGAGGGGCGTCTCAACGAAAAAGAGATCCTGACCTCAAGGATCATCGACCGCTCGCTGCGCCCTTTGTTTCCGAAGAATTATTTCCACGAAACCCAGATCATGGCGGCGGTCCTTTCCGTAGACAGCGAAAACGACTCCGATGTGACGGCAATGCTGGCCGCGTCGGCGGCGCTCGAGATCTCGGACATTCCTTTCAAGGGACCGATTGCCGGGGTCCGGGTCGGTCGCGTGGACGGCGCCTTTATCTGCAACCCCTCGACGGAGCTTCAGGAGAAAAGCGAACTCAATCTCTTCCTGGTGGGAAGGAAGATCACTCCCGGTACCGAGGGGAGGGCCTACGATGTCAACCTCGTCATGATGGAGGGCGGATCGAATGAGTCCAGCGAGGAGGTGATCGTCGATGCGATCGCCTTCGGTCTCGATGCGATGCGGCCGGTGATCGACCTCCAGGACACGATGCGTCGGGAGACGGGCAAGGCCAAGCGGGCCGTGGTCGTTCCGGTCGTCGACGAGGCCCTCGTCGCAAAGGTGTCGGATGCGGTCCTGCAGGGGCTCAAAGAAGGTTACAGCATAGCCCGTAAGATGGAGCGGTATGCGCATCTCGATCAGGTCAGGAAAAGCGCCGTCCAGGCGCTCACAGCCGAAAACCCTTCCCTCAAGCCCAAGGTGCTCGAGATCATCGAGTCGCGGGAGAGGCGCATCCTTCGGGAGATGATCCTGAATGAAAACAGAAGGATCGACGGCCGTTCCCATACGGAAATCCGTCCGATCAGCTCCGAGATCGGGCTGCTTCCCCGGGCGCACGGGTCGGCCCTGTTCAACCGGGGCGAGACGCAGGCCCTGGTGACCGTCACCCTGGGGACCTCCCATGACGAGCAGCGGATGGATTATATCGCCGGCGAAGAAAGGCGATCCTTCCTCCTCCACTACAATTTCCCGCCCTTCTCGGTCGGCGAGGCCAAACCCCTCCGGAGCCCGGGCAGGCGCGAGATCGGCCACGGCGGCCTGTCGAGACGGGCGCTCCTTCCGGTTTTGCCGCCCAAGGAGGCATTTCCTTACACCATCCGCGTCGTCTCCGACATTCTGTCATCCAACGGCTCCTCTTCGATGGCCACCGTTTGCGGCGGATGCCTCTCCCTGATGGATGCCGGGGTGCCGATCCGGGATACCGTCGCCGGGATTGCCATGGGACTCCTGAAAGAGGGCGACCAGGTGGTCATCCTCTCTGACATCCTCGGCGACGAAGACCACGCCGGCGACATGGATTTCAAGGTCTGCGGGACCGAAAAGGGCGTGACCTCCATGCAGATGGATATCAAGATCGACAACCTCACCGGGGACATCCTGAAGAAGGCCCTGAACCAGGCCCGCGAGGGGCGGCTCTTCATCATCGGCAAGCTCCGCGAGACCATAACCCAGCCTCGTGCGGACATCTCTATCTATGCCCCGCGGATCACCACGGTCAAGGTAAGGCCGGAGAAGGTGCGCGACGTGATCGGTTCCGGCGGCAAGAACATCCGCCAGATTGTGGCGGAGACGGGTGTCGAGATCAATGTGGAGGATGACGGCACGGTGACCATCGCCTCCAGCGACGCCGACGCCGCCGCCCGGGCCGTGGCCATGGTGAAATGGCTGACCGAGGAGGCCGAGGTCGGGAAGATCTATAAGGGCACAGTCAAGAAGATCGTCGATTTCGGCGCCTTCGTCGAGATCCTCCCGGGTACGGAAGGGCTTCTGCACATCTCGCAGCTCGCCAAGGAGCGGGTGAATAAGGTCACCGACATTCTCAAGGAGGGGGACGAGGTGATGGTGAAGGTGCTGGAGATGGACAAGCAGGGAAAGATCCGCCTGAGCCGGAAAGAAGCGCTGGGAGCCAATGGTCTCTAATAAGACCATCCTCGACAACGGCATCCGCGTCGTCACCGAGGAGATCGACCATGTCCGGTCGGTCTCCATCGGCGCCTGGGTGGAAGGCGGTTCCCGGCATGAAAATAGCCTGAGCAACGGGGCTGCCCATTTCATCGAGCATATGCTGTTCAAAGGGACCGAGCGGCGGTCCGCCTTTGATATCGCCTCCGCCATCGATTCCGTCGGCGGCGTGATGAACGCCGCTACGGGCAAGGAACAGACTTCTTTTTACATCAAGATCCCGGATTACCACTTAGAGCTGGCCGTCGATCTGCTGGCCGATATCTTCACCGGGTCCCGTTTCGACGAGACCGAGATCGGCCGGGAGAGATCGGTCATTCTCCAGGAGATCCGGATGGTCGAAGATACCCCCGACGATCTTATCCATGATTTTTTCGAGGGGATGTTCTGGAAGGACCATCCCCTCGGACTTCCCGTTCTCGGGACAAAGGAGGGAGTCGCGGCCTTCGGTCGCGACGACCTGCTCGCTTTCTTTCAGACCCGCTACCGGGGAAATCGTCTCGTGATTGCCGCCGCGGGGCATCTCAAGCACAATGCATTCATAGAACTGATTCTCCGGTCCTTCGGATCGATCGACGGTTCATCCGCCGGCGGACCGGAAATCGCCCCCGAAGCCAGGCCGGGAAAGTATGTCCTCAGGAAGGACCTCGAACAGGTGCACCTCATTATCGGGGCTCCGGCGCCCTCGGCGGTAAGCCCCGAGCGGCACGCGGGATTTCTTCTCAATGCCGTCCTCGGGGGGAGCATGAGTTCCTGGCTGTTCCAGGAGATCCGGGAAAAGAGGGGCCTCGCCTATGCGATCTATTCCTATCTTACCGCTTACATGGATACCGGGCTGTTCGGGGTCTATGTCGGAACCGGCAGTGAAAAGGTCCGCGAGGTGTTGGGGCTTGTGCGGGAGGGCATGAAGCGGTTCTCGTCCGAGCTCCTCTCAGAAACGGAGCTGCGGTCGGCCAAAGAGCTGATCAAGGGAAATTATCTTCTCGGCATGGAAAGCACCGACAATCGGATGACGGGCCTTGCCAGGAACGAGATCTGTTTCGGAAGGCAGGTGACGCCGGAGGAGGTCATCGCACGGATAGATGCGGTGGATCGGGAAGCGATCCGCTCCCTGGC
>MICN01000057.1 GCA_001829875.1 Syntrophus sp. GWC2_56_31
CGAACTCCTTGGAGACTTGACCCGCCTGGAGCCCTGTCTTGAAGGAGTTTGCATCAAAAAACTGAATAGCAAAATCGAATGTCGAAAGGAGGAAGAGAAAATGTGCGACTGTAAATGTGAACAACCCGAGAAGTTGAAAAGCAAACCCGAAGAGTGCACTCTTGAGCAGATCAAGGAATGCCATGGGGATCAGGAACATCCCTGCTGCGGGGACGCACCGGAAAAGAAGTAGAGTCAACAATCATTTCAGGTCTTTCGTCGGAACAGACCCCCATCAACTTGAGGTCATTATGATCAACAATGCGTTTATTTTTATCATCGTTTCCATTGTGCTGACTTTGCTCTCTCTTTTGTTGGACCGGAAGAAGACGGTGATGGGCCTGAAAAAGGGATGGAAAATGTTCCAGAATATTGCCATCCCCTTCTTGAACATCCTGATTTTGGTCAGCCTGGCATTGTACGTTGTGCCCCCCTCCCTGATCGTAAAGTATTTAGGTCCCGGATCCGGTTGGGGCGGGCAGATGATCGCGGCCATCGTCGGCTCAATAACATTGATCCCCGGATTTATTTCCTATCCGATTGCCTCTGTTTTAATCAAAGAAGGGGCGTCTTACGCCATCGTGGCTACATTTATGACGACTTTGATGATGGTTGGGGTAGTGACCTTACCTTTGGAAATCGCTTATTTCGGCAGGAAGGTCGCCATATTGCGGAATGTCTTGAATTTCATCACCGCTATCGTGATCGGCACATTCGTGGGGTTTATTTTATGATAAATTTTCTCCGGAGGAAAAAACAGTACCTTTGGCTTTTCGGTTTCCTGGCCGTCACACTTGCTTCTTTTGTTTTTGGCTTTAATCCCGGGAAGGAAGTTTTCGGAAATTTCACCCAATTCTTTATTGAAATGGTCACTTTTATCCCATTTTTATTCATCATTGTCGGCTTGTTCGATGTCTGGTTTCCCAAGGAACAGGTGGAAAAGCACATCGGCCAGGAATCGGGGATAAAGGGGATCCTGATCGTTATCGTTTTGGCCATGCTGCAAGCGGGTCCTTTGTATGGGGCATTCCCCGTCGCTTATATTCTCTATAAGAAAGGCGCCAGCATTAAGAACATCTTTATTTACCTGGGGGCGTTTTCTTCTTTAAAGATTCCTATGCTGGGGATGGAAATCGGCTATCTGGGCATCCAGTTCACCCTGGCCAGAACGCTGGTGTCGCTGCCGTTGTTTATCGCCGTCGGGTATTTCATGGAGTGGTATTTAAAAGACAGAGATTTCAAGATCAATAAAATATAAAGGTTCCAGGCCAGACGTGTGTCCCACGCTTGATCCCGGCGGTGACGACCATGCGGGCGGCGGCCTACGTGGGCCTGCGATCGCGGGGAATATACTGAAGAGGATAATGAAAACGCCGACTTTGTTGGAAATGCTGAAGGCGGCTTTATACATTGGTACTGTCGGATATGGCGGACCGGCCATTCTGGCATCGATGAAGAGAGTCATCGTTCATGAAAAAAAGTGGATTTCCGAGGAGGAATTCTTGAATGCCTTGAGTCTGGCTCAGATTTTACCGGGGGCCACGTTTATCGGTTACAAGGTGAAGGGAATCATAGGCGACGTCGTGTCCACAGTCGGTATTTTTTGCCCCTCCCTTGCGCTCATGATGCTTGTCAGCCGGGCTCATGCGAAGATCAAAGAACTCAAGATCGTCAAGGTGACCATAAAAGGGTTTCTGTCCGGCTTTATCGGCCTTCTACTCTCCGATGTGCTGCAATTTGGCGTCCAATCCTTAGTCAGTTGGCAGACCTGGAGCGTCTTCGGTGTTTCGGTTCTCTACCTGCTGGTCTGGAAAAAGGATGTCGTATGGCTGATCCTGGGGACCATCGCTGTTTCGCTGCTCGTGTTCTGATACATGTACCCGGAGGAGAAAGATAAATTCGGGAACGGCGTCCATCAGGGAATTCACCGCCTGCCGGACGAATATCAGCCTCCGATGAAGAAGGGACTGCCGATGAAATAGATCCCCAGCAGGCCGATGACCATCCCCGCGCTCTTTCGGAACCAGCCCCCCGATTCGATCCATGTTTCGCTCTCCGTCAGGCGTCGGACCACAGCGGTCGAGCTGCCGGCGATCATGATGGGGAGGCAGTGGCCCAGGGCGAAGAGGAGGATCAGGAGCACACCGGTCAAAACCTTTTGCTGGACCGTGATGATCGCCAAGATCGGGGCGATGAAGCCGAAGGTGCAAGAACCGGAGAGGACCCCGTAGGCCAACCCCAGAAGGAATGCCCCGCCAAGGCCGTTGACGTTGAGCCGGTGCAGCCGGCTGCCGGAGAGGGTGCACTTCTCCACACCGAGCATCCCCAGGGCGACCCAGATCAGAACCAGGCCGACAACGATCTGCCAGTAGCTTCCCACATCCCCCAGCATCCGACCAAGGAGCGCGCAGACAATGCCGATGATGGCGATCGTGATGAACAATCCCGCGGTAAAAAGGACGGCATATTGGGCGGCCTGCCGCGGCTTGAGCACCTGCTCCTGTCCCGCCACATAGGCCACGACCAGCGGGATGGAGGCCAGATGGCAAGGACTGAACAGGACGCTGACCATGCCCCATAAAAAACAGCCCAGCGCTGCCAAGTAGGTCGCGCCGGTGATCCAATTGTTGATAGTAAGAAATAATTGCGTCGGCATGTTGCCCCTTCTATTTTACGCCCATATCCTTGAACCGGCGGATGATCTCTTCCCCGCTCAGAAACCCCTCGTGCCGGTAGACCTCCTTGCCGTCTTTGTCGAAGA
This sequence comes from Syntrophus sp. GWC2_56_31, assembly GCA_001829875.1. GTDB lineage: Bacteria > Desulfobacterota > Syntrophia > Syntrophales > UBA5619 > JAKAFS01. The sequence goes on from MICN01000057.1 coordinate 2,801, forward strand.
AGATCTGCGTGGGGATGGCTCGAATGCCGAAGCGTTTGGCTGGCGCCCGGTCCTTCCAGACATCGAGAAAAACTACTGCCGCTTTCCCGGCATACTGTTTTTCCAGTTTTATCAAAATCGGCGCCATCATCTTGCAAGGGATACATTCGCCAGCGCCTAGGTCGACCATCGTGACCATCCCTTTGACCGGGACATCAGCCGCTGCGGCGAAGACATCCTCAGTCAGTTTAAACATCAGCAGGACCGAAAGACAGATCATGCCGGTAATAACCGTAAAATAACGCATCTTCATCGAAATGTTCCTCATGCTTCATATCGTTTTCAACCACACCGATTTACTTGGATGCGGTGGATGATTTCATGGATTCCTTTACTACAGGAAAATACTTCCTTTTGAACTTCAACGCCACGTTGACCAGGCTGATCAATACCGGAACCTCCACCAGCGGGCCGATCACCGCCGCGAACGCCGCCCCGTGGTTGATCCCGAAAACGCCGACGGCCACCGCAATCGCCAGTTCAAAATTGTTGCTGGCCGCTGTGAAGGAGAGGGTGGCCGACTTGCCGTAATCTGCGCCCGCTTTCGCGCTCATCCAGAAGCTCACCAAAAACATCACGATGAAGTAAATCAGCAGCGGCACAGCAATCAGCAGAACGTCGCCGGGCTTTTCGATGATTTTCCTACCTTGCATCGAAAACATCACGATAATCGTAAAGAGAAGCGCCACAAGGGTGATCGGGGAGATCCGGGGGATGAACTTTTCGTGGTACCAGGTCTTCCCACGCAGCTTGACGAGTACGAAACGGGTGATCATCCCTGCAAGAAACGGGATGCCCAGATATATGAAGACGCTCTCGGCGATCTGGCCGATCGTGATGTTGACCACGGCGCCGGATAGGCCAATCAGAGGCGGCAGGATGGTGATGAACAGCCAGGCGTAAACGCTGTAGAAGAGTACCTGAAAGATCGCGTTGAAGGCGACCAGTCCGGCACAATACTCGCAATCGCCCTGGGCCAGATCGTTCCAGACGATGACCATCGCAATGCAGCGGGCGAGACCGATCATGATGAGCCCGACCATGAACTCCGGCTGATTATGCAGGAAAAGGACTGCCAGGACGAACATCAGAATCGGCCCGATGATCCAGTTTTGAACCAAGCTCAGTCCCAGCACCTTGAAGTTCCGGAAGACATCGCCCAGTTCCTCGTACTTCACTTTGGCGAGGGGGGGGTACATCATCAGAATCAGTCCGGCGGCAATCGGGATGCTCGTCTGCGTTCCTTCCGGTCGAAGGGAGCCGATCCAGTCGCCGACACCGGGGGCGTAATAACCCAGCAATACACCCGCCGCCATCGCCAGGAAGATCCAGAGTGTCAGGTAGCGATCCAAAAAAGACAATCTTTTAACGATACTATCCGGCATAGAGCCCTCCATTTTCTTTCGCGTAATAGGTCATTGTGTTATTTCGTCCTTGCAGAGTGGCGCTCAGCGCTTGGAAGCGTGCCGCCTGCCTTTCCCGTGACTTCAACGAATACTTCCTGATTGTGTTTGAGGTCGGGGTCTCTCAACGTGAGTCCTATTTCACCGGTCAGGTCCCCCCGAAAAGTGGAATGCCGCCCCGCAGGGAAACCTCCCCGACGAACCCGATCGCCACCTTTTCGCCGTCCACAATCACAGGCACCTGCTGCCTGCCTCCCGTCAGAACAAGCATTTCCTTCAGTTTCTCCGGATATTGATCCACGTTGATGTAAACGGCCCTGTCTCCATAGGCTGCCCGAGCCTGGATACAGAAGGGTCAGGTGTCTGTTCCATAAATGATAATTTTATCCGCCATGATTCAATTCCTCCGGGTCTCTTTTCCTTTTTTCTCATCTCCGTCCGGTTAATGCGCACCTGCGCCGAGCCAAGCCAGGATCTCTTCCTTCTTGGGGATCTTTCCGACGGATTTGACCTTGCCGTCCACGACCACCGCCGGCGTGCCGAAGACGCCGTATTTGGCGATTTTCATGATGTCGCTCACCTTTTCGATGTCCGCTGCGACGCCCGCCTCGGCAACGGCTTCACGGACCAGCGCCTCCACCTTTTGGCAATTCACGCATCCGGGTCCCATAATCTTGATTTCCATAACTTTATCTCCTTTTCTGAAATGATGAAACCTTCTAAGGCTTCTCCTTAGGCAAAGAGCCATCCGTAGGCCATCCCGGCTGTTGTTGAAAGCACCACGACGATGGCGCAGTAGGTCAGGGTCTTTTTCAGACCCATGATTCCCGTCAGCGTCAACATGCTGGGAAGCGAGAGCGCCGGACCGGCAAGTAAGAGCGCCAGGGCCGGTCCCTTTCCCATCCCGGAACCGATCAGCCCCTGGAGGATCGGGACTTCTGTCAGCGTCGCAAAGTACATGAGCGCCCCCGAAACCGAGGCAAAGAGGTTAGCCCGGAGAGAGTTCCCGCCCACCAGGCTGACAATATAATGTTCCGGGATTAGCGCTTCATGCCCCGGACGCCCCAGGAGAAACCCAGCCACGAGGACACCGGCCAGCAAGAGTGGGAAAATCTGTTTCATAAAGCCCCAACTCGCCTGGACCCAGGACGTCAGTTCGTCCTTTACGAACCAGGATTTCAGCATGACGGCCAGAACGATCAGCAGCGCCACGGTCACGTACCACTTGGAGGCAAAGAGTATTTTCCAGAGGGCCGCGTCGTCGGCCGAAGGTTTTGCGAAGGCGGCAAACACGAGGATCAGAACCATCGTCAGCATGTAAACGGCGTCCTGCCAGAGTTTACGTGTCTTACCGTCCTCGTCGGGAAGATAGATCTGTCCGGCGGTCCGGTTGGCGTCGTCTTTTCGGAAGATAAACGCCATGAGCAGGCCGGTGACGATGGAAAAGATCACCGCGCCGACCGCACGGGCAAGACCGAGCTCCCAGCCCAAGACCTTGGCCGTGAGGACGATGGCCAGGACGTTGATCGCCGGTCCCGAGTAGAGAAAGGCCGTGGCGGGTCCGATCCCCGCGCCCCGCATGTAGATCCCCGCGAAGAGCGGCAGGACCGTACAGGAGCACACGGCCAGAACCGTTCCCGAGACCGAGGCCACCGAATAGGAGAGAAATTTGTTTGCCTTAGCGCCGAAATACTTCAGGACCGAGGCCTGCGAAACGAAGACGGCTATGGCCCCGGCGATGAAAAAGGCGGGGATCAGGCAGGTGAGAACGTGCTGCTGCGCGTATTCCTGGAGCATCATAAAGGCCTCCAGGCCCGACCGGCGGATCACCTCGTGGTCCCAGGGAATGTAGTACGCGGCCCAAAAACCGGCCGCGATGATCAGCAGTTTTGTTCTTTCTTTCATGATACGAATTTTCCTTTACTTATGGAGAGTCACTCACGGGGGCGGCAGAGATCCTCCCGCCGGAGGCCTTGGCTCCTGTCGAACAGGCCCCGGATCTCTGGGTCGTCCTCCAGCCAGTGTCTCAGGTTTCCCAGGAGGGACGCCGCATAGGGGCTGCGGCTGCCGTCGCTCAGGGAATAATTCACCCAGAGGCCTTCCTTTTTCCGCTTTACCAGGCCCGCATTCTCCAAGCACTTCAGATGCTTTGAGACGGTGGGCTGGGCGATCCCGAGCGCGGCCTGAATCTCGCAGACGCACATCTCCCGCTTCTGAAGCAGCTTCAGAAGCTTCACCCGGTTAGGATCGGACAGCGCCTTCATGACCTTGATGAATTCCTTCATGGCATCATCCTCCATATTTCTTGAAAGGAATATAGTGACAGCTGGAGCCCTTGTCAAGGGAAAATTTCAAAAAGCCTCAGACAACCCTCATCTTCGTGAGTTGATCTTTGACCTTCTCTTCGCTCATGAAACCCTGATGACGGAAAACCTCTTTTCCCGCAGGGTCGAAAAAGACCACAGTGGGAATCATCTGGATTTGATACTCAGCGGCCAGTTTCTGGTTGTTCCGGATGTCGATAATCAGCACCTCCAGCTTTCCCGCGTAGTCTTTGCGGATTGTCTGCAGGACGGGGCGAAGCTGGCGGCAGGGGATGCAGCTATTGGAGCCGAAATCGACCACCATGGGCTTGCCGCCGGACAATGCCTTGCGGAAGTCGGCCTCCGATTGGGTTTCCAGCCCGGGTGTAACCACAGCCAATTTCCGAAGTTCATTCTGGTTGACATCGATCTTGGCGTTCTTGCGCAGATCGGCGATCAGCTTTCCCCCCTCTTCGCTTTGGCGCTGCTGTTCGATCATCTGCTTGATCATGGTTGCCGTTTCCTCTTTCTTGCGTCCGCCCATCTGATCTTTGTAGACCTCATAGATCCGGTCGATCTCCTCAGTCGTAACCGGTGGCAAGGCGGCCATTTTTTTGTCAAGGAAAATCATGATTGTTTCGGTCTCCGCGTCTCCTCCCGCGGCCGGCGGTGTTGCGCTTCCTCCTTTGGGAATCGAGGTTCCCTCTTTTTTGGCCTGCTGCAGGAGCAGGGTTCGATTGATAATCACATCCAGTAGTTTGCCGGGATTCTCCTTAACGAGATCCCGGGCGGCGGGATCGGTCTTGCCCAGTTCCTCCTGGAAGCGGGCGACCGGGATATTCTCGCCGTTCACCACGGCGAGCACGGGCTTTGCGAGGGGTCCGATCGTGAACAGATAGGTCGCGCCACCGCCGATGGCGATCGCCGCCGTTAAAATCAGAATGGTCATCTTCCTTTTTTTCTTCATGAAATGTCCTTTCAGCTCGTGGCGGTATCGACCGGCAGGATCCGCCGGCCCTGGTCATGTCCATCTGCCCTTTCGGTCGTGATCGCGAAAGCGCTTTAGCGGCAGCCTCCATATTACCTTCTGGCTATATAATCGCAAACGTCCCTTGTCAAGATAATCTTTCCTGACTTTTCAGCGGATAATCTTCTCAGGCGGTGTTAGAAATCGTCCCAAAATGATGATATACTCTACCTCAATATCTATCTGGATATTTAACTCTTTGGTCTCTGCGAGGTGCATCATGATAAAAAATAAGCTGGTGGTCATTGGCGGCAGCGATGCCGGAATCAGCGCAAGCCTTCGCGCCAGGGAACTGTCACCCAACACGGAGGTCGCCATGATTCTGGCGGACCGGTATCCCAATTTCAGCATTTGCGGGCTTCCGTTTTACCTAAGCGGCGAGGTCACCGACTGGAAGACCCTGGCCCATCGCACCGCCGATGAAATCGAAAAGCAAGGCATCCGACTCTTTCCCGATCATCGCGCCACGGCGATCATCCCGGATCGGAAAGAGGTTCTGGCCGCCGATGCGGAAGGCCGAAGCAAGACTTTTCCCTACGACAGACTGGTGATCGGCATCGGAGGCGTCTCGCTTGTGCCGAATCTTCCCGGCATCGATCTTCCGGGGGTCTTTTTTCTCAGATGGGTGGCGGACAGTTTTGCCTTTCAGGAATACCTCGCCTCGCGCCGTCCGAAATCCATCGTCATCATCGGCGCGGGCTATATCGGCATGGAAATGGCCGACGCCATGATCCGTCGAGGGCTTTCCGTATCCGTGGTCGAATTCTTGCCTTCCGTTCTTACAACCTTTGATCCGGCGCTGGGCGGCATCGTACGGACCGAATTGGAGCAGCAAGGCGTTCAGGTTTTCAACGGCTTTGCCGTAGAGCGGATCGAACCCGCTGGAAACAGGCTTTCGGTGCGCTCGGTCGCAGCCGATATCATTACCGCAGACATGGTGCTGGTGGCGGTCGGCAGCCGGCCGGAATCCGATCTGGCCCGATCCGCCGGCATCGAAACCGGTGTCAAAGGCGCCATTTGCGTCAACCGTCGCATGGAAACCAATATCCCGCATATTTACGCAGCCGGCGATTGCGCGGAGACCTATCACCGGCTGCTCGGGAAAAACACCTATCTTCCCCTGGGCACCACCGCCCATAAGCAGGGCCGCATCGCCGGTGAAAACACAGTCGGGGGAAACCGGGAATATTCCGGCACGCTGGGAACCCAGTCCGTCAAGATTTTCAATCGGGTGGCCGCACGGACCGGACTAAAGGACGATGAAGCGCTGAAGGAAGGGTTTTCCCCCTTGTCGGTGGATGTCGAAACGTGGGATCACAAGGCCTATTACCCACACGCGAAGAAAATGAGAATTCGGATCACCGGCGATAAGAAAACAGGCAAACTGTTGGGCGCCCAGATCATCGGCGCGTACGGCGCCGAGGTTTCCAAGCGCATCGACACGGTGGCTGCGGCGATCCACAACGGCATGACCATGGAAGCCTTGAACGACCTCGATCTCGCGTACACGCCGCCGCTTTCCAGCCCTTGGGACCCGGTGCAAATGGCCGCCCAGGCATGGAGTCAGGCGAACGGCCGCCCCGTCTGACCCACCGGGATTAGAGAATTTTGCCCTAAAAGCGCCTACCGTAACGATTCGATGTTTGGCATGAAGGTCAGGGTGAAAACCTCATCCTTGAAATCCCGCTTCTTGATTCCGGCGAAGATCATGACCGACTTGAAGTCTTTGTAGAGGGGGCTGTCCGTCTCGATGACCGCCGGGCGGGTGATCCCGCCGCCGAAACTCTTGACGTCCTTGAAATAGAGAGTCTTGATCAGCATGTTCGCCTCGGTGAGGCATTCGATCTTCGTCGGCAGGACGTTCTTCTTGTCCGCCCATATCTTCAACCGGTCGTAGGCCACCGTTTTGGTTTTCGCCTTTACATACAAAAGGTATTCGCTGCTCTTTTCCTCGACCTTTTCCACGTCGTATTCCGCGGCATAGTCCAGTTGGAGGATATCGGAATTGTTGAAGACGCCACCCACAACGGACTGGAGACTCGTGATCCGGATCGGCTTGCCGACGTTCGGAATGTAGAGCCACATGTTGTCGCCCAGTCGCAGGGTGCTCCGCCCCTTCTCGCTCGCCGGGGCGATAAACAAAGAGGCCACCTTGTCGATCCCTTTCTTGACGGTAAAGAAAGTGAACTCCTTTTTCTTGCCGTCGGGCTCGATGTTTATAAGCTTTCGGTAAGATTCATAGTTATCCGGACTGAGGTTTCGGTCCACCTGTTTCAAGAGCGCCGTGCCGTCCAAGGCATAAACTGGCAGGGCAATGAACAGCGATAAAACGACGATGATCCGCTTTAGATTTTGCATGACAGCCTCCTTAAGTATGCCTAAGCGCCTGGATCGGCTCCATGCGCGACGCCTTGAAGGCGGGCTGGAGACTGGCGATGACCGAGACGATAATGACAGTGGCCGAGATCATCAGGATATCGGCCGGGGAAACGCCGGCCTGAAGGATGATCCCCTTCTGCTGGCCGAAGTTGTAGCTGATTTTGGAGAGATTGAGGATCCAGACGAGGCCGATCCCTACCAGATCGCCGATCAGGGCGCCGGCGACCCCCATGCAGAACCCCTCGATCACGAACATGCTCAGGATCTTGCCGGGCAGCGTGCCGATGGCCGCGATGGTCCCGATCTCACGGATCCGCTCGTAGACGGCCATGATCATGACGTTCATGATGCTGATCAGGACAATGGCGATCAACATGAGCTTGATGAAAAAGGTCATTAGATCGATCATCCGGGCGATGTTGAAGAAGGGCGAGAGCTTCTCCCAGGTGTGGAGCTCGAAGAGGGGTTTGTCCTGCTGGTTGAGCTCCTTGGCGAGCAGGCCGTCGAGCTTTTCACTAAAGGCCGCGAGATTTCCAAAGCTCTTGAGGCGGATGACATATTCGCTCACCTGCTGGCCCTCCATGCGCAGGAGTTCCCGGGCGTCGTTCAGGTGGACATAGCCGTCCCGGCCGCCGGGGCCGGTAGCGCTCTCCATGACGCCCGTCACGGTAAACTGCTTGCCGTTGACGGATCCATCCGCATTGGTGGCCACGATGACCACCGCGTCTCCGGGCTTCACCTTCATGCCCCGGGCCAGCAGTTCCGGGATCAGTATCCCACCCGGTTTGAGTTCCTTGCTGCCGTCGCTCACCCGCTCGGGGAGGAGCGGCACCGTCTTGAACTCTTTCTCCGGATCGATTGCCGTCAGCCGGATGCTGGAGGTCTCGGTAAAATTGCTGAACATGCCGCCGAATTTCACCCGCGGTGAGTAAGCCTCGATCTCGGTCTGCTCGTTGAGGATCTTTTCCAGCTTACCGATGGCGCCCCCTTTGAGGTTGAGATTGAGAGGGAGTGTCTCGATGGAGGCGACGAAGCCTCTCCTGTGGACCTGGAGGTGGCCGATCATTGAGTCTGTGATCTGGCCGATCATCATGTTCTTGAAGGTGCCGGCCACGGAGACGAAGGCCAGGACGAAGACGACGCCCACGGTGATCAGGGAGGCGGTCAGGAGTGTCCTTCTTTTGTACCGGAGCAGATTTCGTATTGCGATCTTAAACAGATTACCCATTGCCGTTTCCTCCCCTGCTCTTTGTGCCGTTCAGTCGTCCATCTTCCAGCGTGAAAATCGTTTCCGCCTCGCCGACGATCTTCTGATCGTGGGTGGAAAAGATAAAGGTGGTCTTGAATTCGTCCCGCATCTTTTTCATCAGATTCAACACCATGTATGCCGTGCCATGGTCCAGATTGGCGGTCGGTTCGTCCGCCAGGACCAGCTTGGGGTTGGTCACCAGCGCCCGGGCGACGGCCACCCGCTGCTTCTGCCCCCCGGAGATCTGGTCGGGCTTTTTGTCCCGCTGATCCGACATCCCCACGGCCTCCAACAGGGCGGTCACCCGCCGCTGTCGCTCCGCCGGCGGGACTTTCTGGACCATTAGGAGCGGGTATTCAATGTTCTCATAGACCGTCAATACCGGCAGGAGGTTAAAGTCCTGGAAGATGAAGCCGATGGTTTTTCCCCGAAAGGCGGCGCTCGCCTTGCGTTCCAGGGCGGCCACGTCCGCCCCGGCCACCGTCAGGGCCCCCTCAGTCGGCTTGTCCAGGCAGCCGATGAGGTTCAAAAGGGTCGTCTTGCCGCTCCCGGAGGGGCCGACAAAGGAGACGAACGAGGCGGGTTCGATCTCGAAACTGACACCCCGGAGGGCCTGAACCTCCACCTCCCCCACCCGGTACGTCTTGCTGATATGGTTCGCTGTAATCAAGGCCACTGTCCATGCCCTCCTTTTTGTTTGTCTCGTCTTGGGGAATCGCCCCGCCATGTCCCGGCGGACTGGCCGCCGTTATCGGAATCTCTGCCGGATGCATCCCTCTTGAGTAAAAAGAACGGGAAGAGCATCATACCCTTCCCGTTTTCAGTGGACGCCCCCCGCCGATTCATGCGGCCGGTAGCGTCCGTTCGTCAGGAAGTTAACGCATCCCCCAGCCGGGGGCGTGCCCACCCCGCATGCCGTACCCGCCACCCATGCGCGTCATACCGCCGCCGCTTCGGGCCATTCTCCGACCAACCCCATAGGATTGCACTTTCGCCAACTGTTCGGGCGTCAGGACCTTGCGCGCTTCAAGCCGGTAGCTGGTCGCTTTGTCCGTCAACTGATCGCGGAGACCTCGGACCTCCTTCTGGAGGGCCAGGATCTTATCCTGATCCGGCGTCTTGGCCAGCCACAAAAGCCTCAGATCCCCGCTTTTGGCGTAGATCTGGTCCCGGAGGGGCTTGCTCTCTTTCAGGTGCGCCTCGCGCAGGGCGTTGATCTTCGCCGTCTGTTCGGCCGTCAGGTCGAGGCCGCGCGCCGGATCCATCATCGCATAGCCGCCCGGTCCTCTGTCAAACCCTCCCCCCATCCCCCGGTAGGCCACCGCCGGGGACGCCACGACCGCCGCCAGGGCGATCACCGCTACAACGGTTATCACTTTCTTCATGGTTTTGTCTCCTTTCAAGAGAATTGTTTACACGCTATATAGCAAGCGACGTGCCAACAGAGCATTTCAATGCTAATCAATCGATATTCTATGCATATTTATGATTGAAGCGTAGGAATAGATATTCCGATATATTGCCATATGGATATATTATATCCAGTGGCGGTATCCAGCTCGATATCCAACCGGATTAAAAGTATCCACTCAGAAGACCGGATCGGGCAGTTTGCTGCAAGGAGGTTCATTCACAGCGTATCTAAGCGGCGGAATCACCGGTACAGCGGCACAACGGAACCCTCGAAGAGGAAAGCAAAGGCGGCAATCCCGGCCAGAAATGCCCCCAGGGTCAAATATCGGTTCGTCTTCGTGCAGTTCGTGACAAACAGGATCAGGATGCACGAACCGAAGGCCAGACAGAAGGGGCAATAGGTGTCGTGAACGACCTGGAACCGGACGAGGAAGGTTTCCCCGCCCAGGGCGCCGGAAAGGAGCATGATGCGCAAGCGGTTCGCAGAGTCGGTCCAGCGGGATGATTGCAAAGCGCCCATCATAGGCGGCGCATTGCGTGATCCCACCGCCGCCCGATCAGTTTCCCCAACGTCGCCCAAGGGTTCAAAAACCGGACGGACGGCGGATCGTTATTTAAGCAGTTCCTCGAACCCCTCCACGGCCGTGGCGAAGATCGTCGAGGCCCTCGCCTGCCGGGCGACCATGATCGCCTCGGCGATTTCCTCCTTGGAGACCCCCGCCTTGGCCGCCCCTTTCATAAAGACGGTGGCGCACATCCGGCTCTCCACGGCGGCGGCCACGGCGATCGAGATCAGGTGCTTGTACTTGGGCGGAATATGGGGCTGCTCCATGACGAATTTCTTGCTCCGCGCCTGCTCGAAGACAAAGGCGGGTTTGTATGCCACGTTGCATTCCATGTGGGTGCAGACCCCCTTCAGGGCAATGATGCTGCCGTCAATCTTTTTGAAGTAGAGCCCCACCACCCCGCCCCAGGGAAAGGGTTTGACCGAGTTGTTCGCCAGATCCTCAAAATCCTTCCGGTTCAGGACGACAAAATCGGGTTCCTTCCCCAGTGTGGGAAAGGCGAATCTCGTCAGGGCATAAAATGTCCCGGAGCAGAAGGCGGCCAGCCAGCCCCCGAAAAGGGTATTGAGGAAGATGCGCCTCGAAATGAGTGAAAATCTAAGTTTCATTTAGACGCTCGCTGCATGATGCATACAAATGGCGTTCCAGGATTTCCATGGCGTTGCCCATCCGGTTGTCTTCTACGTGAATGCCTTGTCTTTAGAACCAGCGTCGTGTCGCCTCGTCAATGCCGCCACAGAATAGCGCCTCGATGCCCAGACCAAGGAACTTAACCCGTCTCTCCGTCGGGGAGAGACGGGCAAGGTTGATCTTCCATGACCCACAGACCCTGCCGCCCTCGGTTTGGACGAGGAGCGCCTCCGGCGCCGTGGAAAAAAGGGGCGAAATCCTGTCCTTGAACATGGGTATAGCCACCTTCATCGGGGAACCTCCTGCTGCCCTTCATTGTGCTGATCAAACAGACGATAGAAGTGCGGCTCTGCGGTCGCATTTGCACACCCCGTGCCAACAAATATCTTTTTCATAATCACCATGATATTAACATATTGGAATGAATATCGTGGATGACTTGCTCCGAAAGAAAGGCATAATCGAGAAACTGTTTCAGGCAGACGTTTCGATTATGAAACTGATGACGCCGGACCGGCTGCATAAAATAATGATAAGACAAAGGATCATCGCAAGGCTGGCTTATTTCAGGTTGGCAGCGGCTTTGCCTTGTGCTTCGACGAGCAAACCGGCCGGCCGCCATCCGGCCGGCCGCCATCCGGCAAGGATGGGAGGTGATTTCTTCTTAATCGAAGCGAAATCCGGCCAGACCTGCGGAAAGCTTTCCACGGTTTTCAGCCGACAGCTCCGGACAGTGTTTGGGGCCGCACTTGCCGTCCACCACTTGGGAGGCAAACACCGTGCACGTCGGGTAGCCGCATTTCTTGCAGTTGGTCTTCGGCAGCAATCGGAGAATATCCATCAGCCTGGGTTTTACTTTTCCCTCGTAGCACGGCTCGATACTTTCCCGCATTTCCCAGACTTCGTTGACCTTGTCTTTCCACCAATTAAGCACCCTGTCCGCCTCTTCCTCATCTGCCAATGGGGTAACGGCTATCTCGCGCGCTCCCACCTTGATGCGCCTTCCTTGCAGGTGGAATAACACCTCCGGCGGGTCGCGGAAATACTCTGTGCCATGCAATACTGCATTCAGATAGGGCAATACTTCGGCCACGTCCTCGTTAAGTGTTGCAATGCAGTAAACCGATTCTGAGCTCGGATTGCATTCCGGCCGGCCAACCTGCTTCGTGTATCCGGTTAATATCATAACAGTCTCCTTCATGGTTTAATGTGACGAAAAATTATATCTTTTAGCGATTGTAATTGCCAACGAGCCATAGCGGTGTAACGCGAGCCGCAAAAGGCCGGTCCGGGTTCTACCGCCGGCTATGCGAGCCGGCACGGCGGCTGGACAGCGCCTGGTTTGGTCATCACGATCTGCCAGACCTGAATATGCCGGGCGCGGAAGGCCCCGGCGCAGGATAGCAGATAGTATTCCCACATCCTCTTGAAAGCGCCGTCATACCTATCGGTGAGGTTTGCCCATGCTTTTTGAAAGCGGTCATTCCAGGCCAACAGGGTTTTTTCATAGTGCGGCGCCAGATTGTGGATGTCTTCTACCACGAAGCGATCCTCCGCGGCCTTTGCAATCTGGGCAATGCTGGGCAGCATCCCGTTCGGGAAAATATAGCGGTTGATCCAGGGATCGCGGTTCACCCGGGAGACATTGCCGCCGATGGTGTGGAGTAGAAAGATCCCTCCCTCTTTCAGGCAGCGGTGGGCGACCTTCATAAACGCCCGGTAGTTTTTCTTCCCGACATGTTCAAACATGCCGACGGACACGATCTTGTCGAAGCTCCCCCGGATCTGCCGGTAATCCTCCTGTCGCACGTTCACCGGCAGATTTTTACAGGACTCCTGTGCGAAACGGATCTGTTCTTCCGAGATGTTGACCGCCGTTACGGTGCAGCCGTACCGCTCGGCGGCATAGCGGGCAAAACCGCCCCAACCGCAGCCGATATCCAACACATGATCGTCCGGCTGCAAATCGATTTTCCGGCAGATGATGTCGAGCTTTTTCCGCTGGGCTTCCGCCAGATCGTCCGTTCCCTGAAAGTAGCCGCAACTGTACTGGTCGTATGGGTCTAAAAAGGAAAAGAAGAGATCATTCCCCAGGTCATAGTGCCTCCAGGCGATGATCGGCGCCCGGCGAGGCGACTGAAGATTGAAGATCCGGGCGGAGAGGTAAAACAAAAGCGTCCGGAGATTTCCTCTGATTTTCGCCTCCAGGTTTCCCTTAAGAAGCCGACAGATTAGTTCGTCGATCTGCAGACAATCCCACCAGCCATCCATATACGATTCCCCGAGACCGAGGCTCCCGTCCTTCAACACGCGGCCGAAAAATCTCCCATCCCGCACCTGGATGTCCCAGGGCTCTGGTCCGTTGACCCTGACGCCGGTTCCGGAAAGCAATTGTTCGATTATTTTCCTGTTCTCATGCATGTTTCTCCCTCCTGAGAAGGGATGGGCCTTGTCCATGGCATCTCTTTCTCATGGTGCTTCAAAATGACCGATACCCGGGTGATGAACAGGCCATCCCGGATTCCCCGGCGGATGCCATGTTTTCGGATCTTCCGCCAGAGGGTGGTGCGGCTGACGCCGAGTTGCCGGGCCGTGTTCACCCGGTTGCCGCCTTCCGCCTTCAGGGTCTCCCGGATGAGGTTTCTCTCCGAGGCGGCCAAAGGAGAGTCCGAAACAGCCGGCAGACCGGAATCACGGTTCGTCTTTTCGAGAAAATCGTAGGGGAGGTGCTTTTCTTCGATCAAGGTTCCCCGGCACAGGACATAGGCGTGCTCCAGGATGTTCTCCGGTTCCCGGATGTTTCCCGGAAAGGGGTAGTTCATCAGGCGGGCCAGGACATCGGCGGAGACGCCGGAGAGCTGTTTTCCCTTGTGCGCGTTGAAGCGGCTGAGGCAGTTTTCCACCAGCAGGGGGATGTCCTCCCGGCGCTCGCACAGAGAAAGGAGATCGATCTTGATGATATTGAGGCGGTAGAAGAGATCCTCGCGAAAGTCCCCTTTTTGCACCAGTGCGGACACATCCTTGTTCGAGGCCGCGATGACGCGGACGTCCACCGTGATGGGGGCAACGCCGCCCAGGGGCACGAAGGTTTGATCCTCGAGGACCCGGAGCAGCTTAACCTGCAGGGCGGGAGAGGCGTCGCCGATCTCATCGAGGAAAATCGTTCCTCCTTCGGCGGCGGCGAACCGTCCCGGCTTGTCCTTTTTGGGCAATCGCTTTCCCCGATGGACGATCCGGCCGTCCACCTTCAGCACCGGCGTGAAGGGGATGTATCGCAGGATCGTCTTGAGGTCCGTGACGTGAGCCACCCTGGCGTCCATCCCCCGTTCGGCGACCACCTTCCCAACACGCCGGTAAAGATCCCTGCAATTAGAGCACCCCGGTCCGATCGCCTCGATCATGATTTTACCGGCCATTTCTTGTTGCGTCATGCCCCGGCCTTCCCCTCGTATCCCGAGCAGGGGGTGCAGACCGGCTGCCCGTCCTTGATCCGAACATAGCGCCCGAAGACGTACTCGTGGCACAGGCTGCATTTGGCCTTGTTGAACGACCCTTTGATCTTAGTATAGCGGAAATCCGGTTTCGCTTCCATTTTAAAGAGGAGTTCATCCGGCTGGTCGTACACCCAGTTCATAAGTTCGTCCGTGACGGCCGCCGGGATCTGGGACGGTTCGACCCCCTTCTTCCGGTAGGTAAAGAATTCAAACTTCCCCATGGCGTCGACGAAGTCCGGATTGAGGGCGTAACGCACGGCGCCCTTCTGTGGATGAAAGAACGTCGCCGCCAACTTGCCGTAAAAGGCCTTGGCCATCAGGAGTTTCCCGTAGGTCGCACCCGTCGACGCCTGCAGGCCGTCCATCATGCAGGCCTGGGGATGTCCTTCGCCGATCTCCGGGAAGATGAAAAACCCGTGATCCGGCTCCGGCTTCAGGCCCAAGTGTTCGACGGCCAGGGACATGTGTTGCCAATTCCTCAATTGCAGTGGTTGCAGTGCTCCATCTCTCCGGCCGAAAAGGGCAGGATCTGGAGCGTTGTGTGGTTGATCCCGTACTTGTGCAATAGCATCTCCTGGACGGCGCGGATGATCGCCTCGTGATTGGGGGGACTCCTCCCCCGATTTAATATGGGCGGAAAGCAGCTTCTGATCGGAACCGGTTTCCCAGATGTGGAGATCGTTGACCTCCGCCGCAGCGGGGATCGCCAGCAGATCGTTTTTGACCTGAATGAAATCAATACCTGGAGGTACTGCGTCAATCAAGGAGTTGACCGCCTGGCGGACGATCTTGTAGACCTCGCGGGCGATGACCAGGCAGATCACCAGCGAGAGGATAGGATCGACGAGAGACCAGCCGAAGAAGGTGATCAGGAGAGCGCCGACGATGACCCCGAGGGAGAACAGGGAGTCCTGGAGCGAATGGAGCCAGGCGCTTATCATGTTGATATTTCGTGCCGAGATCTTCTGCAGCAGCAGTGTTGCAGCCCCGTTTCCGACGAAGGCCACGACGGCGACCCAGAGCATCACCTGGCCGGGG
Organism: Syntrophus sp. GWC2_56_31; assembly: GCA_001829875.1. Lineage (GTDB taxonomy): Bacteria > Desulfobacterota > Syntrophia > Syntrophales > UBA5619 > JAKAFS01. The sequence continues at coordinate 18,342 of MICN01000057.1, forward strand.
ACTCCCGCCGGCGCCGTGAATCGTTTGAGGGTCTCCCAGAAGACGAAGGCGATCACGACGGATAGACCGATGCTGTTGACGAAGGCGGCGATAAACTCGATCTTCCGGTAACCGTAGGTTTTCCTCTTATTCGCGGGACGGCGGGCGACCCTCTCCGCCCAGTAACTGAAGAGCATGTGGGCGATGTCGCTCAGGTTGTGGACGGCGTCCGAGATCAACGCCATACTTTGGATCATCAGACCGAATACCATCTCGAAGGCCACGATCACGCCGTTGATCACAATGGCGAAGATCAGATTTTTCAGCGACGCCGGCGATTCGTGACTGTGGCTGTGACCGGGGCTGTGGTCATTGTCATGGTTGTGTTTTATGTTCATTTGTCTCCCGTTATATTAATGTCTTCATGATCTTGTTAAATAGGCACGTGCATTTTTTACATTTACGAAAAGGAATATACTGAATGAGTTTATTTATGTCAATGGGAATTTACATTTGCATCTATATTAGCGTTAATATATGATTATTTAGTAATTACCGAAACAAGCATTTTCATTGATACTTGCTCAATCAATTTATGATTTGATATATCGTGTTTGAATTATCTTGACACGGATTCTGCGCTTGACTATAGTTCATTGTCGTCAAAGCCCGACTGAAAGCAGTCCTGTACGGACGAAACGCAACGCGAGATCTTGCATTATAGCGTCCAGAGCGCAGGTGGTGTGCATAGCGCGAGCGCGTAAACCAACTCCCCCTTTGCCTGAAGGGAGCAAGGCGGTAACGTAAAAGGGGCATTCGATGGAAGCCGATTTACTCGTCACCACTTTTCCCACCATGACCGAGTTTCAACGGGCGTTAACAGCACTCAATGCCATTGGTGTCGCCTGCGGGCGTATAGATCCGACCCCGGCGCTTTCTCTGGTTGCCGTGCCGGCGATCGTCATGGGCAGGGAGGAGCGCTCCGCTCTGGAATCGGCGGCGCCTGATATCGCTTTTTCGGGATGGGTTGATTACCATATTCCAAAGGTAGCCATGCCGGACGGACCGGCGCCGGAAGATGCGGCACAAAGCGGGTGTTTCCGGCGTGCGGGCATTATGGTGCTCGGCCCCTGTGTCGCCGATGACAAAAAGATCCGGCTCATCGCTCACCTGGAGGGAGAATTGAACCCGCTCCTCCCCTATCTGAACGCGGTGCTGCCCCATGCGTCCTATACACCAAAGGCGGAAACGCTGACCTTCATGGACGGCTACCGCATGATCGCGCTTTTCCCGAGACGCATCACGATTGCCAAGGCGGACGAGATTGTGGACGCCTGGCTGACGCTGGAACGGATTCGCTTCCTTGCCGAGCAGACATGGCGTGACCGGGACCGGATCGCGCCTTCATTTGAGACGCGGAAAAAGCCGCCCGCGCTGGAAATTTTCAAACGCCTGCCCGGAACCAATTGCGCCCGGTGCGGCACGCCGACCTGCCTCGCCTTGGCCATGCATATCTGGACAGGGGAAACTGCCGTAAGGCGTTGTCTTCCCGTTTTTGAAGAAGGCGGGACGTTCTCTCATCTGCGAGAGCCATTGCTCGAAATATGCGCCGGGATGGGGATCACGGGTGTCGATTACCGATAGAAGGAGGATAATGATGAAAGGCAAGGTGGTTATTACGTTTTCACAGGAAGAGCTCGAGACGATAAACAAAATCGTTCAGGACGCGGACGGAAAGATGGCCATGGAATATCTAATCAAGTTGGATAAAAAGTCTGACGCGTTTCTCGAACCCAAGTGACGGCCAATCTTCGAGCTCGGTCTGGGAGCTCGCATCGATTACAAGGGAAACTATTAGGAGGTTGCCATGCCCGATCAGACGGTTGTAACGTTTATGTACGACGAATATATAAAAATAAAAAGGATCGTCCTTGACAGGGATGTGCAGGGCGCCCTCGATTTTCTGAAGGTTATCGAAAAGCGGTGTGAACATATTCTAACCCGCCAGGGCGGCATGAAAAACGCAATAGACGCCTAAGAACGGGACAAGGAAACAGAACAATTTACCTTGACAAAACATTGGTTAGTTGGCATAAGGGCAGTCAATTAGCGATCTGAAGAGGCGAATACATGATAACCTTCTCCGAAGCGGAATTAAGGGTAAAAATTATCAAAGCGATGGCCCATCCGGTGCGTCTGATGGTTATCGAACTTCTCTTAGGTGGAGAACGCTCATTCACAGAAATATTCAGATTATTTCATCTCGATAAATCCACAATTTCCAAGCATCTGCTTGTCCTTAAAGAATCAGGAGTCATTTCTTCACGGAAAACCGGAAGGGAAATGATCTATAAACTCGAAGTACCGTGTGTGGCAGATTTCTTTACGTGCGCCACTGTCGTCATTAAAAACAAGATGCAGAAGCAATTGTACTGCCTGGGCAGATAAATTTTTTTCCTACTCCATTGGCTAATTTACCAATTAACCATATAAATTGGCGATTCACAAAGCATAATAAACGGATGTCAGAAAGGATTTCCATTCAAACACGGTCAGCGAGGGAGAAAGAAAAAATGGCGGATTTCTGGAGTGGAAAAACCCCCTGCTGGAATTTTTCGGGCTGCACGGAACGTATTTACTCCCGCTGTGCAGCCTATCAAAACAGGGAGTTCCCCTGCTGGGAGGTTGCCGGGACTGAATGCAGGAAGATCCTCAATTTCGACTGGGAATGCTGGGATTGCAAGGTCTTCATGGCTTACGGGCATCGTGATTAGCGAGGCATGCGTTTTACAGCATTAATAAAACAAACTTCTCATTGTGACTTCCCGATGGGCGGGGTCCAATTGAAGAGAAGGATGGAAAAAACTATAATGATAGGAGGTAGAAAATGCTTAGAAAACTGGTTTTGTTGTTTGTGGCGGTATTGATGTTGAGTCTTATACCGAATGTCCATGCTTTTGTAAAAACGCAGGGGCATGTCTGCGATGTGGATTTTGTCGCGGAAAAGGTAGGCGATCCCAATTGGGTGATTCTGGATGGCAGAGGAAAAGCGGAGTACGAGGAGGGGCATATCCCCGGCGCCGTGAATTACGGAAAACCCGTTGTCCAAGTACTGAAACACCCGGTCGACGGCCGTGTCGTCTCCATCAAAGACGCGGAAAAGCTCCTGGGACAGATTGGTCTTGATAACAACAAGGGGCTGATCATCTACGGCGCCAAGGGAGACTACCATGTGACCTGCGAGCAGTTGCCGATCTGGCTTGGGATGAAACAGTATTATTACCTGGACGGTGGTTATGAGGCGTGGGTAAAAGGCGGGAAACAGGTCCAGACTGATGCCGTGAAGCCCTCCCCCGCCGTCTTCAAGGCGGATCCCGCTAAAATGAACAAGAAACTCTATGTATCGACGAAGGAGATGATCGACATCGCCAAGAAGCAGCCCAAGAATGTGACCCTTATCGACACCAGATCGTCCGCGGAATACAATGCCACCGAGAATTCCACACTCCGGCAGGGGAGAATCCCCGGTGCAATCAGCATTCCTGTCGACATGAACCTGGAGAAGGACACAAAGAAAATGCTGTCGATGGAAGCCTTAGCCGAGCTTTACAAGGATGTTCCCAAAAGCAATCTGGTGATCGTATACTGCCACAGGGGCTGCCGGACCGCCTATTCGTTCTTTGCCCTTGAGTGGCTGGGTTACAAGAATGTGCGCATTTACGAGGACAGCTGGATCGTTTATGGGGCGCGTCCCGATACGCCCATTGAAAACGAGCATTACATCAACTTGAGGCCCATCGTCTCCGGGGCTAAGGACGTCCCCGGTATCAAGGCGAGACTGGATTACCTGGAAGAGCGGCTCAACAAGCTTGAAAAGAAATAGCTCTTCGGCAGAAAAAGTCGTCTGCTCCGAAAGGCCCTAGTATCATTCGGTCTTCCGGGGGAAATGGCATAACGCCATGACCATGTGAAACTTTAATAGTTAGGAGGAAATGATGCTGAAAAAAATCTGTTTAGTCATCCTGACCGTTCTTCTGATGGCAAGTCTGGCCGTGTCGGTTC
>MICN01000058.1 GCA_001829875.1 Syntrophus sp. GWC2_56_31
AAATGAAGGCCCAGTTTTTCGGCTGCCCCTGTTAAGAATCGTGCGGAAATGAGTAGAATCAGTAAGCTGATGATGAAAATCAAGGAGGAAACAAGCATAAGTACATTACCAACCCGGACCTTCTATTCCTTGAACACGTTAAAAAGCCTTTCAAGGACAGGTTTATCCATTTTAACCATTGCATCAAATTCAACTGCATCAAGCCATATTCCTCTGCAGGCTGAACATTCATCTATCTTCATGCCTCGGAAATCGATTTCTATCAGATCCATCCCGCACTTCGGACATTTCATAAAGTGCAGTATTCTCAGGTTCTCTCTTTCCTCTTTCGATGCCCGTTTACTCTTATGCTCTTTAATCTTTTTCTTCATCTCCTGTTCTAACCGCGCGAAATATTCATCTTCATGTTCCGTTGGTTTTATCGGCATTGAGACCTCCCATCTTCAGATTCTTTCTCCCTCCCCCTTGAAAGGATATAAATGCAACCAGTGTATTCGTCCTGTGAACTGACAAGGCATTGCCTTTTCTTTTTGGGAGTTTACGAAGAATGATCTTCTGTGTCAATGGAATAATGGGACATGGAATAATGGGAGGGAACAAACATTACCGTTCAAAAGCATTAATATTTCGTGATTGCGTCGGTGTGCGGACTTCAGGAAGTTGTGGTTGCTCCCGATCATCCACCGAAAATGCCACCTTTCGACCGATTATCAACAAATAGGCCAGTAAAGTCAAATCCCATCTTTATATTTCCCCCCATCTTTGTATTTGTTATCTTATAAGGACTGATCTTACTGTTCCACGTCAGGCAGGAAATATATGATTCTGTAAAACACATCAGGCAATAGGCTTGTCATCCCTTCTCAATATTAAAAAGAGGAGAAAAACCTCCTCTTATGAAAATCCCCCCGCCAGTCTCCCTATCCCTGCAAAACCAACCATGCCATTTCTGGCACCCTTTTCACCAATTACCTGAATTCAAAAAACAAGGACACACGTTTCTTGATCCAGTATGCGGACAACCTGGGAAACGGCGCGGTGTTCAAGCGACTGGGATTCCCGGCATTGCGGTTTGCGCCCGCGGAAGAGGATTTGATTTCCGCGTGCCGAGCCCGCTTGACAAAAGGGAATGTCAAGATCGACCCCGCCATGCCGGCGGATCGTATGGTAACGGCATGGAGATTATGGGTTCCTGCCGGTTGGGCAAAGGACAGCAAAATTGATCAGTAAGCAGGGAGGAAAAAACTTTTTCATCAAAGTTCATTTAGTGTGCTATAGTTAATCGCAAATCGCGCCCTTGAGATCCTGGCTTGCAATCGAGATAGGGTTAGATGAATGCGATAAAGAAAATATTGTTTATTATCACCGTTTATAGACCGTCGGTAGAGAGGTGGGAAGATGGCTGGAGAAAGAGAAAAAAATATTGAAGAGCTGCACTCCGAAGTATCAATTATTTATTACGAAGCTGCGTAGGGAGTAAAGTAAGAGATCTTTGATAGCTATCCGTATGAAGAAAACCTATAAGTACTACTGGGAGGATTTTCCTGTGGGCAGCATCCGCGAGTTCGGCGGTATCACGCTGTCAAAGGACGACATCGTCCGCTTCGCCCGCGAGTTCGACCCGCAGCCGTTCCACGTCGATGAGGATGCCGCCCGCCATTCGCCCTTCGGCGGCCTGATCGCCAGCGGCTGGCACACCTGCTCGCTGGCGATGCGCATGATGTGCGATGCCTATCTGCTCGAATCCGCCAGCCTCGGTTCTCCTGGACTCGACAACATCAAGTGGCTTGTGCCGGTCCGTCCCGGCGACACCCTGCGCGTGCGCTTCACGGTGCTGGAAGCACGCCCGCTGGAGAGCAATCCAAACGCGGGGCTGCTGCGATCACACTGGGATATCCTCAATCAGAAGGACGAGTGCGTGGCTAAAATGGACGGCTACGGCATGTTCCGCCGTCGCCCGGTCCGGGACGCATAGGGCCGTTCTGCTATTTTATTACAGCTTCAGTACGTTTGTGAAACCCGTCGTCAATCAACTGGCCTGGAGCATGCAGGCTTTCATTTCTTTTGTTATCATCATCCTCCCCTTTATAGACAAGCGACAAGTGACATAAAATGGCGTAAAACAGTTGAAACATCAAATCAAAAAGAGTAATAATGCATACATGGAGCGACCGCTCGACGATTTCTTGCCCGGGAGAACGACAATGCAAAAATTCTCACTTTATTTTGCCTGTTTTTTAACTCTCATCTTGATGGGCTGTGGCGACACCAGCGGCGATCCTACTGCGCGGATCACCCTGGAGGCGGATAAAACGGATGTAGCGCCTGGAAGCAGCGCCGTCATTACGGCAACGGTTACAAAAGCCATTGGCACAAAGGCCGAGGCGACGACAGAGGCTGTAGTGGTAGCGCCCGGCTGGGGGGAGAATGTCACTTTCAAACTGCTGACCGCAAACGGCGGTCAACTGAGTACACCGGTTCAAAAAACGGATGGCGACGGGAAGGCCCGGTCGGTCTACACTTCGGGGAATAATTACAATAACGATACAATTCAGGCGACACTGGATAACGGGATGTCCGCAACCATCGTCATCAAGAAAACGGGAACCACCATAGGCGCGATTATATCCTCTTTTGTTGCGTCACCGACGACCGTTGCGGAGGGCCAGACCTCGGTCATTACGGCGAAGGTGACCGACGGGAACAGTGCCAACCCCATGATAGGCGAAGCGGTGACCTTCAACATGGCGACGAACGAGAGCGGCGCCTGCTTCATCAATGCGACTAACGCCTGCGTCGCCAGCGTCACGATCAACTCCGATGCCGGCGGCAATGCGGTAGCGGTCTATCGGGCAGGCAGCAGCAAATCGACAGAAGAGCTTCACGACACCGTCCGGGCAGGTCTTGCGAACGGCTCATCGAACGCTGTCTTGATCACCCGGAGTGCCAGCCCGGCGGGAGCGGTCCTGGCCCTCGCCGCATCGCCGACCTCGGTCAACGGCGGGCAGACGAGCGTCATCACGGCGACGGTCACAGGCGGAACCAACTCAGGCGCCAATGAGGTCGTAACCCTGACCATCCCTGTCAATGAAAGCGGCGCCAGCTTCATCAACGCCGCAGGCGTCAGCGTATCAACGATCACGATAACGACGGGCAGCGGCGGCATCGCTTCGGCCATCTATAAGGCCGGTACTAATGACTCCGGCACAATTGTCCAGGACACGGTCCAGGGTGTCCTTTCCAACGGGGCCATGAGTGCCGTCATGATCACGCGAAACGCCGGTGTAACAGGATACGTCGTCACGGTTACGGCCAATCCTTCAACACTAACTACTCAGACGGGATCAAGCATCGTCACAGCAAATGTGAGAGACAATACAGGCATTGCAGTAGTTGGCACCACGGTCACCTTTAATAAGACCGGCGCGGGCGGACAACTGACACCTGCATCAGCATCGACAGACACCAATGGGAACGCAATAACCGTGTTTACCGGTGCAGCGCCTTCAGGCGCGGCTATTGTTCAGGCAACCACAATGATTGGTGGCAATAATTATACGGGCGCCGTAGCCATTACGGTGCCCTAATTAAGGAGCGACATTGGGAAGAGCGATTGAACATCTGAGCGCGGACGAGCTGCCCAAGGTGCCCTTTGTCCTTGACGGCATATCGGCGCGCTTTATCCGGGAAAATCGCATCGTTCCCCTGGAATTCCGCGATGACGTCCTGAGTGTGCTCATCGCCGACCCCCAGAATCGGTCCGCCATCGATGCCCTCAACGTCGCCTTTGCTTCCCGTCTGAAAATTTACACGAGCGATGCAAATATGATCGAGGAGTACATCAATCGCTTCTATGGCAAGGAAGCGCAGGATTTTAGTAAAATCATCGAGACCATTGGTGAATCCGAACTGGAATATATCCAGGAGGATGAAGAGGATGCGGAGCGTCTGAAGGATATCGCCTCGGAAGCGCCGATCATTCGTCTCGTTAATCTTTTCATCACGCGGGCGGTGGAAGGCCGGGCAAGCGACATCCATGTCGAACCCTACGAGAATGAACTGAAGATCCGTTACCGGATCGACGGCATCCTGTACGATATCGAAACGGCGCCGAAGCGTCTGCAGGCGGCCATCATCTCGCGGATCAAGATCATGGCGAAGCTGAACATCGCAGAGCGACGCCTCCCCCAGGATGGACGAATCCGCCTGCGCGTCAATGAGAAGGAGATCGATCTTCGGGTCTCGAGCATCCCTGTCATGCACGGCGAGAGCGTGGTCATGCGGATTCTCGACAAGCAGCAGATTGTCATCGATCTGGCCCGGCTTGGTTTTCCATCCGATACCCTGTCTACTTTTCACCAGCTCATCGGGAGGCCCCATGGAATCATCCTTGTGACCGGTCCTACGGGAAGCGGAAAAACCACAACTCTTTACGGGGCCCTCGATAAGATCAACTCTCCCGACAAAAAAATCATTACCGTGGAAGATCCGGTCGAATACCAGATCAAGGGGATCAACCAGATCCAGGTGAAACCGCAGATCGGGCTCCATTTCAATAATACGCTGCGTCATATCGTCCGGCAGGACCCCGATATCATTATGATCGGCGAGATTCGCGATCTCGAAGCGGCGGACATCGCCATCCAGGCGGCGCTTACGGGGCATCTTGTTTTTTCCACCCTGCACACGAACGATGCGCCGAGCGCCATTACACGGCTTCTCGACATCGGTGTGGAAAATTTCCTCCTGTCGTCGACGATACGGGGTATTCTGGCGCAAAGGCTGGTGCGTGTCATATGCCCCTTCTGCAAGGAGGCCGACCTCTCGGCGCCAAGTACAGAAGAGTTTCGCGCCCTGGGTATCGACAGCCACGCGGTTCTCTATCGGGGGGGGGGCTGCGAGAAATGTTCCCGGACAGGGTATTTCGGCAGAATGGGAATTTTCGAGCTTCTCCTGGTGACCGACGAGATCCGGAAAATGATCGTCCAGAAGGCGGACGCGAATCAGATTCGCAGTGCGGCAAGGCAGCAAGGCATGAAGACATTGCTGGAAGACGGGATCCGGAAGGTCATAGAGGGCAGGACCACCCTGGGCGAGGTCCTCCGCGTCACCCAGGAGATATGAGCGGTGATCTTTGCTTACCGGACAACGACGCTGGATGGAACTATCCACGAAGGGACCATCGAGGCCGAGGACCAGGATGCGGCGGTAGAGAAGCTCAAAGACAAAGGTTTCAT
>MICN01000059.1:0-4416 GCA_001829875.1 Syntrophus sp. GWC2_56_31
GGCCGCAAGAGGTGATCATCAGAACCGCCGAATCCGGCGCCGATCCCAAGGGGCTGACCTCCCGCATAGACGAAGCGCTCACCGTCGCTTTCGGCAAGGGTGGCTACGAAGTGCGGCGAATCGAGATGGTCGGTCCCAAGGTCGGAAAGGATCTGACAAAAAAGGCGCTGCTTGCCATCGTTTTTTCCTGGATCGGCATCCTGATCTATGTGGGGGTGCGGTTCGAATTCCGGTATGCCCTCGGTGGAATCGTGGCGCTCGTCCATGACGTCCTGATCACCATCACCTTTCTCTCCGTTTTCGATAAAGAGTTCGATCTGAACATCGTCGCGGCCCTCCTGACGATCATCGGTTACTCGATCAACGACACCATCGTGATCTTCGACCGGATCAGGGAGAATTCGCGGAAGAACACCCGGATGCCCCTGCTCGATGTCATCAACGTGAGCGTGAACCAGACCCTCAGCCGAACGATACTCACCTCGCTCACGGTATTGATGGTCCTGATTATCCTGTTTATATTCGGCGGGTCCGTGATCCACGATTTTACCTTTGCACTTCTGGTGGGAACCGTGGCAGGCATCTATTCGACCGTGTTCATCGCGAGCCCGATCGTGCTTGTCTTTGAAAAGATTAAGCCTTCGGGCCTGAAGAGGAAAAAATAAGTTGACGCCCCTGGAGGTCGGAGGACTGACCCTGTTTATCCTGGTGCTCTTGCTGGGCGCCGTCTCCGTCCTCTTCGGCTTTCCCGGAACCATTATCATTCTCGTCGATGCGTTCATTTTTGGCGCCGTCACGGGTTTCGAGAAGATCGGCCTCAAGATCCTCATCACCCTTCTTGTGCTGTCGGTGCTTGCCGAAATCGCGGATTTCGCGGTGAGCATGGCCGGGGCCGCGAAATTCGGAGTCTCCCGGAAGGGATTCTGGGCCTTTACGATTGGGGGGTTTATCGGGGCCCTCCTCATGACTCCCCTTTTCCTCGGACTCGGTCTCATTGTCGGGACCTTCCTTGGAGGATTCATTGCCATGCTGATTTTGGAATTGCTCGCCCGCAACAAGACCAAACCGACCCTCCGTGCGACTTACGGGGCGTTGCTGGGCAGGGTGGCGGGGATCGGTGTTAGAGGTGTATTTGCCCTGATCATGGTCATTATGACGTTAACCAGCATCTATTCCTAAGGAATAATCAATGAATAAACCAAAATCAAAATTGCGCGAGTATATCGAAGCGATCCTTCTGGCCATCGTGATCGCCTTCTTCATCCGGACCTTCGTCATCCAGGCCTATAAAATACCCTCCGGCTCCATGAAACCGACACTGCAGATCGGCGACCATATTCTCGTCAGCAAATTCAACTACGGGATAAAGCTTCCTTTTATCCGCTCTACCCTCATCCCCATCGGGTCCCCTAAACGAGGGGACATCGTGGTTTTCATCTACCCCGAAGACCGGTCAAAGGATTTCATCAAGCGGCTCGTCGGCCTTCCCGGCGACACCATAGAAATCCGGAACAAGAAGATCCTCCTGAACGGTCTCCCCTGGAGCGACGGATACGGGGTGCATTCGGACAATGCCATCGTCTCGGGCGCGGTTCAGCCCAGGGACAATTTCGGACCGGTCAAGGTTCCCGAAGGTTCCATCTTCGTTATGGGTGACAACCGGGATGAAAGCTACGACAGCCGGTTCTGGGGTTTCGTGAATATGAAGGACGTCCTGGGCAAGGCCCAGATCATCTACTGGTCCTGGAACCAGGAGGATACCTGGGTCCGCTGGGGCCGGATCGGCACGATTCTGCATTAGTTTATTTTGAGAAAAGCGCGAAGCCTATCATCGTCAGCGACAGGAGTGTCAGGATCGCCACGGTCAGCCAGGAGACGATGTTCATCGCGAGACTGTTCGTGTACTCCCTCATGATCTTTCGATCGTTGACCAAAAGGAGCATGAAGACAAGGATCACGGGGAGGATCGCGCCGTTGATCACCTGCGAATAATACATGATCGTTATCAGGGGCATATCCGGAAGGAGAATGATCCCGGCCCCGAGGAAGACCATCAGCGAATAGAGGCCGTAGAACTGCGGCGCCTCAAGGAACTTGCGGTTGAGGCTGGATTCCCATCCGAACGCCTCGCAGATCGTATAGGCGGTGGAGATGGGAAGGATAGAGGCGGCGAACAGCGAGGCGTTGAGGAGCCCGAAAGCGAACAGCCAGGAGGCGTACTCGCCGGCCAGCGGCGCAAGGGCCTGGGCCGCGTCCTTGGCGCTTTCTATCCGGATCCCGTTTTGAAAGAGGGTCACCGCACAGAGCATGATGATGAAGAAAGCGACCACGTTGACCGTCACCGATCCGATGATCACATCCATCCGGGTGTACTGGTAATCCTCCGCCTTGAGCCCCTTGTCGACCACCGATGACTGAAGGTAGAACTGCATCCAGGGAGCGATCGTCGTGCCGATCACGCCCACGGCCATCGTGAGCCAGCCCGTGTCCAGCCGGACGGTCGGTTTCAGAAACGAGGTCCCTATGGCGTGCCAGTCCGGTTTTCCCATGAAGCCGGAGATGATGTAGGAAAGGTAGAAAACGCAGGCCAACAGGAACACCTTCTCCACGGACTTGTAATTCCCCTTCACCACCAGCCACCAGACGATAGCAGCGCTGATCGGGACGGAGATATGCCTGCTGACGCCAAAGAGCTCCATGCTCGCCGCGACGCCGGCAAATTCGGATATTGTATTGCCCAAATTGGTCAGAAACAGGACGATCATCAGGTAAAAGGTGATCCGCGCCCCGAACCGCTCGCGGATCAGATCGGAGAGCCCTTTACCGGAGACTACGCCCATGCGGGCGCACATCTCCTGGATGATGATCAGCGCCCCGGTGATGGGGATCAGCGTCCACAGGAGGGTGAGGCCGTATTCCGAACCGGCGAGGGAATAGGTGGTGATCCCGCCGGCATCGTTATCGACGTTGGAGGTGATGATCCCCGGGCCGATCAGGGCGAAAAAAAGCGCGATCGATTTCCAGACTCTTTTCCCGATAAAGGCCTGCCACAGACCTCGGAAGGTTCCGGTGAGATTTTCAACCATATGTCGCTACCGCCTTCCTCCGGCATCACTCTATCTACCCAGTTTCGGCAACACCACTTCGAGGAGGTTCTTGAATAGAATGACCCCTTTGAGGCGGTTATCCTCATCGACAACCGGCATGGCCAGCATGCCGTACTTGGCAAAATCCTCGGCGATGCGGCCCTTGCGCTCCTCGATCCCCACAGTAACAATCCGCGTGTCCATCAGCTCCGAAAGGGTTTTTTCCGGGGCTGCCACGATCAGTTCGCGGAGACTCAACACGCCGAGGATATGGTCTTGGGAGTCCAAGACGTAGAGGTAGTAGATCAGATCCATGTCTTCGGCTTCGCGCCGGATCGTTTCCATCGCCTCACGCACCGTCCGTTCGGGAGCGAAACTGAAGAAGGCGGTCGTCATGAGCCCCCCCGCCTTTTCCTCCGGATGGGCGAGGAGCTCCTTGACGTCCTGGGCCACATCCTTCTCCATCTCCCTGAGGATCCCTTCCGCCTTGTCTTTTGGCAGATCACCCAAGAGGTCCGTCGCTTCGGAGAGCGACATCTCCTCGATGATATCGGAGGCATTCGCCGTGTCCAGCGCTTCGATCAGGCTCACCTGGATCTTCGGGTCGGTTTCTTCGAGGGTTTCGGCGGCCGTCTCCACATCGAGGGAGCGGAAGACGGCGGCGCGTTGATGAATGTCAAGGTCCTCGATGATATCGGCCAGGTCGGCCGGGTGAAGCTGAGCCAGCCGGTTCTGCGCGACGGTCAACCGGAGGAGATCGGGGGAGGAGACGGGCTGGACGAACTTCCAGGAGATCAACTGGTCGGTCAACGTGTAGTCAAAAAGCACCCGGAAGAGGAAATTGATAGGGCGTTCCAGACCCACCCGCCGCAGGAGACCATGAAATCCCACGTCGACATGGACCAGGTAGAGGATTTTCTGCGACTGGAGAAACTGTAGGTCATTTACCCGCCGGATCTTCGCCCCGTCGGTATCCACCACCTGCTTGTCCAGGAGCGTTTCTTTCAGGAACAACTCTCCCGTGCGGAGCGCCGGCGCCCGGATGTCGCCCGGTTGCACGGGATGGGCCACGAGCCTATCGCCGGCTTCCGCCAGGCGTCGCCAGGGAAAGAGGACGATTTTCCCGTCGGTGGCGGAGCGCAGCAGAATATCCGTAACCGGCGGATAGATCTCCCCGATATTCCCCGTCAAGTCGAGAATCCTGCCGAAGGGACGTCCTTCGGAATCCACGACTTTTCGCCCCAGGAGTTCGCTTAGATACAAAAAAACCTGGGGTTCCTGATTAACCGCCATGCTCATTCCCTCCTGGCGCTTGTGCCTATAGCACTAT
>MICN01000059.1:4435-38054 GCA_001829875.1 Syntrophus sp. GWC2_56_31
TCCCCGGCTTTCGCCGGGGCAGGCTTATTGCGGCGTACGCAACAGTACGCCTCATTCCTCTGAATTCGCGCGCCTTGCCTGCGGCCTTTTTACGAAGCGGTCATCTTTTAGCTTGACAGCGTTCGAGTATTCATAATAAAAGCTATCGCGTCAGCAGATGGTTGCAGACCCTTTTAATTGAATCCGGTGAGATTGAAAAGGGGTGATCGGTGCGGAAAGTTCAGGTTGATATGATCAAGACAAGCCTTCTCACATCAGGGGAAGGTTTTTTTTTAATCATTGCCGAATGAGGAAATCAAATGGAGCAGAATAAGGTCGTCATGGATGCGGAGGGGATAGACCGTTCGCTTACCCGAATCGCCTCCGAGATTCTGGAGAAGAACAAGGGCGGGGAGGAACTGGTCCTTGTCGGTATCCGGACGGGGGGGGTTTTTCTCGCTGAACGCCTTCAGCGGAAGATCTCCGGTATCGAAGGGAAGGAGATCCCTTTCGGGATACTCGATATCACCCTCTACCGCGACGACCTGTCGACCTCACACCGCAAACCGAGGCTGGGAAAAACCGATATACCTTTTTCGCTGGACGGCAGAAAAGTGGTCCTGGTAGACGATGTGCTCTTTACGGGACGGACGATACGGGCAGCCATGGATGCCCTCATCGATTTCGGCAGACCGAGGTCGATCCAGCTTGCCGTTCTGATCGACAGGGGGCACCGCGAGCTACCCATACGGGCCGATTTCGTCGGCAAAAACCTCCCCTCATCGCTCTGGCAGGCGGTGAGCGTCAACCTGACGGAAAAGAACGGCAAGGACGAGGTGGTCATCGGGGAAAATACGTAATCCCTCAATCTCGACAACCCCGTAAAAAGTAAATTTTCCCCTCCCCTGGCAGGAGGGGGTTAAGGGGCGGGGGAGGGATTCTTAGAGTTTTTACGAGGTCGTCAATATTCACCCGCGGGCCCCCCCGCACGCATTTCGAGGCTTGACCATGAAACTCAGAAGCAAAGACATCCTCGGCATCAAGGAACTCTCCGTGGAGGAGATCACCCTCATCCTGGATACGGCGGACTCCTTCCTCGAGGTCTCGACACGGGAGATCAAGAAAGTCCCGACACTCCGCGGGAAGAGCATGATCAACCTCTTTTACGAGGCAAGCACCCGGACAAGGACCTCTTTTGAGATCGCCGCCAAGCGCCTGAGCGCCGATACGATCAACATCTCCGCCTCGACCAGCAGCGTCGTCAAGGGGGAGACCCTGATCGACACGGCAAAAAACATCGAGGCGATGAATCCGGACATCATCGTGATCAGGCACAGCGCCGCCGGGGCGCCCCACATGCTCGCCTCACTCCTTAAGCAGTCGATCATCAACGCCGGCGACGGGGCCCACGAACACCCCACCCAGGCGCTTCTGGACATGATGACGATCCGGTCAAGAAAAGGACGGATCGCCGGGCTCAAAGTGGCTATTGTCGGCGATATCTCCCATAGCCGCGTCGCCCGTTCCAATATCCACGGCCTGACCAAGATGGGGGCCCGTGTCTTCGTTGCGGGACCCGCGACCATGCTCCCCCGCGACATCGAGTCGCTGGGTGTTGTCGCGTACAGCCGCATCGATGAGGCGATCAGGGATGCGGACATCGTCATGATGCTTCGTATCCAGACCGAGAGGGAAAAACAGAACCTCTTCCCGTCGCTGCGCGAATATGCAACATACTTTTCCCTCAATCGAAAAAACATCGCCCTCGCCCGCGAGGATTGCATCGTCATGCACCCGGGTCCGTTGAACCGCGGAGTAGAGATCTCCCCGGACATCGCCGATGGGCCCCATTCGGTCATCCTCGATCAGGTCACCAACGGCGTGGCCGTGCGGATGGCGCTGTTGTATCTGCTGACAGGAGGCGGCAATTCATGACTCTCTTACTGAAAGGCGGCAGGGTGGTCGATCCCTCCCGGAAGGTCGACGGCGTAGCCGACCTGCTTATCGAGAACGGGAAAATCGTTTCCTCCGGCAAGGCGCTCCCGAAAGGGAAAAAGAGTCCAGATCCGGAGGTGCTCGATCTCCGGGACAAGTGGGTCGTTCCCGGCCTGATCGATATGCACACCCATCTGCGCGAACCGGGATTCGAATATAAAGAGACCATCGCTTCCGGCAGCGAGGCCGCCGTTGCAGGCGGCTTTAGCTCCATCGCCTGCATGCCCAATACGGACCCCATAAACGACAGCCGGTCCGTTACCGAATTCATCCGGAGAAAAGCGACGGAATGCGGCCTGGCGAATGTCTATCCGATTGCGGCGATCACCGTGAAGTCGGAAGGTTCTCTCCTCAGCGAATTCTGGGATCTCAAGGATGCCGGCGCCATCGGCTTCTCCGACGACGGGAAATCGGTCATGAATGCCTCCCTGATACGCAGGGCGCTGGAATACGCCGCTTCGCTGAACATGCCGGTCATCGTCCACTGCGAGGACAAAAACCTCTCCGCCGGCGGGGTGATGCACGAGGGGGCCGTGGCTACGGAGCTGGGGCTTGCCGGCATCCCGGCGATCGCCGAAGACGTCATGGTCGCCCGGGATCTTCTCCTTGCCGAATACACCGGGGCGGCGCTGCACATTGCCCATGTGAGCACCGCCGGGGCGGTCCGCCTGATCCGCGAAGCGAAGTCCCGCGGCGTCCGCGTCACCGCCGAAACCGCGCCCCATTACTTTTCCCTGACCGATGAGGCCCTCCGCGGTTTCGACACGAACACCAAGGTCTACCCGCCGCTCCGGAGCTTTGAAGATTGCAGGGCCATCCGGGAGGGACTCTCCGACGGGACGCTCGACGTCATTGCGAGCGATCATGCCCCCCACGCCCGAACCGACAAGGAGGTCGAATTCGACTACGCGGCAACCGGTCTGACGGGGCTCGAGACCTCGTTTGCCCTCTCGCTGCGGCTTGTCGCCGACGGCGTCCTCGCCTTTCCGGACCTGATCGAAAAGATGACCATCAACCCGGCGCGCATCCTCCGCATCCCCAAAGGCACGCTCGCCGCCGGCGCAGACGCCGATATAACCGTCATCGATCCCGACAGGGAGTGGACCGTCGACCGCACTCTCTTTCATTCCCGCGGCAAAAACTCCCCCTTTCACGGCTGGGTCATGAAAGGCAAACCGGTCATGACCATCGTCGGAGGCGTCATCCGGTATCGTGATGTATAACAAAATGATGAAGGCAAGAACCCAGCACCGGACCGAAGCGATCGTCCTGCGCCTGCTCGACTATGGTGAATCCGACCGGATCGTCACCTTCTACACCGCCGGATTCGGGAAGCTCCGGGGAATCGCCAAAGGGGCGAGGCGGAGCCGGAAGCGGTTCGCCAACGCCCTCGAGCCTTTTTCCTGCTCGCAGATCCTTTTTTCCAGTCGGGGGCCCGACAGCCTGGCCCTGATCGAGGGGTCGGACGTGATCGCTCATTTTCCCGCGATTCGCGCCGACCTGGAAAAGACGCTGAGCGCCTCCTATCTGATCGACCTGACCGACCGGTTCACTTTGGAAGACAAGAAAAACGAGGCGTTGTTCTCACTCCTGCATGGATTTCTCAAGATAATCGAAACCGGACCCGTGACGGAGGCGATCCTCCGCTTTTTCGAGATCCGCCTCCTGAAGCTCTCCGGGTACGACCCTTTGCTGGATCACTGCCTGATCTGCAAAGCGCCGCTTGAAAAAGAGCAAACCTACCGGTTCAAAGCGGCAGACGGCGGGCTGACCTGCATGGCCTGCCGTCCCGACAGCCAGGGCGCGATCCCCGTCTCCCTGGGAACGATCCGGACGCTGCTTTTGGGACGCGAGATGGAGATCGACCGGCTGGGCCGGCTCCTGCTTTCGGATCGGTCCGCCGACGAAAGCCGGCAGCTCCTCGCCCACTTCATCCGGCACATCCTCGGGCGGGAGCTGAAATCGGTGCATGTCCTCAATGAAATTCGATCAATGGGGGAATTTAGTCGATAAAGGAGAAAAAAACATGAAAACAGATTTGACACGTATCGGTTATGCAGGGAAAATAGTGCGGATCGATCTTTCCAGCGGGAACGCCTCGTCGGAGGACTTGAGTCTGGATACCGTTAAAAAATGGGTGGGCGGCGTCGGCCTGGGGACAAAGTACCTTTATGAGGAAGTTCCTCCGGGGATAGAATGGGATGATGCGGAAAACCGATTGATCTGGACGACGGGACCGCTGGCGGGAACCGATGTTCCGGGCGCCGCAGCGATCAACATCATGGCGAAAGGCCCGATGACGAATCTTGCGGGAGCGTCCCAGGCAAACGGGTTCTTCGGCGCCTATCTGAAATTCTCCGGATACGACGGGATCATATTCCAGGGCAAATCCGCGAAGCTGGTCTACGCGGTGATCAAAGACGGCAAGGCAACGCTTCACGATGCACAGCACCTTGCGGGAAAGGATGTCAACGAAACCGAGCGTCAGATCCGATCCGATCTGGGTGTGAAACAGAGGGATGTCAGCATTTTCGGTATCGGACCCGCCGGTGAGAATCTGGTTCGCTATGCCTGCATCACGGGCGATGAAGGCCACGTTGCAGGGCATAACGGTATCGGGGCGGTGATGGGTTCGAAGAATCTCAAAGCGGTCGTGGCGTACCGGGCAAAACCCGCGTTCGGCGTTGTCAATCCGGGATTGCTCAAGGAGAAAGCCAGAGAGATGCTCGATTATGCAAAGACCCGCGCGGGAGGGCAATATTTTCTATGGGGCACCGGTGGAAGCTTTTCGAATATCCACAGCGGTGGATCCCTGCCGGTCAGGAATTACACCACGAACATTTTCCCCGAACACGAGAAAATGGGCGGCCAGTATATGAGAACCCATTTCAAAGTCCGCTCAAGACCCTGTTATAAATGCGGCCTTGCCCACGTCAAGGAAGTCACCGTCACGGAAGGGCGTTACACGGGGTTTGTCGGAGAAGAGCCCGAATACGAGCAGCTCTCGGCGTGGGGCCCCCAGATCGGCAACACGGACCTGGGCGCTGTCGTGATGCTCGCCAATGAGGTGGACAAGCTGGGGATAGATTGTAACGAAGCGAGCTGGGTGGTCGGTTGGGCCATGGAATGCTTCGAGAAGGGGGTCTTTACACCCAAGGAGACCGACGGTCTCGATCTTTCCTGGGGAAATGTGGAGTCGGTCAAGGAACTTCTCAACCGTATCGTTCGAAGAGAGGGAACTCTCGGGAACCTCCTTGCCGAAGGCGTGATGCGGGCCTCCCAGGCGATAGGAGGAGAAGCGGCGGACTGGGCCGTCTATACCCAAAAGGGCGCTGCGCCAAGAGGCCATGATCATCGGGGGAAAACCCGATGGTTCGAACTTTTTGACACGTGTTTATCCAACACCGGCACCATCGAGGCGACCTGGGCCGGCGTACAACCGGAGATGGTGGATATGGAACCGGTCAAGGATCATTTCTCACACGAGGAGGTCTCCACATTCAACGCCAAATACAACGGCATCCGGCAATTCGACGATTGTGTCGGAACCTGCCGGCTGGTATCGCCCGCCCCCAAAATGGTCCTGGAATGCTTCAATGCGGTGACCGGCTGGAACTGGACCCTCGAAGACGCCTTTATTTTGGGACAGCGTACCGTCAACCAGCTCAGGATGTTCAACGTCCGGCACGGTCTGAAGAAAGAATTCGAGCGTCCTTCCGCCCGCTACGGTTCCGTACCGGTGGATGGTCCGGCGAAGGGGGTGAACATCATGGAAAAATGGGACTGGATGATAGAGAATTATTACACCCTGATGGGATGGGATCCCAAAACCGGAAAACCTACGGCGGAGACATTAAGCAGGCTGGGTATCGGAGAGTAACAAGCTTGATTTCCGGCAGCACTTCCAGAAGATGGGCTGTGTAGTCGATAACCGCGCCCCCGTGGTTTGAAAGGAGGTAGAGCGCGGGATCTACCCGGTTGGTGGCGGTACGGTGCGATGCGTAACGTAATTTTTGTGGTCACCCAACCCTTCGAATGGTAACTTATCAATTTGGAGGTCATCCTTAAAGCCGGTTTAACATCGCCCCCATGACTTCGTCGGGAGTGATCGTATCCATGCAGTTCGGCGTCACTTCGCAATCGGTGAGATAGCAGGTGCGGCATCCTTTGGCGACGAGCTTGTCGCCATTGCCGTAGAGCTCGATTTCCGCCGCGCTGGTCGGACCGAAAAGGGCGACCACCGGCACGCCGAGCGCGCACGCCACGTGCAGGCATAGCGTATCTCCGGTGACCACAGCGGCGCATGCGCCCACAAGTGCGATGAGCTCCCTGAGAGTCCGGTCGTGGCCGGAAGAAACGACACTCGGGGGGAGTTTGGAGAGCATTCTGCCGATCAGCTCCCTCTCAAAAGGGCCGCCGATCAGCAGCAGCCTGAAGTCGGGCCGCGTCAGAACGCTCCCGGCGAACGCGAGCATATGCTCCTCCGTCCAGCGTTTTCGCTTCCAGCGCCCTCCGCCGCCCAGGTTCAGCCCGATGACCCTCTCCCCACCCCGCACCCCGGCTCCGGAAAGGAACTCCCCCGCCCACTCTCTCTCGGCGCGTGTCGTCTCGAGCACGATTCTCTGCCGCGCATACGCCATCCCGCACATCTCATAGACAATCTGCTGATACGTTTTTGTGTTCTTTTTTTTCAGATCGTCGAATGCCCCCATCTGGAGCCACTCCACAGCCTCGGGATTCGCCGGTTGCACGCTCCCCCGTTCGTCGAGCGTCATGCCGAGTTTCACTGCACAATTGGCCGCCGCGGCGAGGGCCGCGGTGAATTTGTCGGCATCGGGGTTGATCACCAGATCGAAACGCTCCACTCCCAATCGCGCCAGGGCGTCATTCTCGACCGTCCAGATCTCGCTCACAAAAGCGTTGTTCAAAAACAGATCTCGCGTGCGGGCCCGGGTCACCCAGATGATCTCAGCGTCGGGATATTTTTCGCGGAGCCCCGGCAGCAGGCAGGTGGTGCGCAGGACATCGCCCACCGCGTCGAGTTTGATGATGAGAATTCGGAAGTTCTTGGGTGCGTAGTGGACGCACCCGGGGCAGGTCGTGCCGTCCGCCTTGTTGAACGTACAGGGCCGGCTTCCCGGAAAGTGGCGGCAATCGCTCTTGAGTATGGTGTTTATCTTAGAAGCTCCTTTCGAGCTGGGATTCGTCCACTCCGAACCCGAGAATCTCGTGACTCAACCGGTGGGACGACGCATTCGAAGCCGTATGCGGTTCTATGGCATCGGCGAACTTCCGGCCCTGATTCTCGCCGTACAGGGGTATCGCGCCTTCGAGCTTCGCCAGAATGGACCGGTCTTCGACGATCGTTGCGACCGCCCTTTCGAGAAAACCGGCGCTGATCGGCGGAACCAGCACATTCCCGTGATTCCCCATGACCGTCTCGGGCCGGTCGGTGTTGAACCGGCAGGTGATGCAGGGTTTGCCGAGCATGTTCATGTCCTCCTGAATTCCGCCGCTGTCGGTCCATGCCGCCAGGCAGTGCTCGGAGGAATAGAATTCCACTACGTGTCCGTAGGCGGGCCACACTTCGGTCGCGAGGAAGTTGGGCATCTTTTTGAGCTTCTCGAACCGGTCTTCGAGACCCCAGCGGCCGATCGCATGCCTGGTGGCGTTCATCATGACCAGCGTGATCAGATGCCGCCTCTCGACCAGTCTTTCCAAAGCCTCGAAAATGGCGGTGAACCTGCGATGGCCGAGATTCTCCTTGCGGTGGATATCGAGCCTGATCCAGCGTCCCTCCGCCAGCCTGGGATGAATCTCGAACACGCTGGGAACCGGCCGCTCCTGGAGCTTGAGCTTCAGCGCGTCCACGACAACGCCGCCCGTCAGGTAGATATGGTCTTCGGGATATCCCTCCCGAAGCAGGTGCTGCCTGTTGAGCTCGACAGGGGCCATGTGATGCTCGCAGCCGGCAGCGGAAACATAGGTATCCCACTGCTCGGGGAAGGGCTCCGTTCGCATCAGCCGCCACTCCCCGTTCCATTGTCCTTCCATGAATTCGGGCATGGCGATCGCCTCGCTCATATGCTCGAAGATCACGGGCGACATCGATCTCAGTCCTGCTTCGTTCTGTATCGATTTTTCGCCGCGGGTGAACATCCAGGCAGCGGGAATGATGGGGCAGAGTATCGTGTCGCCGTTCACCACGGGAACAACCGCCACATCGGGCCATTTGTCCTTGAGCCAATTGGCGACCCGTGTGGTTTTGTAGAACAGCTCGCCCGATTTCTGCGCGAGATCGCCCCTGAGCTGCAGATTGAACGCCACATGCGCTTCGAACCCGAACTCCATCAGACCATACGTCAGCGTGCTGTCGTAATGCTGGTTTGCGTCGATCACGAACATGGGGATGCCCCGATGACGGCACGCCGTCATGGCGCCATATACTTTATTGAAACAGGGTTTTGTCCCGACCACGAAGGCCAGCACCCACGACCGTTTCGCCCTGCCGTCGGACATCGCCGCTTCCACGACGTCTTGATCAACCACAATAGGCAAACTCGATGGATAGAAATCGGACAGTTCAACTCTACCAGACATTTATGGTCCTTTCTTTACTCGATCACTCGACCGCGGCGGGATCGTCTATATACCCCGGTGTCCCTATTGAAAGCGAAGCCCCCCGCTCACGGGGCGGGGCTTCCCGGGTGTGCTACCGGTCGGGATTCCCGATCGGCTCACGGTCGAATCCCTCGGCCCGATCCACGATGAACTTCGGGCGCCCCTTGACTTCATCGTAAATCCGCGACACGTATTCGCCGAGGAGTCCGATGCTGAGCAGATGTATCCCTGCCAGAAGCAGGATAAGAACAACCATGACCGGATGCTCGACCGGACGACCGGCGCCGGTGATTTCCATGAAAGCGAACGCCACCGCCAGGCAAACGGCCGCCACGCTAATGAAAAATCCTGTAACCGACGCCAGAAAGAGGAGTTTGCCCGAGAAGCATACGAGGCCGTTGATGCCGATCCGGATCGATCCGATGAACCGATTGTACTGGCCCGCTCCCGAAAACCTGGCGGGTCTGTCGAAGCGGATGCAGGTCTGCTTGAACCCGACCAAAGCCACCATGCCTCTGAGAAATCCGTGGCTCTCCTTCAGTTTGTTTAGTTCGTTCACCACCCGCCGGCTCATGAGCCGGAAATCCCCGGTGTTGGGCGGTATGTCCACCTCCGAAAGGCCCCTGATCGCACGGTACGCGATCCAGGCCACCAGTTTTTTTATGGATGTCTCCCCTGCCCGGCTCTTCCTTTGTGCGCAAACCACATCGTACCCTTCGCTCCATTTGGCGGTCAGCTCCGGAATCAACTCCGGCGGATCCTGCAGGTCCACATCCATCACAATCACCGCTTCTCCGGAGGAGTATTGGAGTCCGGCCAGCGTGGCCATTGGCTGACCGAAGCGGCGGGAAAATTTCAGCATCTTCACCCGGGGATTCGACTCCCTGGCCCGAAGGACCGCCTCCTCGCTCCCGTCCGGCGACGGATCCAGCGTAAAGATGATCTCGTAGTCATCGGTTACCCTCTCCATCACGGACGCGACCTGGGTCACAAATTCAGGAATGTTCCGTTCCTCTTTATATACAGGCACCACTATCGACAACATTGTCATCTATGCACTCCTGGAGAGTCTTGAAAATAAGGTCTCTCCTGCCAAAAACTAGAAGTCCGCCGCCGGTATGCGAAGCTCCCCGCAATCGATGCAGGGCGAGACTATAATCGCAAAGCCCGTTCTTTGCAAGTCGAAAGGCCCAAAAAGTCCTTCGAGTTTCTTATAAGATTTTCTTGACATGCGGGGCGGCTTCTCTTACTAAACACCCATGCTCGGTGCGGGCATAACGAAGCATGAGAATATAAAGGCAGGCTCATGAAAAGGCTTTCTTCCCGTTTTCCACATGATAAGCTTTGGATGGCGATTCTATTAGGAATAGCCTTTCTTAGTCTTTTCCCCCTTCTGGGATCTGCGCCGCTTTTCGATGAGGACGAAGGGTTCTACGCCGAAGCCAGTCGTGAAATGCTTGAAAACGGCGACTACCTTACCGCGCACTTCAATGGGGCGCCGCAATACGATAAACCGATTCTCATTTACTGGTTACAAACCCTGAGCTTCAGGATATTCGGCCTGAATGAATTCGCGGCCCGCTTCCCCTCCGCGCTGGCGACCTTTCTGTGGATGCTGGCGATTTTCGGTTTTACCCGCCGCCACCTGGGGCTTCGATGCGGCGCTCTGTCCGCTCTGTTTTTCATCAGCGCCGTTCAGATCACCATCACCGGGAAAGCCGCCATTGTGGATTCCGCCCTTAATCTGTTTATGACCCTATGCCTCTTTCACTTCTATGAATACACGCAAAACAAAAAAAAGCTGCATATTTACACGGCCGCTTTTTATACCGGCCTTGCCTTTCTGGCGAAAGGCCCGGTCGCCATTGTCATACCGTTCGGCGTCAGCCTGATCTATTGCCTTATGCAAAAAGAGTTTCGACTCTGGTTGAAAATGGTGTTTAACCTCCCGGCGATTTCGATTTTTGCACTCATCGCCCTTCCCTGGTATGTCCTGGAATATCTGAATCAAGGGACGATTTTCATACAGGATTTTTTTCTTAAACACAACTTGGAACGATACTCCCGGGCGTTCGAAGACCATTCCGGATCCCTGTTCTATTATATTCCCGTGATCATCGTCGGAACCCTTCCCCATTGCGGCCTGCTGTTTCCATTGATCCGCCGGGCCGGATTGTTATGGAAGCAGGAGGTGTATCGTTTCTGCTTTATCTGGGTTGGATTCGTACTGATACTGTTCTCTTTCGGGGGCACCAAACTCCCCCACTATATTCTCAGCGCATTTCCTCCGCTTTTCATCCTTTACGGGGGAGCGTACGAACGGTTGGAGCGTCTCCGGTCATATCTGGCGCCGGCAGTGATATTTCTGATTTTTTTTCTGATTTTCCCCATGGCCCTTCCGCTGGCCATCCCGTATGTCCAGGATGACTTCGCCGCATGCGTCATGGTTTCTGGGCAATCGCTCTTTGGCGCAGACTACACCATTTTCTGCGGCCTGCTGGCCGTAGCCGTGGCGCTTCTTTTCTTCATCCGGCAATCCGGATCCCTGAAGCCCGCTGTCGTGGTCTCCGTCGCGTATCTGCTTCTGATCAATCTCGCGCTGATGCCGCGGATAGGGACACTGATGCAGTCTCCTGTTCGCGAGGCCGCCCTGATAGCCGGCCGGCTTCCCGAACAGGCGGTGATGTGGGGACATTCCCTGCCGAGTTTTATATTTTATTCACGCAAATTCGTCGCCCTCCGCACGCCTTCGCCGGGTGATGTGCTGATCACCAAGAAGACCAAATTATCCGAGGTCGGCAGCCCCCATGAAATCCTCTACGAAAAGAATTGTATTGTCTTGGTAAGAATCCTGAATGATCCACCACCATAAAAGACGAACATGGATTGGATGGGGAGAGGTTGATCCATTGGCATCGCGAACGTTGCGGCAAGTCGGAGGAGGCGCACTCGGTGATGAAGGGGGATTTTGCCGGGGGGCAACTGCCGTCGGGGGATTTTGGGGAGAATGCCGCCTGGTGGTGGATCATGATTTTGGCGATGAACTTAAACACGATCATGAAGCGTCTGGTCTTGGGAGGTTCCTGGGTCTCCCGGCGGATGAAGGCGATTCGGTTTTTGTTCATCAACATTTCGGGCCGGATTGTTGAAAGATCCATGAACTGATCGTCCGGTTGGTGAAGTGCCATCCCGCCCTTGAGCTTTACCTGGAGGCCAGGCGCCGGATCATGGCGGTGACGCCGGTTTATGGGTGATAACGATATAGAATCATTTAGAGTGAATGAAATTAGCGGTGGATTTTTGGAGCATAATTTTCCGGCTGGAGGCGGAAGTGTGTTCCGAGACGGACATGGTACAAGTAGTTTCGGCAAACTCTAAAAAATTTGAGGTCGCCATGGAATTCTTGAGCGGATAACCGGCCCAGGAACGAACAAAATGAATCCAAAATGTAAAAAAACCGGCCATCCAAAAGCTGGTGGTGGATTATGGCATTACGATTTGCTTGACAGAACCATTTTCGCCTGCCACTATACCAAATTATGAAGTGAGTGAAGGGAATGCCTGTGTAAAGTCCTTCTCAAGACATCAGATCCGAGTTAATCGGGAGACCTTGGCTTTAACCGGCAGTTCCACGACCTGATGGTCCTTTGTTCGCACGATCAGAAGGTAATTCAGGCCAATGGGTCGCTGGCGAAGCAGGACTGCCGGATTGCACCCGGAACCCTTCTTTCCAAAAATCGCCCTGAAATGTATCTCACGGAGCACAGGACCATGTTCGAAGCATTTGCAAGAAGAAAGGGCGAGGAAGCGCGCGTCCTGATGGAGACCCATACCAACGAAAGCATGGAACGAAACCTCCCGAAACTGGAATCCCCCAAAGGCGGTTGAGGGCTTGCGAGGATTCCGGTTTCGCGGGGGTGCTCTCGCAGGCTCATTTTTTTATACAAGGAGCGTTATCGATGCAGCACAACCAAGATCCCTTCAGCGTGGTGGTGACGAGCGACAGGATTTCATCGGAGGCGATGGAGATGCTGTCGGAGAAATGCCGGATCGCATTTATCGGTTCCTATTCGAAGCCGTCTGTTATCGCCCAGGTCGTAGCGGACAATCGAGCGGATGGATTAATCGTGCGGACGGGCAAGATCTCGCGGGAGGTCATTCAAGCCTCTCCGCGGTTGAGGGTGATCGCCAAGCACGGAATCGGCGTCGACAACGTCGATGTCCCTGCGGCGACGGAATTGAGGATCCCCGTACTGATCAGCGCTTCCGCCAATTACCGGTCGGTGGCCGAGCATGCGCTGGCCCTGATGCTGTCGCTTGCCAAGGACATCCCGACCCTGGATGCCCGGGTGCGCGGGGGGCATTGGGACAAAGCGAACTATTGCGGGGTTGAGCTTTTCGGCAAGGGGCTGGGGCTGGTCGGGTTCGGGCGGATCGGGCGGCGCCTCGCGGAACTGCTTACACCTTTTGGGATGAATGTCATGGTGTTTGACCCCTTCATGGCCGGCGAGGTTCCTCCGGGGATAACCCGGGTGCAGGAGATCGGAGCGCTGCTAAAAGCCGTCGACATCGTCAGTCTGCACCTCCCGCTGACCGAGGGGACCCGGCGTCTCATCGGAGCTGCGGAACTCGCGATGATGAAGAAAACGGCGTGGTTGATCAACACGGCGAGGGGTGAGATCATTGATGAGAAAGCCCTCATCGACGCACTGAAGGGGGGAATCATCGCTGCCGCCGGACTGGACACATTCGCCCAGGAGCCCCCGGAAAATCTGGATCGCCTCTGCGGATCGGGCAAACTTGTCCTGACCCCCCATGTCGGTGCTGCCACGGCGGAATCCATCGTGCGCATGGCTGTCGAAGCGGCCAGGAACGTCTTGACGGTCCTGGAGGGAAAGAAACCCGAGCAGGCCGTTATGGTCAACCCGGAGATATACGGCTGATTGTCTCCCCCATCTGATTGCCGTGGACACCTTCCAATTTTTCTTACCAAGGCTACTGAGATAAACCATGTTTTTAGAAAACCGACTGAATAGTCAGTAAAGTGAAAAGTTCACGGGGTGTAATATGGAATTACGTAATATTAAAACGATAGGCATTGCGGGCGGTGGGACAATGGGTTTCGGGCTGGCGATCAACTTCGCTCTTTGGGGATACCCGACGACAATTTACGACCTTGATGATCAGATTCTGGCAAAAACAATTCAACGGGTAAAGAAGGCTCTGGACATGTTTGCCACGGAAGATCTCATCAGCCGCCGGCGTTCTGAGGAGACATTTGAACGGATCGCTTTCACCTCCGATATTGAAAATCTTGCCGACGCTGACTTCATAACCGAAGCAATCGTGGAGCGGCTGTTTGACAAGCAGGAACTCTTTAATCACCTGGATAAGATCTGTAAATCCCAGACGATCATTGCCTCCAATACGTCTACCCTTCGCATGGGGGACATTGCCGAGGGGGTCAAGAGACAGGACAAGGTGGTCCTTACCCATTATTTTACCCCACCCCATATTGTTCCCGGTGTCGAGGTTGCGAAGGGACCGGGAACGACAGATGAAACCTTTAACCTGACTTACGATTTGCTGAAGAATGTGCGGAAGACGCCTGTCAGGGTTCTCAAAGACTTTATTATCCCTGAATTGCCCGGCTATCTGTTGAACACGATGCAGAGGGCACTGGAAGGCGCCGCATACCGCTTGTGGGCGGAGGGCGTTGCAAGCGCGGAGGATATCGACCTCGGCATCAAGGCTTCGTTTGGTTTTCGTAACCCGCATGAAGGGCCGTTTATGCACGCTGATTTCTCAGCCCACTTCAAATGGCCAGCCGATGTCCAGGACAGGCAAGTGAAAAGGACACTGGCAATGCCGGGTCTCAGCGAAGAGGCAAGGGAGAGATTGCGTAAACGCTTTGCCGACGGCGTTGGGACTTGGTTTATTGACCCGAACAAATTTGAGGAGGCCGAAGAGATGAGGGACCGTCAGTACGCCAGACGTCTCAAGGAACTGTACTGGGGAAAGCTGGATTAATGAGCATGGTACGGCTCTTTCTTTGATAAGTTAGAGAGGGGAAATGAAACTGAGTGATATCAAAAATATCGGTGTTGCCGGCGGCGGCGCAATGGGTTTCGGGATTGCCATTAACTTCGCTCTCTGGGGATATCCAACCGTGGTTTTTGATCTGAACGACACGATACTAGAGAAATCGGCACAGAGGGTCAAGAAGGGACTGGATATCTTTATTACCGAAGGATTGATAAGCCGCAAACGTGCCGATGAAACCTTCAATCGCTTAACCTTCACTTCCGATATAACCAGACTGGCTGACAATGATTACATAACGGAAGCAATCGTGGAGCGGCTGACTGACAAGCAGGAACTCTTTAATACATTGGATGCTCTGTGCCCCCCGCAGACAATAATCGCAAGTAACACATCAGGGTTCGTGATGAGCGATATCGGTAAGGGGGTGAAGAGACAAGACAAGGTGGTCCTGACCCACTACTTCTCCCCGCCACATTTTGTTCCCGGGGTCGAGGTTGCTAAAGGACCCGGGACGACGGATGAGACCTTTAACCTGACGTATGACCTGCTGAAGCAGGTAAAGAAAATCCCCGTGAGAGTGCTGAAAGAGTGTCCCGGTTATCTGCTCAACACCATCCAGGCGGCATTGGGATCTGTGGCTATCCGGCTCTGGGCGGAGGGAGTGGCTAGCGCGGAGGATATTGATCTTGGCGTCAGGACGTCTTTCGGTTTTCGTCATCCCCATGAAGGCCCGATGATGCATGCCGATCTGTCCGGCGCCTGGAAGAGGCCCAAGGATCTTCTGGCCGCGAGGGCGAAGAGGAACGTTCAGATGCCCGGGTTGAGCGAAGAGGCAAGAGAGAGGCTGTACACTCGCTTGGCGGACGGCAGAACATGGTTCGTTGATCCCGATAACATCGATGAGATTATTGAAATTAGGGACCGGGAGGCCATCAGACGTCTCAAGGAACTGTACTGGGGCAGGGTCGATTGATGCTCATTCACATGATTCCATCAAGAATCAACCACAGGAGGATGAAATGCCAAAAATGACCGGAGCGCGACTGTTCGCCGATATGATGATGGGCTATGGCGTGTCGTATATTTTCTTTGTGCCCGCTGTTATGATGAAAGCCTTGACGGAGATGGATGACATGCCTGTCAAGAGGGTTATGGTGCACGGTGAGAAGGCAGCAGCCTACATGGCGGACGGTTATGCCCGAGCGAGCGGCAAACCGGGAATTTGTATGACACAGAGTGTTGGTACTTCAAACCTTGCTGCGGGGGTGCGTGACGGCTACATGTCGGGTTCGCCGATTATTGCCATTTCGGGCGGACCTTTACCCAGTAACCGCTATCGGTCTCCCTACCAGCAGATAGAGGACTTTTCCCAGTTCGAACCGGTCACGAAATTCAGCGCCCACGTGGAGTCCGTCACGCGGCTGCCTGACTTGCTTCGCCAGGCTTTCCGCGAGGCGACCTCGGGTGTGCCGGCGCCGGTGCATTTACAGGTACAGAATCGCGGCGGTCAGATAATCGAGCAGGAAGCCGATCTCGATCTCATAGTCGAGCAGCAGTACTCATGCGCACCTGCTTGGCGCCCGGAACCCGATATGGAATGTGTACGCAACGCATTGGCAGTGCTGGCCAAAGCCCAGAGGCCCGCGATTGTGGCGGGTAGTGGTGTTGTGTGGTCGCGTGCGCAACGTGAGGTGGTGGAATTGGCAGAGAAGCTGCAGATTCCGGTAATCACTTCACTCAAGGCAAAGGCGACGATCGTGGACAGTCATCCATTATCGGTCGGGGTTTCGGGGAGCTACTCGCGCGATTGCGCCAACAGCACGTTGCGTGAGGCGGATCTCGTGTTTTTCATCGGGAGTAAAGCGGGCGGACATGTAACGCACTTTTGGCATTTCCCGTCCGCAGGCACCCCGGTGATCCAGCTTGATATCAATCCCTCGGAACTGGGCCGCAATTATCCGAATACGGTTTCGATCCTGGGGGATGCAAAGGTCTCGTTGCAGCGCATGATTGACGCGGCACAGCCGAAGTCTACAGAAGCGGCAAAGGCGTGGCTGGGGCGCGTGCATGAAATCGTTGCCAAGTGGCGTACCGAGAACGAGCCGAATCGTAACTCCGATGCGGTGCCGATACGGCCGGAGCGCATCTGCAAGGAAATCTCCGAGATGTTGCCGCCCGATGGTGTGGTGGTGTCGGATACCGGACATGCCGGCATCTGGACCGGTACCATGCTCGACTTCAAGTATGCCACGCAGCGTTATTTCCCCTGTGCGGGTTCGCTGGGTTGGGGCTTTCCCGGAGCGCTCGGCGTGAAGTGCGCGCTGCCGGACAAGCCGGTGCTGTGTTTCACCGGCGACGGCGGCTTCTATTACCACATAGCCGAACTCGAAACCGCCAGGCGCTACAGCATCAACGTTGTAGTCCTGGTGAACAACAACGGCGGACTCAGCCAGGAGATCCCGCTCAATAAAATCAACTACGCCGGAAGGCCGCTCGGCAATTGGACCGACTTATGGACATTTACCGACAACAATTTTGCGAAGATTGCAGAGGACTTCGGCTGCGGCGGTATCCGGGTCGAAAAGCCGGGCGAGATCAAGGATGCTCTTAAGCAGGCATTTGCGATGAACAAACCCGTGGTGGTTGATGTGGTAACCGATGTGAACGCGCTCGCCAAAAGGGTACCCAACTGATTGCAGGAGAGGGCTGCCTGAAACAAAGGAGGAAACATAACATGCTGCGACTGGACGGAAAAATCGCCTTTATCACCGGTGCAGGTTCGGTGGGCGAGGGGTGGGGAAACGGGCGAGCGATCGCGGTGTTGCTGGCGCGGCAGGGGGCCACCGTGTTTGCTACCGACATCGATATCGCCGCCGCTGAGGCGACCCTTGCTATCATAACAGGTGAGGGAGGAAGTGGTGCGGTGAAACGCTGCGACATGACCGACGGCAATGCGGTAAAGGATGCCGTCGATGACTGCCTCGCGCGGTACAGGCGGATCGACATCCTGGTGAATAATGTCGGCGGCTCAGTCCCCGGTGATCCGGTGACGATGGATGAAGCGGTCTGGGACCGGCAGATGGACCTCAACCTCAAGACCGTGTTCTTGACATGCAAGCATGTGCTGCCGGTGATGCGGCAACAGGGTGCGGGCGTCATCGTCAACATTGCCTCGGTAGCTGGTATTCGCGACGCCCCGGACCGGAACTACGTCGCCTATGCCGCCAGCAAGGCGGGGGTGATCCGCATATCGAAAGCGATCGCCATGGCCAACGCGAAGGTGGGCATTCGTTGTAATGCGGTGCTACCCGGCTTGATGAACACGCCGCTGGTGACTCATCGCCTGGTGCGCGACATCGGCGGCAACGATGCCGAGCGGTTGATTGCCGAACGCAATGCCCGCGTGCCGCTCGGGCGCATGGGCGATGCATGGGACGTGGCACATGCCGTGCTGTTCCTGGTCGCCGACGAGGCCCGGTACATCACGGCAACGGAGATCGTGGTGGATGGCGGGCTGACGGCCACGCGTTCTTAGAAGGAGCTGATGGTATGGAAATATCCAATAAAAAGTTGCCGGTGGAACAATTTTTCGCGGAACGACAGGAAGTGCTGAAGATGTGGCCCACCGGAAGCGAGGTCGATCTGGAAGAAGCCTTTCAGTATCACCGTGCAAGCGGACCTGGAAAAAACGTGGCCGCTGCATTACAAAAAGCCCATGCCGAAGGACGGGTGCTCATCGCGTTAAGGGCTGGGAAACCTAAAGTAGAGGGGCAAATAGAAGATCTGCTCTGCGTGCAGGAAGCCGGTGCGGATCTGCTGCCCATTACGGTAGACAGTTACTCCCGGAACCTTCGTTTCAAAGAAGTTGAAAACGCCCTGCAAGCGGGAAAAGATATCAATGGTTATCCAGTCGTAAATTACGGGGTCAAAGGCGGACACCGTATTATGGAAGCTGTGGGGCGGCCGGTAACCATAAAACACGGTTCCATTGACGCCCGGTTGGTGGCTGAAATAGGTTTTGCCAGCGGTATGTCGGATATAAACGGCAATATATACAGCTGGGGTTTGACATACAACAAAAATGTATCCCTGCTGAGTATCTTAAAAGTACAGCAGTACATTGACCGCCTGGCAGGGTATTATGCAGAAAACGGTATCATTATAGCCAGAGAACAAGGGGGCGGACAAGGACCGGGGTGTTTCAGAGTACCCTGTATCTCTCTCTCCAATACTATCCTTGGGGCATTAATCTCAGCGGGGCAGGGGGTAAAAGCGACCCAAACTGCCTATGGCCAGGGAACAAACCTGATTCAGGATGTGGCTTCCCTGAAAATACTTCGCAAACTGAGTAATGAATACTTCCACAAATACGGTTTCGACAATGTTCAAATAACAACGATTTTTCACCAGTGGCAGGGGGCTTTCCCTGAAAAGCCCGAGGAAGCTATGGGTGTTATTTGCCTGGGTGCGACAACCGGCGTGCTGGGCGGATCCGATCAGATCGTTGTCAAATCAACCCAGGAAGGTGTAGGGGTTCCCTCGAAGGAGGCCAATGCCGCGGGAGTTACCGCTACAAGAAAAGTCATCGACATTTTAGGCAGGCAGCGGATGCCGGATAGTGAACAACTGCAGGAGGAAATGGAAATCGTAGAAGCTGAAACCAGGGCTATTATTGACGCTGTGCTGGAAATAGGCGACGGAGACCCGGCCCTTGGTACATTAAAAGGGATTGAAACAGGGATTGTCGAGGTACCCTTTACTCCCAGCATCTATAATTACGGGAAAGCCATTCCTGTCAGGGACGCCTATGGGGCTTACCGATTCCTGGATGCCGGTAATTTGCCGCTTCCCAAAAGGGCGTTAGCGTATAACCGGAGAAAGATTGACGAGCGATCCAGAATGGAAGGAGGACGGCCACCCTATGAAATGGTGCTGGATGACGTCTATGCCATGTTGAGAGTAAAGGAGGGGAAATAGAATGGAAGATGAAGGAAATCCAGCTACCCTGGTAATGGGAGTGATAGGTTCCGATTCACACGCCATAGGCAACAGGATCCTCGCTTATGCCCTTAATGAAGCGGGTTATAACGTAATCAACCTGGGGTCTTTTGTCAGCCAGGAAGAATTTATTAACGCAGCAATCGAGAGCAGCGTCGATGTAATCCTGGTATCATCCCTCTGCGGCCACGCAGAAATTGACTGCCAAGGCTTTAAGAACAAACTGATCGAAGCCGGACTGCAGGATACCTTGCTGTATATTGGCGGAACTTTGGCCGTAGGTGAAACCAAATGGGAAGACATTGAACAACGTTTCAAAAAGATAGGGTTTACACGGATTGCACCACCCTACACGAGGCCTGGCGAGGTCATAAAGTGGCTACACGAAGACCTCGATAAAAGAAAAAATACGAAGGTTGCATAAGATGGAAATAATGCAGAAGCAATCAAAAGAATTGAAGAAAACAACCAGGTTAAAAAATCTGCTGATACCGGGGAAGCCCTTGATGTGCCCAGGGGCTTACGACGCACTCAGTGCCATGGTTATTGAGAAAGTTGGTTTTTCCGCCGCACAGGTGACGGGGTTTGGCTTGGCCGGTAGTCTTCTCGGGTTGCCGGATGTGGGTATTTTCTCCCTGACGCAAATGGTGGACGCAACCCGGAACATCTGCCGGAGCGTATCCATACCTGTGATGACTGATGGCGACACCGGATTCGGGAATGCGGTTAATACGTATTATGCAGTTAAATTGTTTGAAGAAGCCGGGGCAGCCGGAATCAACCTGGAGGATCAGGTCTTCCCCAAACGCTGTGGCCATATGGAAGGCAAGATGGTTATTCCCATGGAGGAAATGACCGGAAAAATCGAAGCGGCAGTCGCGGCACGGAATGACAGCGATTTTATTATTAACGCCAGAACGGACGCAGGCACCCTTTACGGCATTGACGAGGCCATCAGACGCGGGAAAGCTTATGCTAAAGCAGGCGCAGATATGATCTTTCTGGAGGCACCGAAGATAGACAATCTGGATGACATCAAACGTGCCGGAGAAGAAATCGGCATCCCCATCAGCATCGGTATTGTTTTGGGCGGCAAAGCACCTGTTTTAAGTTACGAGGAGTATTGCCGCTTAGGCTTGGCACGACTTAGTTTTCCCGTTGCCCCCTTGATGGCTGCCATGCACGGCCTGGAAGAAGCCCTGAAACTCCTGGCGGCGAAGAAGGGCTTTACCGGTGAGGATGCCCGGCATTATATGGCTTTCCAGGATTACCTGAAATTTGTCGGTCTGCCGCAAATCAGGGAAATGGAGAAAAAATACCTTCCGGGCGATGAAGTTATTGCCCGGTACGAAAGGAAGCAATAGGAAGCCTCCATGCGTATTATGCTCCTAATTGATTTTGGCAGCACCTTCACTAAGGGCGTAATGATTGATCTGGAGGGCGAAGAAGTTATTGCCAAAGCAAGCGTTTCCTCTACCGTTGACCGTGATGTTCGTTTGGGGTTGTCTGAGTTGCTGGTCGAACTGCGCGGTCAGACCTCTGACCGGCTGGTAAAAAACGCCCCCAAATTAGCCTGCAGTAGTGCGGCCGGTGGCCTACGGATGGTTGTCATCGGATTGGTCCCCGAACTCACCGTGGAGGCAGGCCGCAAGGCCGCCTGCAATGCAGGGGCCAAAGTGATCGGCAGCATAGCGGGAGTCATGGATGACCCCGCGCTGCTCCAGTTGGCGGCGCTTAAACCGGATTTGATTCTTCTTTCCGGCGGCACCGACGGGGGGAATAAGGAGGTGATCATCAGCAACGCGGTGCTGCTGGCCGGCACACAGATAAACGTCCCGGTAATTATCGCCGGCAATAAAAACGCTGTTCGGGAGTGCCGCGGAGCCTTGGAAAAAATGGGCAAGGCAGTTGTGGTTACAGAAAATGTGATGCCAAGCGTCAATTGCCTTCATATTGAACCGGCCCGGGAAACAATCCGGCGGGTCTTTATTGACAGGATTGCCAAAGCCAAAGGCATTAATACAGTGCAAAATCAGGTTGCACTCCTGATGCCGACGCCTAACGCCGTATTGCAGGCAGTGGCTATCCTGGCCCAAGGCACGCCTGAAGAAGAAGGCCTTGGTGAATTGCTGGTTATAGACGTAGGCGGCGCTACCACCGACGTTTATTCGGCCGGAGCGGGGATGCCAACCATGACCAATGTAATTCTCAAAGGACTACCCGAGCCATTTGTCAAACGAACCGTAGAAGGGGATTTGGGGGTACGGCATAACGCCCTCTCCATTGTGGAATTGGTCGGAATGACTCAGTTGCTCAAAGATGCCGGATTTTCTTCCGCAGAGGGAAAGAGAGTTATGGAATACTGTCAAACCCTGCCTCCGGAGCAGTTGCCCCGGGAAGCATGGGAATTTGAGGTAGACAGCGGGCTGGCCAAGGCGGCAGTCAGATTGGGCGTGGAACGTCATGTTGGTTCACTGAAATTAGCGTATATACCAGGGGCCGGTGAGACGTTTATTCAAACCGGTAAAGACCTGCGCGGATTGAAAACCATTATCGGCACCGGTGGGCCGGTGATATTTGCCAAAGAGCCCTGCGCCATCTTGAACGAGGCGGTTTTCGACCCACGCACCCCCCATTTGTTGAAACCGGCACAGCCCAGGTTTATGCTGGATAAAACATACATACTGTATGCTCTGGGGCTACTGTCCGGTCAGTACCCTCACCGGGCTTTGCATCTGGCGAAGAAAAACCTTCAGCTCATGCACTGTCCTTAAGGGAAGCGGCCATGAATAAAATTGGTTTTGTTGGCATTGGGAAAATGGGTATGCCCATCGCCTGCAATTTGCTGAAAGAGGGCTATGCCGTCACTGTTTGTGATCCTCACCGGGAAGCCCTGCAGTTCTTCACAAAAAAAGGCGGCCGATACGATGCATCATTGGGTAGATTGACGGCGCACTGCGATATTATTTTCCTCTGCCTGCCCGGCTCCCGGGAGACGGAAGAGGTAATGCACGGTCCAGAGGGGATTTTGGCGCAGCCGCCTGCGGGCAAATTGGTGATTGATCTGGGGGATGGCGACCCTTACAGAACGGAACGAATTGCACAAGCGGCCGAAGCAAAGGGAGTGTCCTACCTGGACGCGTCGGTAGACGGGGGCATCGGAGAAGCGACCGCAGGAACCCTCACGATCATGGTGGGTGGGTCATATGCAGCCTATGAAAAAATTGAGGAGGTTCTCAATAAGATTGCCCGGAAAATCTTTTATATGGGTACCAGCGGAACGGGACACAAAGCCAGGCTTGTCCATACAATTATTTTCTGGGCTCATCTGGCTGTTTTATGTGAAGCTATGGTACTGGGAGTGAAGGCGGGGCTGGAGCCGGAGCAGATTTTGACCGTAATTAATGCCGGAGCAGCCGAAAGTCAAATTTCCAGTCGCTGCGGATCCCTTATTATCAAGAACAACGGTAATGTTGAAGATACAGTAATGATCGACGACCAGTACATGGAGCATATCATGGCGATGGAAACACAGACCCGGACGACATTGCCTTTAGTGGGTTTGGTTTCCCAGTTGATGGTCGCCGCAAAGAACAGGGGTTTGTCCGCAGGGAATATTTCCGCGATACTGAAACTTTATGCAGAATTTGCCCGAATCAATATGAGTGATGCCCGGAGAGATTGAGGCAAGAGAGAGGTCGCGTCATCTTGAGCGGATTGGTCAAAACCCGGGGGTAAAAAACCCGATGAACAGATGCGATGTGCTCGTGATCGGTTCCGGTGCTGCCGGGACCTTCGCCGCCCTGGCTGCAGCGGAGCAGGGAGCGCGGGTCTGCATTGCCTCCAAAGGTTCCCTCCTCTATGGGAATACCCGCCTGGCCGGCGGCATCGTGGCCTGCCCGGGATTTGCCGATAATGATCTACCGCGTCATTTTGTGGAAGACGTTTTCCAGGCCGGGGAACGGATCAGCAGGAGAAATCTGGTCGAACTGGTGGCGGAGGGAGGCCTGCAGTCTCTGCAGGCGCTGGAGGAATGGGGGTATCTTTTCAAAAGGAATGACCAGGGTGAGCCCCGCCTGACGCAGGCAGGCGGTCACCGCAGCGCCCGAACCATGATCTGTTGCTACCGCGGCAGTTCCCTTGCCAACCTCTTGCGCTGCAAAATTGCCTGCCATGACCGGATTAGGGTCCTGGAAAGCCATGTGCTTTATCGGCTGATCTTGACCGAGGGGGGGATGAGCGGCGCCCTGTTTCTCGATATGTACCGAGGTGAACCCGTTGTTATCGAGGCGCCTGCTGTGGTCTTGGCCACCGGAGGGGCGGGAATGGTATATGCCCCGCATACGGATAATACGCGGGAGGTCACGGGCGATGGAATGGCTCTGGCTCTACTGGTGGGCGCCCGGCTGGTAGACATGGAATTTATGCAGTGGATGCCCTTTGCTGTAACCTCTCCCCCTGACCTGGTTGGCATCAACTGCGGCGAACCATCTTCCGCCGGTCCGCAAGGGGTGCTCTTGAACTGCCGGGGACGCGTGATTCTTCGTTCCTTCCATAGGATGACCAGGGCTCAGGTGGCTCGAGTTATTTTCCGGGAAATAAAAAACGGCGGGGGCACTAGGAACGGAGGGGTAATCTTCGATCCACGGGCAAACCGAGGCGACCCGGACGGTGAGAGAACCTATCAGGAAAGACGCTCCTTAGGCACCCTTGACGTGGTAAGGCAGGCCTACGGCCAAGAGGCCTATCAATGGTCTGTCCCCTATGAAGTGGCGCCCAGTGTTCATTTTACCCTAGGAGGTATTGTGGTGGATAATCAAGGGTCAACCGGGGTGGAAGGGCTTTTTGCCGCAGGCGAAGTAACGGGGGGTTTTCATGGCGCCGACCGTTTGGGATCCGCAGCCCTGACCGAATGTTTCGTTGTTGGCAGCACCGCCGGATACCATGCCTGGGAGAAGTCCCGGCGAAAAATGAAGGTCCAGAAACGCATAGATTGCCGGGGCCTTGTCCGGGAACTGCATGCATTATTTGACCAGCCAGGCCGGGAGACACCGGAAAAACTTGCCCGGGAACTGGGGGATTTAATGTGGCGGAGGGCCGGGGGCGTCCGAGACCGGCAGGACCTGGAAAAGGCCAGAAGAGGTATTGCAGATCTTGTCCTTAAAAGTGAAGAAATTAAGACCCCGGGGCTGAAAAAATGGAATTTGCCGGTGCAGGCAGCAATAGAACTTCAGTCAATGCTGGTCGTGGCCGAGGCCATGGTGCTGGCCTCCCAGACCAGGGAAGAGACGAGGGGGACCCATTATCGACTTGATTATCCCGAACTCTCCAAGACCTGGGAAGGAAAGAATATCGTGATCGAGAGGGGGATCGACGGCGTTCTTACGGCATCGGTCAAGGACACGGACGAGTTATGATAATGGCGAAAATACGAAGAACTGATCCCACCACTGGGGACAGCCAGTGGCAAGATTATACTGTGCCCCTGGATGCCGGTAAAAAGCACAGTGTGCTGGGGATGCTTCATTATATATACACAAATATGGATGACACCTTAGGCTACAGCTATGCCTGCCGTTTTCAGAGGTGCGGGTTGTGTGCCATGGTGATAAACGATAAAGAAAGCCTGGCTTGCATAACATTATGTGGCGAGGATATAAAGATTGAGCCTCTTGGCAACCTTCCGCTCGTCAGGGATTTGGTCGTCGACCGCAGATTTTTGCTGGCGGAATTAAGACAACACCGCCTTCTTCCCCGGATGCACACAGGAGAAGAAAAAGGTCCTTTTGCCAGGCGAACTGTTGTACAAAATTTCCAGCATCTTGTTAAATGTCGGGAATGCCTCTGCTGCCTTTCCTCTTGCCAGCGTTACGATTACCGTAATACCAGTTTCGGCGGCCCCTTCCTTTTCGTAAAAATAGCTCAGCTCGCCTATCAGGAAAGTAACCTGGGCTGCAGGACAGAACTCCTCCGAGACTTGGGTCTTGAACAGTGCCGCACCTGCGGAGAGTGCGCGTGCCCGGTGGGTGTGCCCATTTACAGAACAGCAATAAAACCATTTTTAGCTCTTCTATAGGTTAAGAGGTGGAAGGTGATGTTCACTATAGGACTCATCGGTACAGGAATCATGGGGTTGGCCATAGTCAGCCATCTAACTAAAAGCGGCTATCAGGTTTATGTCCATGACAACAAACCCGAACAAATGAAACGAGCCAGGGAGGCAGGAGCGCTGCCCGTCCAATCAGTCATCGAACTGGCGGCTAAATGCAATCCGGTATTTTTGTGCCTGCCTTCCTCCGCGGTAACTGAGGAGGTATGTGTAGGCGGCACCGGCCTGTTCAGTCATATGGCTAAGGGCAACACCCTGATCGACCTGGGGACGGGCAATCCCACCGTGACAATATCCTTGGCCACTGCTGCGTCGGAGCAAGGGATAAACCTGCTCGATGCCCCCATCAGCGGCGGTTTCAAGAATGCTGAAGAAGGTAAACTCTCAATAATGGTCGGCGGTAATTATCAGGAATATCTCAAATATGAAGGACTCTTAAAGTCTATCGGCACAAGCGTAACCTATCTTGGTACGGCCGGGATGGGTCATACCGCGAAAATTGTCAATAATATTGTTTCGGGAGCAAATCTAATCGCCTTATGTGAAGGCCTGGTGTTGGGAACAAAAAGCGGGCTGAACATTGAAACGCTTCTCGATTCTATTAATGCAGGAGAGGCTCGCAGCTATATGTCACGGGTAAAAAAAATGGCCATAATCACGAAGAACTTTACCCCCGGCGCCAAAGTGTCCATCCACGTCAAATGCGAGGATATTGCACTTGATCTTGGCCGGTCCTTGGGAGTTTTCTTGCCCATTTGTTCCCTTACCAGAACCATCTATCACACAATGCTACACAAAGGAATGGGAGACCTGGATACGGCATCCGTTTACCGGTTTCTTGAGGAATATGCAAGTGCGAGGCGGTTAGGGGAATGACCAATGTCCGGGAAGATTAAGGACCACCGAGGTAGCGGTAATCACTACTTCTTGTTAGAGAACGTACCGATAAGCTCACTTAACCATTTAAGAAAGTCGCGAAAATATTCCTTGACAAGCCCCTCCCCTCTCCCTATACTTTAATAGATGTCCTACCGAAAACCTTATCAAAGAACCCAGTGGCTTTATTCCATGGTGAGGAACATTTGCACTGTGGTGTTATCAAGACAGAACATAGACCCCGATGGGAGATGAATGAAGGATTATGGATAATGATCGCATCGGTGGAGTACGGAATGTTCCTTACGAGGAGCTCTTGGAGCTCGGAATTCGCGCCTTCCAAGCCGTAGGGGTCCCCGCTGAAGATGCGCGTACCGCCGTGGAAATCCTGCTCTGGGCGGATCTTCGCGGGGTCAGCAGCCATGGAATCCTGAGAGTGCTCACGTATGTGCCCCGGATCCGGAAGGGGCTGATAAATCCCCGCCCGCGGATCGAGGTGCAATCCCCGGCCGCAGCCTTGCGGATCGTGCACGGGAACGATGGGCTGGGACCGGTTGTGGGTGCTCGGGGGATGCGGGAAGCGATTGATTTGGCCCACACCCTGGGAACTAGTTTCGTCGGCTGCTGCGACAGCAATCATTTTAGCGCGGCTTCCCCCTACGTTCTGATGGCCTGCCAGGAGAGGTTGATCGGGATCGCCGGAACCAACGCCTTTCCGACGATGCCCCCGTGGGGGGGGATGGGAAATATCGTCGGCAACAATCCGCTGGCCATCGGGGTTCCCTGTGAGGGGGAGGATCCCTTTGTGCTGGATATGGCCATGTCGGTTTCTTCTCGAGGTCGCATCCGTCATATGGCCGAAAAGAAGGAAAAAATGCCGGATGGATGGGCCTTGGACAGTCAAGGCAGGCCGACGAACGACCCGATGGAGGGTCTCAAGGGGGTTGTCCTTCCCACGGGGCAGCACAAAGGATATGGTCTGGCGGTCGCACTGGATATCCTCAGCGGCGTCCTTACAGGATCCGGATTTGCCACGGGGGTGAAATCTCTCGTTCAGCAATGGGAGGAGCCGCAGCACGTCGGCCATTTCTTTATTGCCATTGATCCAGTTCGGTTTATGCCTTGGGAGGAATTTTCGGAAAGGCTGAAGGCCCTTTTTTCGATCCTGCGGGGGGCCAGGCGCATCGACCCGGAAACGGCCATCATCCTTCCGGGGGAGTACGAGGCGGACCTGGAGAGAAAAAGACGGGCGCAGGGAATTCCTCTGGAAGTGAAGACCCTGGAAATCCTCCAGGGTCTGACGTGCGGGCGATACGAATACGATATTCCCAAAGTTTGATGACTCGTTATAATAATCCGCGGCGTCATGCGCTGCACGGCATTCTCAGCGCTGCACCACTGCGGAGTACGGCAAAGGACATAAATTCCTCAGGACTGAGATCCCGTGCCAGGCAGCAGAGGTGAGGGACGATTGGTCGTGGCTAAGGTGAGAGCGCCGTTTGCGGGGAGGGGGTTATGCAGAGGGTTCAACGGGCAGCCGCGGTTTGTTTCATCGCACTTTCTGGTTACGTCTGTATAGCGGCCATTGGGATGGAATATTATACCAAATTGGGGCCGGGTCCCGGCTTTTTCCCTTTCTGGTTGGGATCGATCATGGGGGGACTTTCGATTGTATGGCTCATACAGCTTTTCAGGCAATCGGAAAAATCTAACGAAGGCAGATTTCTTCCTGAAAAAAAGGGTGTTATCCAAATCGTTTTAATCCTCGCGGCCCTCGCGGCGACTGCCGTTATGAGCGTCATCGGGTTTCAACTGACGATGTTTCTGTTTATGGTCTTTTTGCTGAGAGTTCTGGGGAGGAGCTCCGTCTGGACGACTTTGAGCATTGCCCTTGTCTGCAGTGTCGGTGTATTCCACCTGTTCGGAAGATATCTGGATGTGCAGTTGCCGGCGTCGTCCCTGTCGATGCTTGCCGCGCTAGGCTTATAGGAGGGAAAACGATGGATGCCTTTTCGAACCTGATGATGGGATTCTCAGTTGCCCTGCTCCCCCAGCATTTGATGTTGGCTTTTGTGGGATCTCTGCTGGGTACACTTATCGGCGTACTTCCGGGAATCGGCCCGGCGGCAGGCACGGCGATGCTCATTCCCCTGACCTTCAGCATGGGACCCACGGGGGCCATCATCCTATTGACGGCGCTTTTCTACGGAACGCAATACGGGGGAACCATCACCAGCGTCCTCCTCAATGTCCCTGGTGAAGCCGCTTCTGCAATCACCTGTCTGGATGGGTACGCAATGGCCAAGCAGGGGCGGGCCGGGGTCGCTCTCAGCATGGCAGCCATCGGCTCGTTCATCGGGGGAACGTTTGCCGCTCTGTGCCTGGTTTTGGCGGCCGGGCCGCTCACCCGACTGGCGCTGCAGTTCGGACCGGTGGAATTTTTCACCCTGGTCCTGTTGGGAATCTCCTTGCTGATGGGCCTGGCGGGCAAATCCATGATCAAGGCCCTGATGATGGGGGTCTTCGGACTCCTGCTCGCAATGATCGGCATGGATCCCGTCCGGGGACTGCCGCGTTTCACCTTCGGTACCATGGAGCTAATGGATGGCATCAGTTTTGTCCCCGTAATCATGGGGTTGTTCGGGGTTGGTGAGATTCTGTTGAATGCCGAGAAACCCTTTGCGCAGATGGTTCTCGCAAAGATGAGCACGCTTATCCCCAACCGCCAGGAGATGCGTGATTCTCTTGGACCCGTCGTGCGCGGCAGTCTTATCGGGACCCTACTGGGCCTCGTGCCGGGAATGACGAACTCTGCATCATCGTTCCTGTCGTACATCGCCGAAAAGAAATCTTCCAATTACCCGGAGCGATTTGGAACCGGCATGCTCGCAGGTGTTGTGGGACCGGAAACCGCCAACAATGCCCACGCCAACGGGGCGCTCATTCCGCTTTTCACGTTGGGTATTCCCGCCTCGCCCACGGTAGCGATAATCATGGGAGCTTTTATGATGCACGGGCTGATCCCGGGCCCTCTGCTCTTCAAGGATCATCCCGGCATAGCTTGGGGGGTGATTGCCAGCTTCTACATCGGGAACGTGATGCTTGTCATCCTCAATCTGCCTCTGATCGGCATATGGGTCAAGCTCTTGAAAATCCCTTACGGCATACTTTCCGCGATCATTTTGTCTTTCACCGTTTTGGGTGCATACAGCATCAAC
The DNA here is from genome assembly GCA_001829875.1 of Syntrophus sp. GWC2_56_31. Classification (GTDB taxonomy): domain Bacteria; phylum Desulfobacterota; class Syntrophia; order Syntrophales; family UBA5619; genus JAKAFS01. The sequence goes on from MICN01000059.1 coordinate 34,277, forward strand.
AACAGCGTCTTTGACGTGCTGGTCATGACCCTTTTCGGTGTGATAGGATACCTTCTGCGAAAGATGGATTTTCCGTTGGCGCCCGCGGTATTGACCCTCATCTTGGGGCCAATGATGGAAAGTTCGCTCCGGACATCCCTGGAAATGTCTCAGGGGTCTTTCGGCATCTTTCTGGAGAGCCCCGTTGCCGTCGTCTTCCTGGTGCTGACAGCGGTAATCCTCATCGCTCCGTCGTTTTCATTCTTCAGGAAGAAGAAACAGTCCTTGGCGGCGGGGGAGGAGGATTTGCTCTGATCGGAGGGAATAGTGATGCACGACGGCAGATGGGGTCACAGAGTCCCGATTTCTGTCTGCAAAATGTAGTCCGGCAAGTGTCATGGGGCGTGTTTAAAGTTTACTCGAATTTTGAAAAGGAGGAAAAGTCATGGCTCAGTACAGATTTCACTCAAGAATAGTAGGTTTTTTCTGCGTTTTCGCGGTCTTTGTTCTCTTTTTACCAGCCTGGGCGGCGGAGTTTCCCCAGAAGGATAAAACTATTCAGCTTATGGTACACTGGTCGGCCGGTGGGAGCTCTGATACTGGCGCCCGTCTCATAGCAAGTGGCCTGGAGAAGGAGCTTGGGACTTCTGTCGTGGTGGTCAACAGGCCGGGGGCGGGCGGTCAGATCGGCTATACCGCACTTTCTCAAGCCAAACCCGACGGCTATACTATTGGGAGCACCAATTTCCCCTCCGCCATCAGCTCATACTTGGACCCCAACCGTAAGGCCACCTATAATCGTCAGAGCTTCGAGTTGCTGGCATTGCATGTGCTGGATCCGGGTATCATTGCCGTCAAGGCCGACAGTCCGTACAAGACCCTGCAAGACGTGATCGCTGCCGCCAAGGCGGCGCCGAAGAAACTTAGGGTCAATACCACAGGTATCCAGACCGATGAGCACTTTGCCACTCTCTGGCTGGAGCAACTAACGGGAGCGCAGCTTGCGAGGGTCCATTTGAAGGGGTCCGCGCCTTCGGTTACGGCCGTCTTGGGAGGGAAGATCGAGGTATACTGCGGCAATGTGGGGGATCCACAGGTCAGGGGCGGTGAATTTCGGGTCCTTGGAATCATGGACTCTGAACGAAATCCATTTCTCCCAGGGGTCAAAACCTTTGAAGAACAGGGGTATAAAATATACTTCGGTTCGTCGCGGGGTTTCGCAGCCCCCGCAGGAACCCCCAAAGAGGTCGTAAACATCCTGAGCAAGGCAATAGGGAATGTCACCAAGACCGAAGATCACAAGCAAAAGATGCTGAATATGGGACTGACCCTCCGGTACTTAGACCCAGCGGGATACAAGAAATACTGGGATGAGTTCGAAGCGAAGATGAGGGACTTGATGCCGCTCATTCAGAAGGAATCCTAAATCAGTGACATGGAGTATGGGTACGCGTCCTGACGGATCGAAAAGGGGGGGGGGAACAAGCGGGGGGGCCTGCCGCTCGATCCCCCCGCCCCGAAAAGACGGAGTGGGGCGGTGTATAACGGAGTACGGGGCGCGAAAGGATCGGAGGTTCGATGAAAAGAGTGAACAGACTGCGGCAGGTGCTGGCTGAAGGGAGGGTCGCCGTCGGAACCTGCGTGGATTCTTACAGCCCGGCGGTCATCGAGACGGTCGGCTATAGCGGTCTGGACTGGGTCCGTGTGGACAACGAGTATTCCTGGCGTCGGGACGAGTCGATGGAGAACATGATGCGGGCCGCCGCTCTGGTCGGCATCACCGCCATGGTTCGGGTAGAGAAGGACGACCCTTACCTCATCTCGAAGGCCCTTCAGTCGGGGGCGCAGGCGATCGTTGTCTCCGACATCGTCAGCTATGAGGAGGCGATGGCCGTCGTCAGAGCGGCGAAGTATCCCCCAAAAGGCCACCGGGGCTATAGCGGATACTGCTTTGCCGCCGGTTGGGGGGCCGACGGCGGCAGGGAGTGGGTCGAATGGAGCGATCGCGAGGTCATGGTTGGGGTCATGATCGAAAACGAAGAGGTCGTGAGCGAAGTGGACAAGGTCATGGCCATCGAGGGGCTGGATTACTGCCTCTTCGGGCCGGCAGACTACAGCATGTCGCTCGGCCTTCGCAGCAGTCAAAAAGACCATCCCAAGGTTCAGAACGCCATCAAGCGGACCGCCGATGCGGCAGCCAGGCACAACAAGGCCGTCGCCATCGGTATCGGCGAGCCATGGCAGGGGGAGGCAAAGAAATACATCGACATGGGCATCAGGATCATCGAGGTCGGCCATGAACTGGGCGTCCTGAGATCAGCCTTCAAGAAGGCAGGAGAGACGATCAGGGCCCTCTGATCGCATTCGAGAGACGCCTGCCTGACTCAATCGCCTTTCAGGCGTTGAATTCATCCTAGTAAAAAAACGGTGGCGGTATTGCTGGAGAGGGAAGGCATGCAATCCCGAATCCTGAATACGTATTGACACCTGCCCACCTCCGTGTTAGGAAATCCAATATAGACGAACTCGTAACGAGTAGAAAAGCCTTGAATTGAGGGCATCTGCAATTGGTTACACGGGAGGAACTGTGACTTTTCAGGAGTTGATCTTCGCCCTCGGAAGGTATTGGGCTGATCAGGGATGCGTCATCCAGCAACCCTATGACATCGAGGTGGGGGCCGGCACCTTCAACCCGGCCACTTTTTTGAGGGCCCTGGGACCCGAGCCATGGAAAGTGGCCTATGTCGAGCCTTCCCGGAGACCCACGGATGGCCGCTATGGTGAAAACCCGAATCGACTTCAGCATTACTATCAGTATCAGGTGCTCATGAAACCCTCGCCGCTCAACATCCAGGAGCTCTACCTCGATTCCCTCAAGAGCTTCGGGATCGATCCGCTCGACCACGACATACGTTTCGTGGAGGACGACTGGGAATCCCCCACGGTCGGCGCCTGGGGACTCGGCTGGGAGGTCTGGCTCGACGGGATGGAGATCTCGCAGTTCACCTACTTCCAGCAGGTCGGCGGTTTCGACTGCCGCCCCGTCAGTGCCGAGTTGACCTACGGAACCGAACGGATCGCGATGTACCTCCAGGGGATCGACAACGTCTACGACCTCGAGTGGACCAAGGGGATGACTTACGGAGACGTCCATCACCAGAGCGAGGTCGAGTGGTCGGTGTACAACTTTGAGACCGCCGACATCGGTGAGCTTCGCAAGCGCTTCGACATATACGAAGCGGAGGGGATGAGGACAGCGGAAAAAGGGCTGGTTCTCCCCGCCTACGACCACTGTCTGAAGTGTTCCCACACCTTCAACCTGCTGAACGCCCGGGGGGCAATCAGCGTGGCCGAGCGGACCAGCTATATCGGCCGTGTCAGGAAACTGGCCCGCCTGAGCGCCGAGAGCTACCTGCGGCAGCGGGAAGCCCTGGGCTACCCGCTGATAGGCCCTCTTGAGCCCATGCCACCGAACAAGGAGTGCTAAGTGCATCATTTCATAAGGTGTCATATCGACCGAAGGGAGATATCTTGTAACGTTTATTCATCATAAAGATTTCTCACTGCGTTCGAAATGACAATAACGTGCATATGTTTATGAAATGATGCACTACGTTTAATATTTAAAATAATCGTGCAATATCAGTAGATAAGCATCGTTATATAAAGGAGTACATGAATGGGCAAGGAACTGCTGCTCGAAATCGGCACAGAAGAGATCCCGGCCGCCTTTCTGCCGAAGGCGCTCAACGATATGGAAGAGATGATCCGGCGGGCGTTTGCGGAGAGCCGCATCCCG
>MICN01000060.1 GCA_001829875.1 Syntrophus sp. GWC2_56_31
GTCGCCTGGGGCGCTTTTTGCCCGATCGTCCTTCGCGCCTTTATACGTGGCGATACGCTGTGCCGCTTCGTTCAATGAAGATTTCACCACATCGAAAAAATAATCGGCACTTTCCATGGAATCAGCGGGGTCTTCTCTGGTTTGGTATTCAAGGCAGTCATTTTCGTCTTTACAGCGATATTTCCCGGCCCTATCTATTAACTTATTCACATCGAGAGCACGACCGCAGTAAATACAGATCTTCGTTTCCATCCTTCCCTCCGGTATTTCGTGTCGGTTAGAAAAAAGCGATTTTATAAATCCCGCGTTTCGGTATCATCTCCTCTTGACCCCGTTTCCCAGCAGAAATTGCTCCAAGGCCTCGTAGGGCTCGGCCCCCACCAATATCCGGTGATCGAGCGCAAAGGTCGGGACCGATGTGATACCCATTTCATCGACAAGCGCCCAATCGGAATCGACGGACGTCCTGAAGGCTCTCGTTTGTAAGGCTTCGCTGGCTTCATTCTCGGGAAGCCTCACCCCTTTTACCAGCCCCATCAGTACATCGGTTTTTGCAATATTTTTACCATCGACAAAATAGGCGCGAAAAACCGCATCGTGGTATTGATCCCCTTTTCCCTTGGCCTCTGCCCATTTACCCAGTTCCTGGGCGAGCCTGCTGTTATAGGTCTTCTTTCGCTCTCCCCAGGGTAGGTCCAATTCATTGGCTACCTTCTTCATGCGGGCCATTGCCGAGGGAATGTCCATGTTCCTGCCGGCAAAAAGCGCTTCCAGGGTAAGCCCCTCTTCGGGAGTTTCAGGGTGGAGAGGAAATGCCCTCCACTTAACCTCGATCTCAAAATTCGTTCTTAACTTTTCAATACGCCCGGTACTGAAGTAGCACCAGGGTCAGATATAATCCGAAAACACTTGAAGATATGTTGGCATCATCGTTCGATCCTTTCTGTTTTGTCGGTCCCGAATTCTGGCCTTTTGATCGAAGACCATTACCATTATTCGAAGCCAATTGCCAGGATAACCGACGAAACTTTTCAGCCGTCAATTGCTTTGTCATGGCTCTTCTGCGCGTCTCGGCTGCCATAGACGAAGTCATTCGTGCATCGTCAGATAAATCGGTAAAAATATTGCGTTAAATCGATTTGTGGTATAGTCTTCCCCACCGAACCCGTCGCCGACATACTATTCTTTGATTATTCGCCTTATGGTGACGAGGGAATGACCATAACAAGAAAAAAGCTGCTCATTTTTGGGATGCTGACCATCCTGGCAAGCGCTGTTCTGATGGCCTGCTCTTCGAGTGCCAAATCACCCCGCCTTGCCGGTCATGCGCTCATACTGGCGTTTGGCGACAGCCTGACCTTCGGAACCGGGGCCACCCCTGCAGAAAGCTATCCGGCGGTCCTGGAGCGCCTGGTCGGTCGGCGGGTTGTCAATTCCGGGGTTCCGGGGGAGGTAACCGGTGAGGGATTATCCCGTCTCCCGGGGGTGCTTGAGCGGGAGAAACCGGCACTCCTGATCCTCTGCCACGGAGGAAATGACCTGCTCCGTCGCCTGGATCGGCAGCAAACCGCCGATAATTTGCGGGCAATGATTCGGTTAGCGCGGGAACGGGGAGTTGCCGTTGTTCTCATCGCGGTCCCGTCTCCAGGACTTGCTCTGTCCCCTCCGCCCTTTTACCGAGATATCGCCGCAGAAATGAAGATCCCTATCGAGGAGGAGGCCCTGACCGACGTGCTGTCCGATGGTGCTCTCAAGTCCGATTATATCCATCCAAACGCCGCAGGGTATCGCAGACTGGCCGCGTCGATTGCAGCCCTCCTAAAGAAGGGGGGTGCGGTGGAGTGACTCCCTGCCGCAATGGGCACTACGGCACCGGGATCATCTTTTTGTGTGCCTGGAACTGGGTCGTAAAGACGAGCACAAAAATGGCAATGCCGATGATATCGGTGATCCAGCCGGCGTGCAGCAGACCGAAGGCCGAGACGAAGAGAAGCATCCTCTCCCAGGTTCGGACCTTGACCAGCAGGTACCCTTCCACGGCGGCGGCCCAGGCGGTGAGGGCGAACAGGGCGGTGATGATGCAGCGGACGATCTCGGCCGGGGCGCCGTTGAGCAGGATGGGGGTGTAGAGGAACAGGAACGGCATCAGAAAGAGCCAGGAACCCAGCTTGACCGCCTGGAAGCCGGTCTGGTAGGGCTCGGAGTCGGCGATGGAGGCCGCGGCCATCGAGGCCAGGGCCACCGGCGGGGTGATGACCGAGCCGACCGCCACCCAGAAGACGATCAGGTGGGCGGTCAGGGCCGGTACGCCCATATTGGCCAGGGCCGGAACGCCGAAGAGGGAGAGGATCACGTAGGCCGGGGTGGCCGGCAGGCCCATGCCGATGATGTATCCGGAGATGAGGATCATGACCACCACCAGGGGAAGAATACCCCCGGATAGGGCCGTGATCACCTCCGATAGGCGGGCCGGCAGGCCGGTCAGCAGGCAGGTGCCCATGATCACGCCCAAGGCCCCCACCAGCGAGCCCACGCTCAGCGAACTCTTGGTGCCGCCGACGAGGGCGTCGAGGATCTTCCGAGGCCCCATCCGGGTCTCCTTGCGGAACCAGGAAAGGATCACCGTGGTGATGATGGCCCAGACGGCCGAGTAGAAAGGCGAGTAGCCCTTGAGCATCAGGTAGATGATCACCGGGACGGGCAGAAACTGGTAGGAGCGCCTGAGCACATCGCTGATCTTGGGCAGCTCATCCCTGGGCAAACCGACCAGGTTGGTCTTGCGGGCCTGCAGGTAGACCATAACCCCCACAGCCCCGAAGTAAAGGATGGCCGGCAGGATGCTGATCTTGACCACCTCGATGTAGGGCGTCTCGGTGAACTCGGCCAGCATGAAGGCCGCTGCGCCCATGATCGGGGGCATGTACTGACCGCCCGTGGAGGCCGCCGCCTCCACCGCCGCTGCGAACTCGGGCTTGTAGCCTATCCGTTTCATCAGCGGGATGGTGAAGGCGCCGGTGGTGACCACGTTGGCCACGGGGCTGCCCGAGACCATCCCCATCATCGCGGAGGAGAAGCAGGCCGCCAGGCCGGGACCGCCGGTCATCCGGCCGGTCAGGGCCAGGGCTGTGTCCATGAAGAGCTGTCCCAGCCCGGAGCGCTCCAGGAACGCCGCAAAGATGACGAAGACGAAGATGTAGGAGGCGAAGATATTGGTGATCTGGCCGAGCATGCCCTCGGTGGTGACAAAATTGTATTCGATGATCCGCCAGACGGGAAACCCGTCGTGCCGGAGAATGCCGGGCAGGTAGGGCCCGATGTAGGCGTAGATCAGAAAAGCCAGGCATACGGCCGGAATGATCATGCCTGTGGTACGCCGCGCCGCCTCCAGGCTGATGAGAATCACCCCGGCGCCGAGAAGGGTGTTTATCAGTGGGGGTTCCCAGCCGAGCTGATCGAGGAGGAAATCGTATTGATACATCCAGTAGATCAGGGACCCAACGATGAACAAAACCATGCAGAGGTCGAGGAGGTTCACCCGAGAGGCACCGGGGGTGGGCCGATAGATGATCAGGGCCAAGCTAATGGAGGCCATGAAATAGACTCCCAGGTGGCTCTCGGTAGAGACGATTCCGAACCAGGAGGTGTAGAGGTAGAAGCCGCTGAAAAGGGCGCAGACGACCGTCACCGCCAGGTTGGCGCCGGCGCCCAGGGTGCGACGACCGAAACCGGAGATGATCCCATATTTATTTAATGTTGAAATCACGATCGTTTTATCAGTTAACCTTGATGCGCTGGGGCATCTTGGTGCCGCGCTCGGTCCAGAACTTGGCTGCCCCCTGTTTTACCGGCACGCCCAGTTCGGCCACGGCCTCGAAGTCTCCGGACACGGCCCCCCAGTTCTTCTGGACCTTGGCGAGTGTGGCGTTGTTCCCCTTGTCCATAACGATCTTGAGCATATCGTAGACCACGTCGTCGGGCATCTTGTCGTTGACGATCCAGTAGGCGCTGTAGACCACGCAATCCACCGGTTGGTCCACGCCCTTGACCGTGCCGGCCGGGACCTTGATCAGGCCGTAGAAGGGGTACTTCGCCTTGATCTTGCTGAATTCATCCCCGGTGGTGTGGATGTAGCGAACCGGATTGAGCATGGAGACCTCGGTGATGGCCGGTACCGTGAAGGGGATGCCGGCGCCGGTGGTCACGTCGATCTGCCGGTCGGCCATGGCGCTGGCCCCGCCGGCGAAGGTCAAGGTCTGCCTCTGAATTTTGTCGGCCAGACCCAAGGCATCGAGAATATAGAGGGAATTGACCAGGGTGCCGCTGCCCGGGGGGCCGATGTTCACCTTTTTGCCGGCCAGGTCGGGTAAGGTCTTAACGCTCGATTCTTTGAGGGCGGCCCAGATGTGGGTCAGGTCCATGACCTTGGCGATGAGGCGGAGATTGTTCACCTTGCGCCCCTTGAAGGAGCCGATGGCATTGAGGGCCTCGTAGAGGGTGGTGACGTGGGCGAAGCCCGTATCATACTCGTAAGTGGCCGCCCGACGGGCGTTTTCCACAGATCCGGCCGAGGCGCCGTAGGTGAAGCTGAACTTGCCCTGGGAGTGCTGGTTGAGCACAGGCACCGCCGCGCCCACTCCAACGAACCAGGGGCCGCCGGAGGTGCCGCCGCCGAACTTGTACTGTTTGACCTCGCTAAAAGCCGGCGTCGCGACGAGTGCAACCAGAGCCGACACAACCATAATTCCAATAAGCATCCGTCTCATGTGATCCTCCTGTCGTTTGGTCAATGAAATTTAAGAAATACTTCCCCTTTCCTTGTGTCTGCCACGAGACCTTTGAACAACTTGGAAATCCTGTCCCGCAGGCAAGCATTGTAGGTTTTTCGCGGTACCGTACACCCGCAATGTAACGCCCGAAAAGGCGACTGTCTCTGTGCTTCAGCGCGAGATTCGTCTTTGCAGCGAAGCGAGGCAACGCAGAGTCGAAAAATGTCCTGTGTGCGGAGGGAGTATGTTTTTCATAGTCCTCTCTCCCGGCCTGAAAAACCCGGTCGATGACACGGCGCCGCAATGATCGAATTGATATACATTTGTGCCCGGCTAAATCTATGGGAAGCGGTGTTGTTATGTCAAGGAGATTTTATCCCACTATATCCAATTTGTACGGAAGAATCCCGAACATCGCTTTGTGTGATCATTGATCCTTGGCCGGCATTGGTCCTATGATTCGAATCCGGCGGCTT
>MICN01000061.1 GCA_001829875.1 Syntrophus sp. GWC2_56_31
CGTGAAGTCGCTCTCCGCCCGGCTGGTCAGGGTGATTCGGGAGATCTCCGGGTTGGTCGTCTCGGCGACGCAGAGGCTCCGGATGTTATACCCCCGACTGCTGAAGACGCCGGCGATCCGGGAGAGCACCCCCGGCTGGTTGTTGACAAGCAGCGAAATAGTGCGTTCTTCAACGGCCATAATCCTTCTTCCTTTCTCTTTTCCTTTTTTCCATATGAAACGCTGTGGTTGTGTCTTCGCGATAGGCGCATTGGAGATTTTTCGGGTACCATACCACCGCAGCGAAGCGGCCGCCGGGAAAACTGTCTGAGCGCGAAGCTCGAGTTTTTTCCCGGCAGCGGAGCGAGGATGTGTATGGTCGAAAAATGTCCAGCGCCGCAGCGAAGACGCAACCGCAGCGTTTCATCACTTCCCGCAGATCATCTCCACATTCGAGCAGCCCGGGGGGATGATCGGATAGACGTAGTTGTCCGGATCCACCATCGCTTCCAGCATATAAGGGCCGGCGGCGCCGCTCATCCTGGCGATCGCCTCCGCCGGGTCCGCGTCCACCGCGACCCGTTCCGCGGGGATGCCGAACCCCTTGGCCACCGCGACCAGATCGACCTTATCGCCGAGGTCGCTCGTCGTGAAACGCGCGTCGTACCAGAGGTCTTGCATCTGCCGGATCATCCCCAGATGACCGTTGTTGATTACGACAATCTTGATCGGCAGACGATAGGTGCTGATCGTTGCCAGCTCCTGGATGTTCATATAGAAACCGCCATCGCCGCAGATGACGACCACATCCCTGTCGGGGGCGCCCACCTTGGCGCCGATGGCGGCCGGGACGGAGAAGCCCATCGTTCCCATCCCGCCGCTCGTCAGCAGGCTCCGGGCAGTGTGGGTCTTCCAGGTGCGGACCGTCCATATCTGGTTGAGGCCCACGTCCGGGACGACGATCGTCTCTCTAGGCATGGCGTCCTGGATATTCCGGATGAGGGTTCCCGCCTGGCCGCATCCGCCGTCGATCAACTTTTCCTCCTGGGCCTGACGCTCCATCTCGATTCGTCCCATCCATACGTCCCGGTTTCGGGGAACGACCAAGGGGATGAGCTCCTTGAGCGCCTCCTGGATATCCCCCACCAAGGGAAGGTCCACGGCGATGTTCTTCCCGATCGAGGTGGGGTCGATGTCGATCTGGGCGATGGTCGCCAGAGGGGCGAACTCTTCGATGACTGAGGTGCTCCGTTCCGTGAAGCGGGCGCCGAGGGCGAGGATGAAGTCGGAATCGTGAATGATCCGGTTGGCCAGTTCGTTGCCGTGTGTTCCGATAAAGCCGAGATTGAAGCCGTTCGCGGAGGAGACCGAGCCGATCCCCATCATCGTGGTCACAAAGGGGAGCTGACCCTGCTGCACGAGTTCGCTCATCTGGATGCATGCATCACCCAGCTTGACTCCCCCCCCGATGATCAGGACCGGTCGTTCGCTCCGGTTGAGGGCCTGGGCGATCTGTTCCAACTGCTCCCGGTTCTCGACCGGTTTCGGCGTTGCTGCCTGCGATTTCTTCGGCTGCAAACTGCAACGGGCAGCGAGAATGTCCTTCGGGATGTCGACCAGGACGGGTCCGGTCCGGCCGGTGCTGGCAAGCTGGAATGCCTGGCGGATGGACGAAGCAAGCTGGTTCACGTCCCTTACCATGAAACTGTGCTTCGTGATGGGCATCGTGATCCCGATGATGTCCGTTTCCTGGAAGGCATCCCTTCCCCAGAGGTCGCTGTTGACCTGGGCAGTGATGGCGACCAGGGGTGTCGAATCCATATATGCGGTGGCGATCCCCGTTACCAGGTTCGTCGCGCCCGGACCCGAGGTGGACAGGCAGACCCCTACCCTGCCCGTCGCCCGGGCATAGCCGTCGGCGGCATGGGCCGCCGCCTGCTCGTGGCGCATGAGATAGTGCCTGATAGGACTATCGGCCATGCGGTCGTTGAGCGGAAGGGTGTTGGCGCCGGGGTAGCCGAAGATCACGTCCACCCCTTCCTCCACGAGGGTTTTCAAAACGATGTCCGCACCGATGAGTTCCATGGGTTGCTCCTTTCGGAAACAAAAAAGCCGCCGATTCTCCCGAAACGCGGCTTTCGAAGCAAACAAAAAAGCCGCGGCCTTACGGGGCTCGCGGCTCGCATCCTTTTTGGTCAATCCATCAAAGACGCCGAGCAGCTGCCCCAATGCGTACGAGTACTACGACGCCAAGGAGGAGAAATCTGCTGTTCGATAACGATTGATGGATCATAAAATACCCTTCCAAAATTCTTATTGGTTTTTCTAATACAGCAAAGCCGAATAATTGTCAAGACGAATTTTAAAAACCATTGCAACGCAAGCGCAATTGGTTGAAGTAAATTCTATTTGACATACAAAGACGCTTCCCCTATTCTCCCCCCACAGTGATACAAGTTCTTGCCATGCGATCAAACGGCCGGATGGATGTTCGAAGGCCGGATACAATGTATCCATTTGGATGATAAAAATGGATATATTGTATCCGGTTCTTTTGCGGCGGGGTGGGGGCAGACAATTAATATTCATAGTTTCAATATATTGAAGGGAATCTGTCCCTGGCACACGGGTTGCTTTTAAGGGGATGTAAGACATGACCCGGTTCGATGATGCCGGTGTCGGAAACAGGGAAGGAGATTATGAAACAACGGCTTTTGTTCCTCGTCTGTTTTTGGTGGGTTCTGCCGGCGGCGGTCGGCGCGGAAGAGATGATAAGGAAGGGCGAGACGCTGGATCTTCAGCGCTGCATCGCCATCGCGATGGAGAAGCATCCCAGTATCCAGGCGGCCGCCGGCACTATTATAGCCGGTGAAAGCAAGATAGGCCAGGCCCGCTCAGGTTTTTATCCGCAATTGAGCGGTTCAGCCGGTTACAGCCGGACGGATCCAACCTCCAATTCCTCCATATCCGCCGCCGGGCAGGCTTACGACAGCTATTCCTCCGGCATCTCGCTGAGCCAGAGCCTCTATGATTTCGGTAAAACATCCACCCAGGTGAAGGTCCAGGAACTCAACCGGGATTCCTATCGTTCGGATCTGGATAACGTGATCATCCAGGTGGCCTTCGCGGTCAAGCAGGCCTACTATGGGCTTCTCCAGGCCAAGCGGAACCAGGAGGTCTCCAGGGAGGTCGTGGGGCAGTTCCAACAGCATCTGGAGCAAGCCAAGGCGTTTTTCGAGGTCGGCACAAAACCGAAATTCGACGTCACCAAGGCCGATGTCGATCTCTCCAATGCAAAACTAAATCTCCTGAAGGCCGAAAATGCATTCCGCCTGAGTCAAGTGATACTGAACAACACCATGGGGATGCAGGAGGCGCCCGATTACGGGGTTGTGGATCAACTCCCGTTTCAGCGCGTGACGATCGATTTAGACGAGGTTACCCGGAGGGCCTATCAACGCCGCCCGGATCTGATGGCAATCGCCGTGAAGAAAAAATCGTTGGAGCAGAGCATTGAACTTGCCCGGAAAGGCTACTATCCATCGCTCACTGGCAGCGCCAGTTATGGCTGGGGTGCGAGCAGCTTCCCCTTGGACCAGGGATGGAGTATCGGCGCCCAACTGAACATCCCCCTGTTCAGCGGCTTTTTAACAAAGTATCAGGTCGAGGAGGCCAGGGCCAATCTGGACGTCCTTACAGCGAATGAGGCGCTGCTCCAGCAAACCATCTACCGGGATGTCAAACAGGCGTGGCTGAATCTGCAGGAGGCGGCGGATCGGATTGCGACAGCGGCGCTCACCGTGCGTCAGGCCAACGAGAATCTCGATCTGGCCAATGGCCGGTACACCTCGGGGGTGGGCAGTCCCATCGAGGTGACCGACGCCCTTGTGTCGGTAAGCAACGCGAAAACGGCGCATATTGCGGCTCTTTATGATTACAGACTCGCGCAGGCAAGCCTGGAAAAGGCGGCAGGGGAAAAATGACGAAGAGAGAGTCGGAAGATAAAGAAAACCATCGAGGAAGGAAACGGACCGGCGTGAAGAGAAAGCTTCTTTATCTTGGCGTGGTCATCGTTTTGGCGGGGGGCGGTTTTTTCGGTTATACGCAGTTCTTTCAAAAGGAAGGGTCGGCTATAAAATACAAGACGGTCAAGGTCGAGCGAGGGAATCTTTCCACTTTCGTCACGGCCAACGGTACCGTCAACCCGGTGACCACCGTGCTGGTGGGTTCACAGGTTTCAGGGACAATCCAAAAGCTCAACGCGGATTTCAATTCCATCGTGAAGAAGGGCCAACTCATCGCCCAGATCGATCCGGCTATCTTCCAAGCCCAGGTCGCCCAGGCCGCCGCCAAGGTGGAAAATGCCAAAGCTTCCCTCCTTAACGCCCAGGCCGACGTCGCCACCGCCCGCTCCAACATAGAAGCAAGTAGAGCCAATGTGGTCAAAGCCAAGGTTTCGCTGGAAGATACGCGCCGAAATTTAAATCGATCCCAGGAGCTCTTCTCAAAAAATTTAATTTCAGCCAGCGACCGTGACGCGGCCCAGACATCCCAAGATTCCTCTGCAGCCCAACTGGAAGCGACTCTGGCCCAGCAAAAAGCCACCGATGCCCAGATGGAATCGGCCAAGGCCCGCGTGGAATCGGCCAAGGCCCAGATCAAACAGGCCGAGGCCGAACTGGAGATGGCTCAGGTCAATCTCGACCATACGCGCATCACCGCCCCTGTGAACGGGATCGTGATCTCCCGTAATGTGGATGTTGGACAGACGGTGGCTGCCAGCCTGCAGGCCCCTACGCTGTTCACCATTGCCCAGGACCTGACTGACATGCAGGTGGATACAAATGTTAGCGAGGCGGATATCGGCAGAGTGGCCGAGAAGCAAGAGACAACCTTCACGGTTGACGCGTACCCGCTGATGACCTTCCAGGGAGAAGTAACCGAGATCCGCAATGCGCCGATCACCATTCAAAACGTGGTGACTTACAATGTGGTCATTCGTGTCAAAAACCGTGAGCTCAAGCTGAAACCAGGCATGACCGCAAATGTTTCCTTATTGGTGTCTCACAAGGAAAGCGTCTTGAAGATCCCCAATGCGGCTCTGCGCTTCCGTCCTGACTTTGCTAAAAGAGAGGCCGGCGCCCTGCAAAAGAAGCCGGCGTCGGCGCCTGCTCCCTCGCCCTCGAAGGGGGCCCCCGATCCGGAAGCGATCCTGGAAAGACTGAAAACCGAACTCACGCTTACCCCTGAGCAGCAGGCCAGCATCACCATCCTATTGAAAGATGCCCAAACACAAATCCGGGCGGCCTACAGGGCGGGGGGGGCGGAGGAAGGAAAAGCCAAGGGCAAAGAGCTGCGTTTGAGTAACCGCCTGAAGATTCGTTCGCTGCTCACACAGGAGCAGCAAAAGAAATATGACCAGATGGGCCAGCGCCTGGAGACTGCCGAGGGGCCGGCCCCCGTCTATCGCGTGTGGACTCCCGTGCAGGGAGGAAAGCCCGTGCCGGTGGAAATCACCGCGGGGGTTTCAGACGGATCTTTCACCGAGGTTGTATCGGGCGCTGTAAAGGAAGGGCAGGAAGTGATTACGGAGGCTCTCGGAGGAAACAGCAAGCCGACCGCCACACAGGCGCCGCCCACCATGCGAGGAATCCGGTAAGAGAATTTAACAAAATGAATTTTATGAATGACCTGATCCGTGTCGAACATCTGGTTAAAATCTATTACCTGGGAGAAATACAGGTCCCGGCTTTGAAAGGAGTGGATCTATGCATTCAGTCCGGAGAGTTTGTGGCCATTATGGGAGCCTCCGGATCGGGGAAATCAACTTTTATGAATATCCTGGGCTGCCTGGACCGCCCCAGCCAAGGCCGTTATTTTTTAGAAGGAACAGATGTCTCCGGCATGACCAAGGATGAACTGGCCCAGATTCGCAATAAAAAAATCGGGTTCGTCTTCCAAAGCTTTAACCTTTTAAACCGCACGACAGCCCTGGAAAATGTGGAGCTTCCCCTCTTTTACAACAACACATCATCCCGGACAAGACATCACAGAGCGATGGAGGCGCTGACCGGCGTGGGTCTCATCGGGCGGCAACACCATCTCCCCAGCCAGCTCTCCGGCGGACAGCAGCAACGGGTGGCCGTTGCCCGCGCCCTGGTCAACCGGCCTTCGTTGATCCTGGCCGATGAGCCTACCGGCAACCTGGATACCCGAACCAGCCTGGAGATCATAGACATCTTCCAGAAACTGAACCAGCAATCCCAGATCACCATCATTCTGGTGACCCATGAACAAGAGATTGCCCGATATGCAAGCCGCCAGGTGATCTTTCGTGATGGAAAAATCATTCAGGATCTCTCCTTCGAGCCCAGGCAGGCGGCCTATGACCTGACCCAGATGCCCCCGCCGACGGAGGAGGCGATCCCATGAATTTTCTCATGACTCTGCGAATTGCCTTCAAGGCCCTGAATCGGAACAAAATGCGCTCCGGTCTGACCATGTTGGGGATCATCATCGGTGTGAGCGCGGTCATCGCCATGATTGCCGTGGGGTCGGGGGCCAAAGCCCGCATTCAGGAGCAGATAGCCTCCATGGGCTCCAACCTGCTCATCGTGCTTTCCGGAAGCGCTACCAGTGGAGGAATACGTTTCGGCTCGGGTTCCGTTCCCACGCTCACGGTGGACGATGCCAAAGCGATCGCCACGGAGTTGCCTTCGGTCAAATACTCTGCCCCTGTGCTGACCGGAATTTCTCAAGTCGTCTCCGGCAACCAGAACTGGTCCGCGGTCACCTATGGGACCACTCCGGAAGCCCTGCTCATCAGGGATTGGCCGGTGGTCAAGGGCAGAGCCTTAACCCAGGCCGACGTGGATGGCAGGGCTGCGGTCTGCCTCCTGGGACAAACCGTAGCCGACAACCTTTTTGGAGAGATGGATCCGGTTGGACAGGTAGTGCGCATAAAAAAGTTTCCTTTTACCGTCATCGGCGTCCTGGCGTTAAAAGGGCAAACCACCTGGGGCCAGGATCAGGATGACACTTTGTATGTTCCCCTCACCACGTCTCAAAGACTTCTCTTCGGAAGAAATTTCCCCGGCATGGTCCGAAGCATAAGCGTCCAGGCCACGAGTGCCGGGACACTGCAGCAGGCCGAAGAGGAAATTACCCAGCTTCTCCGCCAGCGGCACCGCCTCCGACCTGATCAGGAAAATGATTTCAGTGTCCGTAACCTTACCGAAGCCATGTCCACGGCTCAAGAATCCGCCCGGGTCATGTCGCTTCTTCTGGGGGCTATCGCTTCCATCGCCCTTTTGGTCGGCGGCATCGGTATTATGAATATCATGCTCGTTTCGGTGACCGAGCGCACCCGGGAGATCGGCATCCGTTTGGCCGTGGGGGCTCGGGAACGGGACATTCTTTACCAATTCCTCATCGAAGCCCTCGTTCTGAGCCTGATCGGAGGATTGATCGGCCTGATCATCGGCGTGTCGGCCTCGCAGTTGATCTCCCACTTCTTTAAATGGCCGACCCTCGTCTCCCTCCAGGCCCTGCTTCTTTCTTTTTCCTTTGCCGGGGGTGTGGGAATGTTCTTCGGTTTCTACCCGGCGCGCAAAGCCGCTAAATTAGACCCCATTGAAGCGTTGCGTTTCGAATGAATCCATAATCGTATCGACACCCTTCACTGCGAGTCATTTCTCGTCATGCCGAAACCCGAAACGATGAGCGGCGACGGTTCACTTCTCAAGGCTCACCAAGCGCTGGACTCCTTCGAAGGGTGCGTCCGGCTCGATGGCTTGGCCGTGGATCGGTATGATGAATGACCCGGGGTTCAGATCGCGTTCCTTGAGGGTGGAGGCGAGTTCGCTGACGGCGTCGTCAAATCCATCCGCTCCGAGCTGAAATACCTGGAAATGGCCGGCGATGCTGAGCTGCGCGCCCAGATCCAGATGTGCCTGGACTGCCTCTGCCGGCCCCATGTGAACGGTGGAGTAATTGATCGAGAAGGTGTCTTTCGCTTGTTTGGGTCGGTAGGGTGCGATGGGAAGGAGCGCTACGCGGATCGACGGGAAGCGGCGGGCTATCTCTCGGAAATGGGGACCATATCCCGTATCCCCGGCATGGTAAACATTTCCCGACGGTCCCGAGACGACAAATCCCCCCCAGAGGGTTTTGTTGCGGTCCCAAAGGGTGCGTGCGGAAAAGTGCTGCGCCGGAACCAGGGTGAGAGTCACATCCGGCGACAAGCGGACCGATTGCCACCAGTCCAGCTCATCCGCACGGGGGATTCCCGTTTCCTTCATGAGATCAAGGTTGCCGAGCGGGACGATCGAGCGCGAGGCGCCCTTTTCCGCGAGCCGCTTCAGCGTGGGCAGATCGAGATGGTCGTAGTGATTGTGGGACACCAGGACGACATCGATAGGCGGCAGGTCCTCAAAGCGGATACCCGCCCCGGTGTAACGCTTGGGACCGGCCCAGGAAACCGGACTGCTTCGCTCCGACCAGATGGGATCGGTCAGGATGTTGAGACCATCCAGTTGTATGAGAAATGTCGCGTGACCCACGGATGTGACGGAGAGCGTCCCTTTCGGGACGCGACTGGCCGGAGGCGTTCCAGGTGAGGACTCATTTACTTGCGGCCACTCCGGCCATTCGGCGCCAAAAATCCATCGCCAAATCCATCCCGGTCGGCGCCGTGTTTGCTCCTGTCCCGGGGACAGCGGAGGTTGTTGCACACCGGGGTTGAAATACAGGTGCCCATCGAAGTGATCCGACACCGGTAGCGCTTTCCCTGCGGAAGAGCCGAATTCCTGCGCTCGTCCGTGGGGCGACACGAAGCATATCAGTGCCAGTAAAGAAATGAACAGGTTCAGCGCCGGTTTCATCATCCCTATTAGAAGTTGGGGTCCATATCAAACTTTCTTACCCCCTCGGGGAGATTGGCCGGGTCAACTGTTTCCGCGTTTTCCGGGGTCGTCCCTTCGAGGAAGGCTTCGAATCTCGCCCCTTTGGTCCAGAACCTGGCCGGCGCCCCTGTTTTCGGATCCACCTTGATAAAGACGATCCCCTCGGGGATGGGGAAGACTTCTGCCGGCATCTTATCGAGGGCCTTTTCCGCAAAATAGAGCCAGATCGGCGCTGCGGCACGGCCTCCGACCTCCAGCCTGCCGAGGGGTCTCTCCTGATCGAATCCCACCCAGACACCGGCGACCAAAGTGGGTGTAAAGCCCAGAAACCAGGCGTCCCTCGTGTCATCGGTCGTCCCGGTCTTGCCCGCGACCGGCCGGCCGAGTCGCTTCACCCGTTGTCCCGTTCCGCTTTCTACAACGTCCTGCATGACATAGCTCGTCATGAAGGCGATCCGCGGGTCGATCACCTGTTCAACCTTTGGTTGCGTTTCCTCAAACACATGTCCGGTCCGATCGACGATCTTTTTGATGAAAAACGGCTGCACGCGTTTCCCTTCATTGGCCAGGACACCGTAAGCCCTGACCAGCTCCTGGAGGGTGACCCCGGAGGTTCCGAGGGCTATCGAAAGGTTCCTGGAAATGGGTGAGGTAATCCCCATATTGGCGGCATATGCCGTTGCGTAATCGATACCGATCTCCTCGAGGACCTTGATGGTGATGATATTCCGGGAATGGACCAGGGCGTTGTGCAGCGTGGTCGGCCCAAGGAATTTCTCGTCGAAATTCTTCGGCTTCCAGACTCCATCGGGACTGGAGGGGTCAGGGTAGACAATGGGGGCATCCACGATCACCGTCGAGGGGGTCATTCCTTTGTCGAAGGCCGCCGTGTAGATGAGCGGTTTGAAGGCCGACCCGGGTTGGCGCCGGGATTGGGTTGCGCGGTTGAACTCGCTGCGGTTAAAGTCTCGCCCTCCCACCATCGATTTGATTGCGCCGCTTTTGGGATCCATTGCAAACAGCGCCCCCTGAACGAGCCCTTTTTCAAAATTCTCGCGTTCCTCGATCTCCTTGAGGCCTTGCGCCACTGCTTCTCGCGCCGCCTTCTGCATCTGAATATTGAGAGTCGTGTAGACTTCAAGCCCCTCTTTGTAGAGGACATCTCTGCCATATTTCTCCTGGACGTAGCGCCGGACATTCTCGATGAAGTAAGGGG
Organism: Syntrophus sp. GWC2_56_31; assembly: GCA_001829875.1. Classification (GTDB taxonomy): domain Bacteria; phylum Desulfobacterota; class Syntrophia; order Syntrophales; family UBA5619; genus JAKAFS01. The sequence goes on from MICN01000061.1 coordinate 10,099, forward strand.
CAATCTTGTCCTTGGGCTTGATCGAACGAAACCGGAGCTTCGTCGCGATCGCCCGGTCTTTCTCGCTCTTTGAAATGAACCCGTCTTCCTGCATCCGCGAAAGAACGTAGGCCTGCCGTTGGTAGGCCTTGTCGGGGTGATTGTAAGGGGAGTAGCTGCTTGGGGCCTTGGGGAGGCCGGCCAGCAGGGCAGCTTCCGCAAGCGTCAGGTCGCGCGCGCTCTTTCCGAAATACCCCTGAGATGCGGCCTCGATCCCATAGGTCCCATGGCCCAGGTAGATGTGGTTCAGGTAGAGCGTGATGATCTCTTCCTTTGTCAGATACTTGTCTATCTTATACGCCAGGAGAGCCTCCTTGATCTTTCTTAGGTAACTTTTCTCCGGGGAGAGGTAGAGGACTTTGGCAACCTGCTGGGTAATCGTGCTCCCTCCCTGAACAATCCGACCCGCTTCGAGGTTTTTGAAAAAAGCCCTGGACATGCTCTGCATGTCGAAGCCCTTATGCTGGAAGAAGCGGGCGTCCTCGGCGGAGACAAAGGCCTGTATGACGATCTTCGGGATATCCTCGTACTTGATGACTTTCCGGTCTTCGAGGAAAAACTCGTCGATCAGCTCGCCGTTGTCCGCATAGACCCGTGTTGTGATGCTGGGGCGATAGTCCTTCAGGGCGGCGATGCTGGGGAGTTCCTTGAGGAGAAGGTAGTAGACGAGGCTGCTTCCCGCCAAGGCGGCGCTGACAAAGATGATGAGGAATACGACGATGATGATCCTCAGGACGGAGCGTCGCGATGACATTTTCCGGCGAAGGGCAACAGGTTTAAAGGGGATCATGGGTTCTTCGTTTCCGTCTCTTCCGGCATCTCGTCGGTGCTTTCCTCGGTCGCTTCCTCGGCGGGCTTATTCTTGCGGGCGAACTTTGCCACAAAAATGCTCACTTCATAAAGAAACATCAGCGGGATCGCCATCAATATCTGGCTGATGGCATCGGGGGAGGGGGTCAGGATGGCGGCGATGATGAAGATGACGAGGATCGCGTAACGCCTCTGCTTTGATAGCATCTTTGCGTTGACAATGCCGAGTTTCGCCAGAAAGAACATAAAGACCGGCATCTCGAAGCAGAGACCGAAGGCCAGGAGGAACTTCAAGGTCAGGTCGAGATACTCCCGAAAAGAAATCATCGGCTTGAGCGCGTCGGTGGAAAAGCTCACAAAAAAAGCGAATGCCGGAGGCAGGGCGATGAAATAGCCGAACAGGACCCCGCTGCCGAACAGTAGCGAGGAGAAGAAGATGAAAGGGAAGACGTATTTTTTCTCGTTCCGGTATAAACCCGGAGAGATAAATCGCCAGATCTCGAAGAGGGTATAGGGGGCAGTGATCAGGAGCGACGCGAAAAAAGCGATCTTCATGTGAATGAAGAAGGCCTCGGGAAGCCCGGTAAAGATCAGCGAACTCTGGGCCGGCATGGCGTCGACGAGGGGTTTGGTGATGACCCGGAAAGACCATTCCTTGAACATGTAGCAGATGCCGAAGCCTATGCCGACGATGATTAGAACGCGTATGAGCCTCGTCTTCAACTCTTCAAGATGCGAGGTCAGGGACATTTTTTCTTCTTCGGGAGTGTCATTTTTCATGTGATGTCTTGTCGGGAGTCCTGCGAGGGGTCAGGCCGGGGGTTTAGGCTCGTCCGTCTTCGGAGCGTCATGGCCCGGGGGTGTCGGCGCGGTGGTCGGGACCGGGTCTTCCTTTTCTTCCTCCTTGCCGTAGAGGAGCGAATCCTTGATGCCGTCCAGGTCCTTCTTCAGCTCATCGGTCTTGAGCGTCTCCTTGATCGTATCTGTTGCGCTTTCGGTCACCTTGCGGAATTCGGAGAGACCCTTTCCCAGAGCCTTGGCAATCTCCGGCAGTTTCTTGGGGCCCACCACGAGCAGTGCGATGACTGCGATCACCAGCAGCTCCGGCATGCCGATACCAAACATGATTTCACCTCTTCCTTTTTCCGACGGCGGCGAGGGATCTGCTAAACCACCCCCGAGGTCCCTTTAAAAAAGTTTCCTATGTCGCGCTTATACCCGCAGTGAGAAATGTTTGTCAATGCTTTTTCAAAAGGGCGCTTCTTATGTAAAAACTTTTGCTATTTAAGGGCTTTTGTGTTAGAAACAACCTCCGATTTGGGGCTGGAGGGCGCCCCGGGGAAAAAGGCGGCATGATGTCTAAAAACACGGGAATTGTGAAGGACCGGAGATATTTGAGGCACGGTACGGATAGTGGCCATCCCGAATCGCCCCAACGACTCGTTTCGATTTACGAGATGCTCGACAATCCCGATATGGGTTGGAAATTCATCGGGATTAATGCAAGAGATGCCTCCCGAGAGGAGTTGGAGAGGGTTCACAGGCCGGCGTATGTCGATGCCATCGCGGCAACGGCGGGACGATCGATGTCCATGCTCGATCCCGATACGGTGGCCACTCCCGAGACGTACGATACCGCGAGGCTCGCGGCGGGCGGTTTGATGAACGCCATCGACGCCGTCGTTTCCCGGAAGGCAGACAACGCATTTGCCTTGGTTCGGCCACCGGGTCATCACGCCCAGGAAGAGCGGGCGGCGGGTTTCTGCATCTTCAACAACATTGCGATCGGCGCAAGGCACGCGATGGCCTTGCACAAGATGGAGCGGATCCTGATCGTCGACTGGGACCTCCATCACGGGAACGGCACCCAGGCTATCTTTTATGAGGATCGGAAGGTCCTGTACTTTTCAACCCACCAGTTTCCCTACTATCCCGGCACCGGCGCCATGGGTGAGATAGGGCGGGGCGAGGGTCTTGGCTACACGATCAATGTCCCGCTGAGGCCCGGTGCGGATGATGCCTTCTATGTCCGCATATTCCAAGAACTCCTCTCCCCGATCGCCTTGGCCTTCAAACCCGAGATCATCTTGGTCTCCGCAGGGTTCGATACCTATTTCGCAGACCCTTTAGGCGAGATGAAAGTGACGCCCGAAGGCTTCGCCTGTCTTACCCGCAATCTGCTCAATCTGGCCGAAGCGTGCTGCGGCGGCCGTCTGGTCCTGGTCCTCGAAGGCGGTTATCATATTCAGGGTCTGGCCAAGTGCGTTCGGGCGGTCCTGCTTGAGCTTTCGGATGAGACACGGGTGACGGAGGAAACGTTGCTCCGGATGGCGGCCGGGACAGACGATAAGGCAAAGACCCTGATCCAACAGGTGCGGAAACAGTTCGAACCCTACTGGCCGATGCTGTAGCAATATAAGCGATAACCCGAAAAGAGAGAGTGTTGAGGTGATTCATTGGAGAAGATCAACAGGGATGAAGTGGCTTATGTGGCGAATCTGGCGAGACTTACGTTGGATGGGGAGGCGGTGATCAAATTTACCACCCAGCTCAACAAGATCCTCCTGTATATGGACAAGCTCAACGAAGTCGATACGACCGGTGTTGAGCCGATGTCCCACGCCATTGCCCGGAAGAACGCCTTCCGTTCAGACACGGTCGCTGCATCGCTCACCATAGAGGCCTCACTGGCCAATGCCCCGGATGCGAAGGGAAGCTGCTTCCAGGTCCCGAGGGTAATAGAATAATGGAACTGTGCGGATTAACGATTCACGAGTTGCAAGATAAGCTCCGGGCAGGGGAGACGACCTCCGCCGAGATCACCGCCTCTGTATTGAAACGGATCGACGCCGTGGAGACGGAGGTTCGAGCCTATATCACCCTGATGAGGGAATCGGCTATCGAGGAAGCGGCGCGTGCCGACGAGGCGATTCTAAGGGGCGAAATAAAGGCGCTGACGGGGATCCCCATCGCCTTGAAAGACATTTTTTGCACCAAGGGGGTCAGGACGACCTGCGGCTCCAGGATCCTCCACAATTTCGTCCCTCCGTATGATGGCACTGTTGTGGAGAAGCTCCGGGCGGCAGGCGCGGTCATCACCGGGAAGACAAATATGGATGAGTTCGCGATGGGTTCCTCGACGGAAACCTCTTTCTTCGGGGTGACCCGCAACCCCTGGGATCTGACGCGGATCCCGGGAGGGTCGAGCGGCGGCTCCGCGGCGGCAGTGGCTGCCGACGAGTGCATTGCGTCGCTCGGTTCCGACACCGGCGGTTCCATCCGCCAGCCGGCGGCCCTCTGCGGCGTCGTCGGCCTCAAGCCGACCTACGGCAGGGTCTCCCGCTATGGCCTGATCGCCTTTGCCTCGTCGCTGGACCAGATCGGCCCTTTCACGAAAGACGTGGAGGACTGTGCCATCCTGATGAACGTCATTTCCGGCTACGATCCGCGGGAATCAACCTCGGTGCCGGAGGATGTTCCCGATTACCGTGCGTTTCTCGGCCGGGGGATCGAAGGGTGGCGAGTGGGCATACCGAAGGAATACTTCATCGACGGTATCGACCCGGAGGTTGAAGCGGCCATCCGGGAGGCGATCAGGGTCGTCGAGAAGGCGGGAGCGCGGTGCATCGAGGTTTCGCTGCCCCACACGGATTACTGCGTGGCCGTCTACTACATCGTGGCTCCGGCGGAAGCGAGTTCGAACCTCGCCCGCTACGATGGCGTCAAGTACGGCTTTCGGTCGGAGGATAACCGCGATCTCCTCGACATGTACAAAAAAACCCGCTCGGCGGGTTTCGGAGAGGAGGTAAAAAGGCGAATCATGATTGGGACCTACGCCCTCTCGTCGGGATACTACGACGCCTACTACAGGAAGGCCTCCCAGGTCCGGGCGCTGATCAAGCGGGATTTCGAGCAGGCCTTCGCGGACTGCGATTGCATCCTCACCCCGACCTCGCCTACGCCGGCTTTCAAGATCGGCGAGAAGACCGACGATCCGATGCAGATGTACCTCTCCGATATCTTCACGATCTCGGCCAACCTGGCCGGGATACCGGGAATCTCGGTCCCCTGCGGCTACACAAAAAGCGGGCTCCCGATCGGCGTCCAGTTCCTGGCCGGCCATTTTCAGGAGGGGCGTCTCATACAGTTCGCCTCAGCCTACGAGACACACGCAAAGATCGAAAAAAGGAGACCTGCACTGTAATGGAATACGAACCGGTCATCGGGCTTGAGGTCCATGCCCAGCTCCTTACGAATACGAAGATCTTCTGCGGCTGTTCGACGAAATTCGGGGCAACGCCCAACACCCATACCTGTCCCGTCTGCCTCGGGATGCCCGGGGTGCTCCCGGTCCTGAATAAAAAGGTTGTTGAATTCATGATGAAGATGGCCCTGGCGACGCACTGCACGATCAACGGGGAATGCAACTTCGCTCGGAAGAATTACTTCTATCCCGATCTCCCCAAAGGCTACCAGATTTCCCAGTACGCCTCTCCCCCTGCCGAACACGGCTGGATCGAGATGGAGATCGACGGCGGAAAGAAGCGGATCGGCATCACGCGGATCCACATGGAGGAGGATGCGGGGAAACTGCTGCACGACGAGCACAACCCGGTGAGCCATGTCGATCTGAACCGGACCGGCGTCCCCCTCATCGAGATCGTCAGTGAACCGGACATTCGTGGTGCGGAAGAGGCGGCGGCCTATCTCAGGCGTCTGCACGAGATCCTCGTCTATCTCGAGATCTGCGACGGGAACATGGAAGAGGGGAGCTTCCGCTGCGACGCAAACGTCTCGCTCCGCCCGCGGGGGACCGAGACTTTCGGGACGCGGACAGAGCTCAAGAATATGAATTCTTTCAGAAATGTTCAGCGTGCCATCGAGTACGAAATCAAACGCCAGGCCTATGTTCTCGATTCCGGAAGCGCTGTCGTTCAGGAGACCCGCCTGTGGGACGATACGGCAGGAGTGACCCACTCCATGCGGAGCAAGGAGGAGGCCCACGATTACCGCTACTTCCCCGATCCCGATCTCGTTCCGGTGGTGATCGACGACGCCTGGATCGAGGCAGTCCTGAATACCCTGCCGGAGCTTCCCCTTGAGAAGCGGGAGAGATTTGTCCGGGAATACCAGATTCCGGCCTACGATGCGGGTGTCCTCACCGCCAGTCGGTCCCTGGCCGATTATTACGAAGAAGTCGTCCGCCTCTCGGGACAGCCGAAGATCGCCAGCAACTGGGTCATGGGAGATGTGCTGAGATTCCTTAACGAGGACAAAAAAGAGATCCGCGCCTGTCCGATCGCACCGGCCGCGCTTGCGGAGATGATCCGCCTCATCCAGGACGGGACGATCAGCGGCAAGATGGCCAAGGAGGTCAGCGAAGCGATGTACCGGACCGGCAAAGCCCCGGGGGCGATCATCGAGGAAAAGGGTCTTGTCCAGATCACGGATGAGGGCGCCCTTGCCGGTATGATCTCGGAGATCATCGGGAAAAACCCGGCCCAGACCGCCCAGTACCGGGAAGGCAAGGAGAAGGTGTTCGGGTTCTTCGTCGGTCAGGTGATGAAGGCGACCGGGGGGAAAGCGAATCCCCAGGTCATCAATGATCTTCTAAAAAAAATGCTGGCGGGAACTGAATAAACGCGACAGGGAGAAGGCCATCCGTACGATTTTCTGGAAAGACAACGCCGTCGTGATGATCGACCAGCGCATCCTGCCGGGCGCGGAGCAGTACGTTACCTGCACCGATTACCGCGAGGTCATCGCGGCGATCAACGATCTCACGATCCGGGGCGCCCCGGCAATCGGCGTCGCCGCGGCGATGGGGATCGCCCTGGGCGCCCTCCGGATCGATGGCGACACCCCGGAGAGCTTCCGTATTGCGTTTGAAGAGATCTGCCGTCAATTCGCGGCGACGCGACCGACGGCCCGGAACCTCTTCTGGGCGATCGAGCGGATGAAGCGCCGATACGAATCGCTCTTTGTTTCCCTCCCGCCGCCCCTTACGTCCGCAAACATTCGACAGATAGCGAATAACGCAGAGCCCGCTTCCTCTTTTTCGGGAGGAGGACAATCGTCGTGGACAATCGTGGGGAGGAGCGTGTCATCAGACCCGGATCATGATCCTTGGCATCTGCTCCGGGAGTCCCTCGCTACCGAGGCAATCCAAATCTGCGAAGAAGACATTGCCATCAACCGACGTCTTGGCGCCAATGGCCGGGACCTGATTCCGGATGGCGCACGGATACTCACCCACTGCAACGCCGGGGCGCTGGCCACTGCCGGTTACGGGACGGCGCTCGGAGTCATCCGGGCGGCCTTTGAGGAGGGAAGAAAGATCCACGTGTATGTCGATGAAACCCGTCCCGTCCTTCAGGGGGCGAGGCTAACCGCTTGGGAACTCATGCGCGAGAAAATCCCCTGCACATTGATTACGGACAGCATGGCGGGCTTCCTCATGCAGCAGGGGAAAATCGATTTGATCATCGTCGGTGCGGACCGGATCGCCGCCAATGGGGACACAGCAAACAAAATCGGGACTTACACACTGGCTGTCCTCGCCCGTTCTCACCGGATCCCTTTCTATATCGCCGCTCCTCTCTCCACGATCGACCCGGCGCTTTCCGACGGCAGCGCGATTGTTATCGAGGAGCGGAATCCCGAGGAGGTGACCTGGGTCGGTGGAGTCCAGACCGCCCCGGAGGGCATTGCCGTCTGGAATCCGGCCTTCGATGTGACACCTCACACCCTCATCACGGCGATCATCACCGAGGCGGGAGTCCTTCGGCCGCCTTACGCGGAGGCGATTAATCATATCTGGCCATCCGGCTCAGGGTGATGGGGGTGCCGCCGACTTTACTCGAGGCCGGCGGGCTGCTTCAAAGGAACATTCACAGGCGGTACAAAACGGCTGACCGTCGCGAACGTGTCCCCCACATTGAGCTTCTTAAAGATGAGAGCGAACTGCGCCTCCAGTTCGGAGCCTAAAGCCGCGCGGATTGACTTCGGGAGTTCCCACAGTTCCTTTTTGAACGGACCGAACCCTTTCTTCCGGGTCTTGTAGATGAACTGCTCGTCGGTATCCCCTTCCTTCCTGTCGGAAGCCGCCTCCCGCCTCAGGTAGTCGTAGATCCGCGCCCTGAGGTCATCCGGAAAATTCTTGCTGTCGTAGACGATGTTCTGAAAGCCGGTGGCGAGATGGACCTCCGCCGTGCGGGTCGCAGGGAACCGGTCGAAGGCCTCATCGGGCAGCGTCGAGGCACCGTGCTGAACCGCACCGGCCAATCCGTATTCGGCCTTTGCCGCCCGGGATAGTTCTTCCAGCGTGGTGAAATCGAGTTTGACGCGGGCGACACTCCCGTCGGCCAGCGGGACCCCGCCGTGTGTCGTCCCCGTCTGGACGCTGATCTTGCTGATCCCCTTGGGCGCCGTCCCGCTTTTCTCGAGTGCTTCCCGGTAGCCGTCCATAAAGGCGCGCAGTTCTTCCACCGTGCTGTTCTTTCCGCCGACCTCGCCGATCTCCCCGCCGACGGAGATCGTGATCCCCGTGGGTTCCAGGTCCCGGATCATCGTCGTGAACTCGGCGGCAAGGCTGTAGTTGAGCCTCTGCTGCTCCGATACCGTCGGCTCCTTCAGATCGACAAGGGTCGAGGTGTCGATGTCGATGTTGTAAAATCCGGCGTCGATCGCCTCCCAGATGAGGTCTTTGACGGCCTTGACCTCGGCCTCCGGATCTTTTGCATATCGCTTCAGTCCCACCTGGAAGTGGTCGCCCTGGAGGAAGAGCGGTCCCCGGTATCCTGTTTTGAGGGCCGCCGCGGCCACGGCACAGGTGTATTCCTCCGGCCTCTGGTAGGTGTAGTCGATCTCCGAGCGGGCGATCTCGAAGAGAACCGGCCCGACACCGGCGGCAAGCGCCGCCCGGAAGATCGCCTGGGCGGTTTCGTAAGTGAACGCGCGGATGTTGATCGCCGGTACGGTGAAACCGGAAACCTCCCCGCGACCCATCGCCTCGTAAAGCCCTTGAATCGACGCAACGTAGACGCCGGACGCCGCGGCGGTCCGCCGGATCAGCCAACGGGCGGCCTTGCGCACCTCCGCCTCCGATGCAAAGACCGCCGTTTGGATCAGATCGTCTATCAGCGCCTCGCGGAGCCTTGTCTCGTCGAGTATATCGACGTCACCCCCTCTGATCGTCAGAACACCGTCCAGGATCTTTTTCAGCGTATCCGTATTGTCGCAGATCATTTATCTCACCTCACCGATGCGAGCGAAAACCCTGTTTTGTCGGGCTTCTCGCCGGTTATGAATTTTGAGCCAGGAACTCCATGGCTTTCTCCACCTCGAACCGGCTTCCGATATAGATCGGACAGCGCTGGTCCAAGCCCTCAACCCGAAGCGAGAGAATCGGATCTGTCCCGTCCGTAGCGATCCCTCCCGCCTGCTCGATGATGAAGGCCATCGGCTGCAGTTCGAAGAGAAGCCGGAGCTTTCCCCGCGGACTCTTTTTCAGGGCGGGATAGGTGAAGATCCCACCCCGTTTGATCAGAACCTGGTTGATGTCCGGCACAAAACCACCGCTGTAACGGAGCTTGTATCCCTGCGCTTCCAGATATTCCAGATACTTGAGATGCCTTTCCGTAAAATCTTTTCTGAGTCCTCCGGGGCTGTAAAGCGAGCCGCGCTCCTCGAGCATAATGCATTCCTGTGATAGGACATACTCCCCTTCCCGGTTCAGGACGAACTCGTGAGTGCCCTTGCCCGCGGAATAGACCATCGTGATGAGCGGTCCGTAGGTAATGTAAAGGGCCGCCACCATCGAATCCTTGCCGCACGAGAAGATCGGCTCCTTGTGGATGCCGATGATGGTGCCGATGGAGAGGTTGGTGTCGACGAGAGAGGATCCGTCCAGCGGATCTGCCGTAACGAAATATTTCTCCTGGCCTTTTCCGATCTGAATGACCGCGTCCTGCTCCTCCGAGGCATACTCCCGGACAAAGCCCGAATATTCGAGCTGGTTTTTTAGGATATCATCGGCGTTCCGGTCGAGCGAGAGCTGATCTTCTCCGTAGAGGTTCTTGAAACCGGCCAGCTTCCGGTTTGATTCATGTATCTTGGCGGAGATATATTTCCCGGTAACGGCAATCTGCCAAATAAGACGACGGAGCTCTGTTTCCACGCCGGCCATCCACATATGGCGTCGTAGATCGACGACAAATCTGGTGTAATCTGATATCCCCTCTCCCATGATCTCCTCCCCGACTATCCCGATCCTATCGCTTGCACCATAGACGATCTTTCCCGGCGGAAAATGAGAGACGGTCTATGCCGCCACGTACAGACCCCGCTTCGTCTTTTTGATCCTTCCCTGTTTCTCGGCCCGATAGACAACGCTCCAGATCTGCCGCTCGGCAAGACCGGTCTTTTCCTTCAGCGCAGAGGTCGTGATACCCCCTTCGGTCCTGTTAACCAGCGAAACGATGGCATCCATCTGGGTCTCTTTTACTGCCTTCTGTTTACCGGGTTTAGCTTGCGCTTTCTTCGCCTTTCTCACGGGACGGGTGTTTTCTTGCAAAGGCTTTTCGTTATTTTTCTCCGGGGATTGCGAAAGCAATCCTTGAAGCTTATGGAAATAGGTCTTGACGAATGCCTCCGAACCCTCGATTTCGATCTCCTTCGTCATCGGATTGAACCTGATCCGCGATTTTTCCTCCATCAGATACCTCCTTTCGTTGTTTATATACATGTTCGTTCGAAAAACTTCGCAAGGTGAGTTTGCAGAAGAGTGTGAAATTTGTCAAGCATTTGATGAATGTTGATAAAAAAAGTGATCATAAATGGATATCCGTCCGCACCGTTTTCTCGCCGCTGGTATAGTCGTACCAGCCCTTGCCGGTCTTGCGGCCCAGATCGCCCGAGGCGACGAGCTTGCGGAGACTCAGAGCCGGCCGCCATTTGGGATCCTTGAAATTCTCCCAGAGGGTCTCCGCCACGGCAAGCCCGATTTCCAGGCCCACGAAATCCCCCAGTTCAAACGGCCCCATCGGATGGCCCAATCCGAACTTCAGCGCCTTGTCGATATCCTCGATAGTGGCCACCCCTTCGGCAAGGCAGTTGTAGACCTCGTTGCGCAGCGCCGCATTGACCCGGTTCACCAGAAAACCCGGTCCGTCCTTGACCAGCACGCCGACCTTTCCGATCGAGTCCGTGAGCTCCTTGATGACCCGGATCGTCGCATCGGACGTCTTGAGGGCCCGGATGATCTCCACGAGTTTCATGACCTGTGCGGGGCTGAAGAAATGCATGCCCGCGAACCTGTCCGGTCGCCGCGTCGCCGTTGCCAGATCCGTGATGGGAATCGACGACGTGTTGCTGGCAAAAATGACCTGCGGTGGGCAGAGTTCCTCCAACTGCCTGTAGAGGTCCATCTTGGCCTGCCTGTTTTCGATGATGGCCTCGATGATGAGGTCGCACTCCTTTGCCGCAGCCAGTTCCGTCGTCGGAACGATTCGCCCGATGATGGCCTCCTTGTCCGCCTCCGACAGCTTCCCCTTGGCGACCTGGCCCGTCAGGTTCTTTTTGATGGCGCCCATCCCCTTGGCGACGAGCTCGTCGGTGATGTCCCGCAGAACCACCCCGTATCCCGCCGCGGCTATGACCTGTGCAATCCCGGAGCCCATGAAG
>MICN01000062.1 GCA_001829875.1 Syntrophus sp. GWC2_56_31
CTCCAGCGCCATTCGCCCGATCACGCCCGCTATACCGGAAGGACTCTCCAGAGGAGCGCATTTGATCCAGGGAAGGGACGCCTGCTGCCCGCAGGTGGTCGTGATGCGGAAGGGAACAGGGACCTTGGCCCACTTAACGATGCGATACGCAAAACCGATGAGAAACGTTGCAAAAGCCGCGTAAGGAAAGACCACCGTCAGCAGAGTGGATAGGTTGGCGCTAACGGTAATTCCTATGGCAAGCAGGGTCAGGATCAGGACGGCGATCAGGGAGGCAATAATGTTCATGATGGATGTTCCGCCTGTAACGTTTGTGATGCTTGTCTTCATCCGAACGATCCATCCCGCTGGTAGCCGGACGAGGTACACGCGTATACACATTTGCAGATATGTTGTCAAGATATAGAATGGTTCCGATCGACGGCCCGCTCGTCGCAGATCCCAGCGGACCGCTGACGCGTATCGACGATGTGCGCCTTGCCGATTTTTTTCAGGACGTACGCCTTCGCCTCAAAGAGGGCTTTATTGGCCTTCCCCTGATAGGTTCCCGCCTTGGGTTTCGCCACCTCGGTGGGAATGGTCTTTTTGGCTCCCTTCCACGCATTAAGCCCGCCATCGAGGATGGCGACATTTTCAACGCCTCTGTAAAGGAGCGTCCAGGCCACCCGCGTAAGGTTCGCCTGATCGGTCGTCGAATCGGTGTTGCCGACGACAACCACGTGAGAGGCGGCCGTGATCCCCGCCGATCCGATCGCGTCGAAGAGGTCGTCATCTTCGGGGAGTTCATTGTCGAGGCCCTGTTTCTTCACGTCCCAGGTCCCATAGAATATGTTGATGGAATTCGGAATATTTCCCTCCTTGTACTCCTCCACCTTGCGGATATCGATGATGACGAGCTTGGAGTCGTTGAGGTTTTTCTCCAGCCACTCGCCCGAAACGACCGGCGCGATATCTCTCGCCAGTGCGCAAAGCGGCAATGCAAACACAAACGATAGCACCAGGTACATCAGTTTCATAAAAAAACGACTGCAGCTATGAACGCTGTGTACTGCCCACCCCTCGGTCAAAAACATTCCAGGGGGAACAAGATGCATTGGTTATCGTGCACCTCCCGATTCAGTGATCGCAGATATTGCTTCCCGTCTTCAGAGCACAGGTGAGGTAATCGGCAACCACCTTCGCAGGGACCTCCTGCGAGGCGCCTGTGACCACACGAATGCCCTTGCCGAGGAAAAGTTCCTGCGCCCGCGAACCCATGCCGCCGGCGATGATCACATCGGCCCCCTGCTCCTGCAGCCAGGTAGGCAGGAGGCCGGGCTCATGGGGCGGCGGGACAAGCATCGTCGTTTTCAGGATCGTTTTGTTGTCCGTATCCACATCGAATAAGGCGAACTGCTCGCAATGGCCAAAGTGCGCACACAAACTGCCTGCTGCCGTGGGAACGGCAATCTTCAATGATTTCATATTTCCCTCCGTTATCGGTTGGGCCGACTGGGTCCCGGGCTTTCCAAGAGGTTCCCTTCCCTCCTGCAACTGTAAAACCGGCTTGATCGCACGGATAAAGGCCTCGGCGGATTCTCCCTGCCTCGTGTGATAGACAAACGGTTTCCCTTCGTCGGACGTCCCGACGATCTGTGGATCCATCGGGATCCGGCCGAGGAAGGGGACACCCATCTGCCGGGCCATGGTCTCCCCGCCACCGCTCTTGAAGACCTCGATCACTGTCCCGCAGTGCGGGCAGACCAGACCGCTCATATTCTCAAGAACCCCCAGGACGGGGATCTTGAGCTGGCGACAGAAATTGATGGACTTCCGCACGTCCTGAAGGGAGAGGTCCTGGGGCGTCGTGACAATCACGGCGCCGTCGCTGTCAGGGATGAGCTGCGCGACCGACAGGGGTTCATCGCCCGTCCCCGGCGGAAAGTCGACCACCAGATAGTCCAGTTCGCCCCATTGCACGTCCGCCAGAAGCTGCTTGATGACACCCATCTTCATCGGCCCCCTCCAGATGACCGCCTCGTCGGCATAGCCGAGGGCAAAACCGAGGGAAATGACCTTGACACCGTAGGGGCTCTCCAGGGGGAGGATCCCATCCCGGTCCCCCGCTTTCAAAAGCTCCCCTTTCATGTTCAGGAGCATCGGCACACTGGGGCCGTGAAAATCGACGTCCAGAAGCCCCGTCTTCCAGCCTTCCATGGCCAAGGCCACGGCAAGATTTACGGCGACGGTGCTCTTCCCCACTCCGCCTTTTCCCGACAGAACCAGGATCTTGCGTTTGATCCTGGAGAGGCGACGGACCAGCGCCTCATCCTCAGTGAACATCTTGAGTCTCTTATCGGCTGCCTGCCCACCGGCCGCGTCGCAACTGCTCTTTGTTTCGCCACAATTCATCTCTCTTCCAGCCTCCACAGTGTTATATGATACCTGATCCGCCGTCGATCATGGCGTCGTTAGAATAAATAGCGCCGGAGGCGGAGACAATCCCGCACTCACGGGTGAATAATCATAATCCATGCCAGGAAAGCATTGCCGGGGGGAAACATGTAATCTTCATTGAATACGGATAGATGAGAAAAAAACGGCTTGGCTGAAGAAACACAAAAGAGCATTTATGCAACCCTCAGCACTGGATTTCGTCGCAGAAATACGACGAGGATGGGAACATCGATCGTTTATAGACGTTCATAGGTGTGGTATGCAGTTACGGGTTATCAAACGGCAATTGCGATGTTTCCGCTCAAACGGCGCCGTCTGTGACGAACTGTCCTATTTCGTCCAAATCAATGGTTTGGGATTAGCGCTGTTTGTTCGGATAAATTCTTCGCTTCACCGCACCGTTTCCCTCTCCGCTTTTGATTTGAAATGGACATGCAGAGTTTCGGGAATGCTGATCAGCAGGGGCATCCGGATAAGCAGGTCGATGCCCACAAAGAAGATGAAGATGTACTGCGGTCCGATTTTGTCCCAGATGATCCCCGCGAAGAGCGCCAAAACGGCGCTTGTAACCATCTTGAAAAACCGGGTGATGCCGATCCATCTTCCCATCTGTTCGGGAGGGACCATCTCTCTTTCTATGGCGCCCCCGATCGGTCCACCGATGAAGTAAAAGCCCTGCAGGATGCCGGCGATGACCAGCAGCAACGGCGACGGCGCCAGAATAAGCATCAGGTTGGAAAGCCAAAAGAGCGGGATGGTGATGTAGAGAACCCTCTTTCTGCCAACCCGATCCGCCAGCCGGCCCAACGGAATGGCGAAGAGGATGGATGACAGCGCCGACCCGGTCACCATTGCCCCCAGGATGAATTCGTTTCCTCCTTTGATCTGGTGGGCGAATACCTGGGTGAACGGGAAGACCATCCCCAGCGGCAACTGGGAGACGGAGGCAATGACCAGCCATTTCTTCAGATCCTTGCTGCCCTTGAGCACTTGCGAGATATCCTTCAACAGGTGTGGCCTATGGCTGCCCGCCTTCACCCACTTTTGTTCCGACAACCGTGTCATCACAATCACGAACGTGCCGATTGTAACCAGGAGACCTAAAAAGAATAATGGCCGGATGCCGCCTGTGTTGACGCCGCCGTAGAGGGTGACCAACCACACGGCGAGCATCGGTCCAGCCATTCCCAGAAGGCCCGCTGCGACCGTTTCACAGATCATCATGCCGGTGGCCCGGTCCCGGTTGACCAGGCAGTTGCCGCAGATGGTGGCGCAACTGTGGATGCTGGTCGAAGATCCCAGCCAGTATCCCGCCATGGCAAAGATGGTCACCTCCCAGCTCTGCGCCAATCCGTAGGTCAGGTAGGAGACGGCCAGAAAACCGATGCCGATGAGGTAGATCCGTTTCGGTCCGATGCGGTCGATGAACCAGCCGGTAAAAGGTCCGCAGAAACCGGCGATGATCATGCCGATGCTGTTGACGATGCCCAACTGGGTCCCGGTCGCTCCGAGCGCCACGATATAGATGGACAGGTAGGGAAAGACCATCTGGTAGGCGAGCTTGTCGAGCGAGGTGCGTAAAACGGTGATTTTCCAGTCCGGGTGCTGCCGTTTCAGAAAGGCAAGGCCGCTGCCAAGAACGGCCGGCAGCGACCCGGCCGTTGGTTTAGTATGATCGTTCAATAGATATTCCTTTCATCGTATGCAATAAGATTTGAAACATAAATGTTTGCAGGGCTGTTCTTAATTCTTTCGGGTGAATCGATCTGAGCGATTTTGCCCTGTTCGTAGACGATGATTTTGTCTGAGATCGCGACTGCTTTAGGAAGAATTGCAGCACCATAAAGAATGTTCTGCAAGACCGTCATGTGGGGAAAAAGCGCCAGATCTTGAAACACGTAACCGAAAGGCCGCTCCTGCGGAGGAAGATTCGTGCCGGTAGAACTGTCAAAGTACACGCTGTCATCGAGACTCAATTGTCCGTTATCGGGCTTTAACAGACCGGCGATCAACTGGAGGGTCATGGATTTGCCCGCACCCGAAAAACCAAAGAGGACAGCCAGTTCGTTGCCGATCTGCCACTCTATATCAAGGGCAAAGCCATTGACCTTCTTATGAAGCCTTACACGCAGCCCCATCAGATAATCCTTTTTGTGTACCGGTTTGCGATGTATAAAAAGGCGCCGGACATCGCGGTCATCAGGAGAACCATCAAATGGGCCTGCGACCAATCGCCGCTGCCGGCGAGGCTATAAATCGCAAGGGGCATCGTGTCGGTCCGGCCCGGCAGATTCCCCGCAAGCATGAGCGTTGCACCAAATTCACCCATTGCACGGGCAAATGACAGCACCGTACCTGCAACAATACCGCGCTTTGCGAGAGGAAGAATGACTTTCAATGCCGTATCGAAATCGGAATGCCCAAGGGTGTAAGAGGCGTTGATAAGGTTCTTGTCAACAGACTCAATGGCAGTCCTGGTGGTTTTTATCATCAGAGGAAGGGCCACTATATAGGAAGCAAGGACGGCCGCATACCAGGTAAACATGATGCTCCACCCTGTCCATTCATAGATAAGCCCGCCGATGAAGCCGTTTCTGCCGAAGAGCAGGATAAGATAGTAGCCTGTGACTGTGGGAGGAAGAACCAATGGCAGCGTGCAGAGCACATCGAGCAGTTCCTTGCCCCTGAAGTCTCTTCGCGCAAGAAAATAAGCTACGGGTATCCCTGTAAGTATGATCAACGCTGTTGAGACAGCCGCTACCTGGAGCGAGAGACGCACCGAAAAAAGAACTGAGATTTCCATTGATGTCCTATTTGTTAGACCTAAAACCGTGCTTCTGTAAGATTTTCTTGCCTTCCGGCGATAGCACCAGAGCAATGAAAGCTTTTGCGTCTGCCTCGCTCTTTGTCCTCTTGATGACGGCGATAGGGTAAAGAACCGGCTTATGGCTGGCTTCGGGAGCGATGGTGATGATCTTTATTTCTTTTGATCTCGCGGCCGCATCCGTAGCATACACAACGCCGGCGTCCACTTCGCCCCGCGCAACGTAATCGAGCGCCTGCCTTACGTTTTTAAAGACGCACTTTGTTCCATATTTGGACTCGTAGAGTCCGCCTATATCCTCGAATGCATTCTTCAGGCTTATCGCCGCCGACACGGTAATGTCTTTCGGCGCCCCGGCAAATGCACTGAGCGGGACAGCCAAACAAAGAAAAGCGGTAATCAAACAACGTCTGCCTGATTTTCTCATGACATATAGTCTACAGTTTCTTATCGCCTCTCCGCAAATAACGGTTTTCGTTGGCTAACTGATTATATTCAGGGCACATTATTCTCCACCTTTGTCCCCGCAGATAAGCTTCGACTTCTCGCATCATATTGTTACTGCATAGGGGTCAGAATGCAGGTCTACTTACAACAGGTCCCCGGCGCATTACACGGCGGGCTCCCGTCACGCTCCTCCCGACCGCAGCAGGTCTTTCCGCCCCGATCCCCGATAATTCCCTCCAGCCGGGACGTCACTCCTTTCGACAGGACCCTCTTCAGCGAAGCACCGCCACAGTTCTTGCACATCCTGTCCGACGCCCCGCCGTAAATTCCTTCGATAAATTCGGACAGGCGTCCACAACTCAGACATTCATATTCGTAGATAGGCATTTTTCTCCCCTTTTCTTCTTCTATTTTTTATGCTTCTTGGCCGCCTCGACGATGTCGAGGATCGTTGTCATCCGGTCCTTCGGGGTTTGACAGGAGAAGCGCTCCCATGCCTCCGGCATCAGGGTTTTGCGCAGGTATTCCTCAACCGGAAAGCCGGCATGCCAGCAGCGGACGACCTGACGGCAGGGGAGATCCCCGGCCTCCCGTTCGCAGTAGGAAAACGGCACCTCCCCGCCCAAACGCGGGCACCTCATGGTCCATTCACGATAGGGTTTCATCTTTTCTCCCGCCGATCCTTTCTCCGCAGCCGTCAATATTTATTTCGCATCTGTTTATATATCGTGTTTAACGATCGAATACAATCAGCCGAGGGCATAGATCACATTTCTCCATACGGCCCGGATGTCGACGGAAATCGCGCCGCCGGTATACTCCACCACCGTGGTTTTCATGATCTGTGCCCTTGTCACCGCCGGATCATACCGGATCCTTCCGACCATTCGGACGCCCCGCTGCGCGGTTTCCCATTCGATCCGGTCGGCCATTTCGGGGTTGATATCCCACTTGTTGATACAGAGCATCAGAGGGATTCGGAAATGATCGGTGAGATCCACGACGCGCTGTACATCGTGAAGACCCGAACAGGTCGGCTCAGTCACCGCGACCACGAGATCGGCCCCTGTAATGGAGGCGATGACGGGGCACCCGATGCCGGGGGAACCGTCGGCGATCAGCAGATTGAATCCCTCTTTTTCCGCGATGCCTCGCGCCTCGCGGCGCAACAGGCTGACCAGCTTCCCGCTGTTGGCCTGGGCGATGCCGAGGCGCGCATGGACCATGGGCCCGTAGATCGTCGACGATATGAACCATTGTCCGCTGACGACCGGTTCAAATCGGATCGCCTCCGCCGGGCAGAGGCGGGCGCAAAGGCCGCAACCCTCGCAGGAAATCGGATCCACCGCAAACCGGCTTTGCCCATCGGAACCGGCAAAAGACGACACCGCTGCGAAGCGGCACACCTCCTGACATTTGCCGCATCCGGTGCACAGATCATCCAGGATGGCGGCCTTTTTTCCCCCGGAGAACTCCTCCCGGCGATCGATCCGCGGATTGAGCACCAGGTGCAGATCCGCCGCATCCACATCGCAGTCAATCAGGATCTTCCGTTCGGCCAGCGCAGCAAAAGCCGCGACCAGACTGGTCTTTCCCGTACCGCCCTTGCCGCTGATTACAACAACCTCTTTCATGCAGCACGCCACCTGTTTCCCTGATCCGCCCTGTCCCGCCCTTCGTTAACCAGGGCCGCGATGCGCCGGTAACATCGATCGAACATCTCCCGGTACCCCGGCAGCTTCGAGAGGTCGATATCTCCCCGGGCATAGCTCTCCGCAATCCGCCGGTCATCGGGAATGGACAACAGTATCTCGATCCTCTCGCGTTCACAGTAGGAACGGACCCCCTCGTCTCCCGCGTCGCAACGGTTCAAGGCCACGGAGAAGGGCCTCGCAAGCGCCCGCACCATCTCGACCGCCAGCGTCAGGTCATTGAGGCCGAAGGGAGTCGGCTCCGTCACCAGCATGACAAAGTCCGTCCCCCGGACCGACTCCACAACGGGGCAGGACGTCCCCGGCGGCGAATCGATGATGCAGACGCCCGTGGTTTCACCCTGCACCCGCACCTGGCGGATGACTGCCGGGGTCATTACCTCGCTCACATTCAACCGTCCCTGAACAAAACGGATGCCTTGGCTGACACTCTCTTCAACCAACCCGATCGGATGCTCCTCCTCGACAATCGCCTTTTCCGGACATAACAGAAAGCAGGCGCCGCAGCCGTGACAGAGCTCATTGAAGACCAGGACCCACCCCCCCATCACGGTCAGTGCATGATATTCACAAACATCGGCGCAGACGCCGCAACCGTTGCACCATTGCTCGAGCACCTTTGGCTGGGGAATGGTCACCGGACGAGATCCGGTGATTTCCGGCTTGAGGAAAAGGTGGCAGTTCGGCTCCTCGACGTCGCAATCGAGGAGGGTGACCGGTTGACCCAAAGATACGATGGTCAGGGCAAGATTGACGGCAATCGTCGTCTTCCCCGTCCCGCCCTTTCCGCTGGCAACGGCGATCTTCAACGCACACTCCTTTTATTGAAAAAGAAGCGCCGGCAAGGGGATGAAAGGGGGTTACGCATAACCCTTGCCGGCGTTTCAACGGGTTCCTACTACTCGGATTTATTCCCCGACGCCAGGGTTTCCATACGCGCCTGAAGTTCTTTCAGGCCGTTTTCCAGATATTGAGCCTGTCCCTTTAAGACATCCAATTCATTCTGCGGCGTCTCCGGCTGCGCGGAAAAGGGCATCCCGACGGGAATCGGATTCCCGGCAAACCACTGCCACCCCGGGATGCCGGTTGCAAAGAAGCGGTTGCGCCGCCCCCGGCCGCCGCGCCCCCCGAAAACAGCGACGCCCGCGCCGTAACCGGGATTCGAAAATGCCGGCACCCCATATCCGGCGCAGAAACCCGCGCCCCAACCTGTCCTGGGCCCCATTCCCATGGGACCTGTTCTATCTCCACCTGGCATAGTACTAACCTCCTTTACTGCTTTTATACGTTTTCAGAAGTTGCAGCGCCATTGCCGCCGGCGCCAACAATGAGAAGAACACATCCCACATTGTCACGCCATTTCCTTTGCCGCGACCTGTCCGCCGGCCTTCCGAATCCGATCCGGCATCCACGATCCTCTGCAGAAATCCGGCACCGCGATCCTGCGACACGCCCGATTCTCTTGCCGCACCTGCTCTTCTCATTGTGCGGCCACCCAAACCGCGTCCTGTCCCAGGTCCCATTCCCCGGGGACCCATCCCATCGCCTCTTGGCATTCGATCACCTCCCTATCTCGTCCCCCACAAACAGGAAGATTCTGAACCTGCTTGTGGATGACCGCTTCAGGGATTCAAATCCCCTGGTTTAAAACCCATGTCCCTTGGCCGTAGGCGCCTTCACTTCCTGCAGGCGCCCCTCCTTCCACGCAGTCAATGCATCGCGGACCGTCAGGGTGTCGCCCCCGAACTGAAAAACCCGTATGGAAACCGCCTCCAAAGCCCTAAATGCGTTGGGTCCCACATTGCCGGTCAGGAGGATATCAACGGACTTATTGGCCATCTGTCGCGCCGCTTGAATACCAGCCCCCTGAGCCGCGTTCATATTCTGACTGTTTTCCAAAACTTCCACATTCGTCTCCTCCGTATCCGTGATCACAAAATACCTTGCCCTGCCAAAAACGCGGTCGACCGGACTGTTGAGATCCTCTCCACTGGCTGTAATCGCTACTCTCATCTTTTACCGTCCTTTTCCTTTGGTTTGCTGTCTCAAAGAAGGCTTGAATCACCCTCGTCCTCCCCCATCGTCGCCCTTCACCTTGTCGGGCAATCGGCAGACGCGCCGCCGCGCCGCCACCTTTTCCTGCCCCGCACGCGGCTCGCCCCCGGGCCAAAACCGGGCAGAATGAAGCGGGCATCGGAAAGGCTGCCGTCCAGATAAGCCCCGATAACCTCTTCGATGGACCCGCGCAGACAGGGGATCACCTTCACACCGGATGCTCGAATCATCCTTTCCAGGGGCCGGGAAATGGCGCCGCACAACAGCACCTCGACCCCAAGCGCTTCGAGTTGATTCACCCTCTCCGGCAAAATTCGTGTTTCAAAGGGCATGAACGATCTGTTTTTAACCTCATCCCCCATCACATTAAAAACCAGAAGACGACTGGAGAAATCGCAAACCGTTGAAACCGTATTTTCCCAGACTGTCACCGCGACTTTCATGATCCACCCTCTGCTGCTCTCATATCAAGAATAGTGCCAAAAGCCCGTGAACAGGCCGGAAAGATCATATCAACAATTATAATGGTATCTTACATGCTTTGAAAAGAAAAAATGACCGGCGGCGTGGTCGCAAATGACAACAGCGGCGGCAGATGAGAGGATGCAATTATGCGACTCCCTCGGAGGAAATCTACCAAGACGGCAGCGCTAATAAATGCGTATGAATATAAATATTATTGGTTATTCCTCCGGCTAAGCCGGAATTTTGATGTTCAATGCTTTGATCTTGCGGAAGAGGGTGCTCTTGTGAATGCCGAGGGCCTTCGCCGTTTTGATGCGGTTCCATTGGTGCCGACGCAGCATGTTCGTGATGAAGACCGCTTCCAGGTCTTTCATGTTCATGGTCTCGTTTCTGCCGGAGGACTCCATGCCGCGGTACAGGCAAAGGTTTTCCGGCAGGTGATGCGGCTCGATCAACCCCGATTTGCAGAGGATAAAGGCGTGCTCGATAACATTCTGAAGTTCCCGGACATTCCCCGGGTAGTCATAGGAGACGAGACAGGCCAGGGCCTCGCCGGACAATCCGGCGATCACCTTTTTTTGCAGCACATTGAAATGGTGGATGAAATGGTCCGCCAGCAACGGGATGTCCTCCATCCGGTCCCGCAGCGGCGGCAATTCCATTCGGATCACATGGATGCGGTAATAGAGGTCTTCGCGGAATTTTCCCTCTTTGACGAGTTCCTGCAGACGCCTGTTGGTCGCGGCGATGATCCGGACATCGGACGGGACGGTCTCCACCGAACCCAGCGGTTCGTAGGTCTTTTCCTGGAGCACCCGTAGCAGCCGGACCTGGAGGGCCGGTGATATATCCCCGATTTCATCCAGGAAGAGGGTCCCCCGTTCGGCCAGCCGGAAGCGACCCGGCTTGTCCTTCTTGGCATCCGTAAAGGCCCCGGCCTTGTAACCGAAAAGCTCGGATTCCAGCAACGTATCCGGAAGGGCTCCGCAATTCACTGCGATGAACGGCTGTTTCTTTCGCGGACTCAAATGATGGATGGCCCGGGCGAACAGCTCCTTGCCGGTGCCGCTTTCCCCCTCCAGAAGAACCGTACTGGCGCTGCCGGCCACATCGGGCAGGATGTCGAACAATTGATGCATTCGGTGGTTCTTCGAGATGATGTCTTCGAAGGAGTACCGTTCGGCAATCGCCTTCCGGAGTTTCTCCTCGACGCTGATGTCCCGGAACGTCTCCACAGCCCCGATGATCCGGCCTTGCTCATCTTTGAGAAGAGCCGTGGAAATGCTGATCGGAAGGCGACTTCCTGCGGCATCCACAATATGGACGGTCCGGTTGACGATGGATTTTCCCGATTGAATGGTTTTGCGGAGTATGCAGCCTTTTTCGCAGACATCCGCCTTGAGCACGTCCTTGCAGTGCTGGCCGACCGCATCTTCGCGGAGGACGCCGGTAATCTGCTCTGCCGCCCGGTTGAAAGAGGTGATGCGCCAGTTGTCGTCGATGGTAAATACGCCGTCGGCAATCGAATCCAGGATGATGTCTTTTTCCATACGGCCTTTATAACATATTTACCCGCCAACTTGAAATGCAAACCTCGGTGGGAATAGCACACCGGTCACCATCCATGTTCACCGGCAATGTTTTTTATAGTACCGGTGATGGAAACCGCACGTTCTCTTCACCCGGCTAATTCCCCCGCGGGTACGGCCAGGGCGGCGCCTTCGCTACTCCGGAGTTCCCGGGTGGAATCTTCCCTCCGGCGGCCGGCCGCGTTTGCCGGCGGCCAGACGGATCGACCCCGTCGGACAGACCTCGATGCAGGTTCCGCAGGCGAAGCAGTCCGGAATCATCCTGTCCCGTTTCAGAATCGCCCCCATCACCGTCGATGGGCAGGCCTTTTCGCAGGAGCGACAACCGATGCATGTCTCGTGATTCACGACGATCCTGAACAGGCTGACTTTCTCTATGAGCCAGCCGACGAGTCCGAATGGGCAGAAGAACTGACACCAGGGACGGTAAACGAAGAGTGCGGCGATCAGAATAAGGCCGAGAAATATCCCCCCTCCGATGCCGATTGCCGCCGGTTTGTAGATCTTGAAGGGATCGATCTGCTCGATCAGATCGGTCGCCCAGACAAAGGCGGCCATGGTAAAGATCAAAAAAATGCGATCCGGATCGCATTGGTCCAGAGGAACGGCGGGCGGTATTGCCTCATGATTCCCCCCGTATCGCGGTGATTTCGATTCAGGCGGAAGATCAGGTCCTGGAGCGTTCCCGCCTGGCATCCCCAGGAGCAGATGAATTTATTGGCGAGAAAGACCAGCAGAAGGAAAATCATCAAGGCGATC
Source organism: Syntrophus sp. GWC2_56_31 (assembly GCA_001829875.1). Classification (GTDB taxonomy): domain Bacteria; phylum Desulfobacterota; class Syntrophia; order Syntrophales; family UBA5619; genus JAKAFS01. The sequence goes on from MICN01000062.1 coordinate 12,288, forward strand.
ATCCGGGGCGGGAAGATGACCCCCTTGGCGCCGAAAAGGACAATGGCATCCTTGATCGTTCCCATGGGGCCGGGATCCGATCCGAGGATGACCCCGAAGAGTACAGCGGCGGCGAGATAGAGCCTCCTGCGCAGGCCAGGGGTGATCTTTCTGCGGCGCATCAGCACAAAGACGCCGACAAGAAAGAGAACCCACAGGCCGAACTTCAGAGGGATCTTCACCCAGTTTTTCGATTCGTATTCCGCTTCCAGCGTCCAGCCAGTTCGATCCAGTCGTGGCGCACCACCCGGTTTTTCTCCGTTATAATCCGTTCAGACATGGTCTATTCCTCCTCCTTGCCGTAGAGATGCCCCCCGATCATTTTCGCAAGCGTTTCGGCCTTCGCAAGGATCTCCTTCCGGGGGCCGATCGACATCGCCTTCCGGGGGCAGGCCTCGATGCAGGCCGGCGTCTTGTTCTCATTCAGCAGATCGTTGCAGAGGTCGCATTTGTACATGACGCCGTTTCCCACCAGGGTCGGGAGGACCTTGAGATAAACCCCGACGCCCGACTGGCGCTGGGGGATCTCCCAGGGGCAAACCGTCTTGCACTTGGCGCCGCCGAAACAGGCCTCCTGATCGATGACAACGGCCCCGTTCTCAAACTTGTGGTTCGCGGCGAACGGGCAGAGAGTCGCGCAGGCGGGATTGTCGCAGTGCATGCACCTTCTCGGAATGAATACGGTCTTCTTCTGTCCTTCGACATCGGCCTCCGCCTTCTGGACGAAGATCAGGTTATAGGGAGTCAGGCGGTTGAAAACCCCCTTCTTGCTTTTGCCGCAGCCGGGGCTCAATGCCCGTCGGCAGCGCGGACACCGGATCGGTTTTTCCGCCTTCATCGAAACATAACCGCCTTCGATCTTCAGGATCTTCCCGTTGACGAGGACATCGGCGACCTTCCGGTGCGCCGCCTCGATGATCCTGCCGAACGTCTGCCGCGAAATGTTCATCCGGGAGGCCGCCTGCTCTTGGTACAACCCTTCGAGGTCGGCCAGGCGGATTGCCTCGTGTTCGTCGAGGGTTAAAAGCACGACTCCGCAAGATGAAGGCGTCGCCCCCTCCGGCTGGAAACACGTCTTCCCCGGCATGGCGCCGATCTGTCGGCAGCACTTCGGTCTCGGCATAATCACCCTCCACATCAGGTTTCAGGATGAGATGCCTTGTTCCGTTTCTACCTCACAGTTCTCCCCCATCTGTTCGGCCATCGGGCAGGGTTTCTTCTTGAAAAACTCGAAGTAGAGCAGCGGCACGGCAATCAGGGTAAGAACGGTTGCCGCTACTGCCCTGAAAGCGTCACCGACGGTGTGTTATAAGGTGCGAAATATGGGATCAAGGCATCGTTCATGATCGCCAAGATGGTTCGTCTCCGAATCGAATCATAGGTTTCTTCATATCGACCATGGCATTGACGATCAACTCGACCAGGCCGCCGTAATAGAGACGGCTGCGCTCCTCCGCATGATAGTAGTTGATGATGTCCCGGATGGCGCCTTTGCAGTTCGAGCAGGGGGCGCAGACATATTTAGGTGCCTCCCGGGGTTCCCCTTCGAAGGCATTGAGGATCTGCAGGAACTTCTTGCGCGAGCCGACCAGATTTCTCCATTGTGCAAAATTGTATCCCGACATGATGGCAAAACCCGAACCGCCGCCGCAGCAGTAATTCTCCACCCCATGGGGCGTCATTTCCCGGAATCCCGGGGCGATCTTTCTGAGGATGCGCCTTTGAGGTTCCACGATTCCCATGGACCGTACCATGTTGCAGGGATCGTGCAGTGTTACGGGAAAATCGTTCCTGAGGGGATCAAACTGCAATTTTCCGCTCCGGACGATCTCCTCAAGCGTGACCATGGCCGATTCGCGCGGGAGATTGAGATCTCCCGTCAACAGCCGGTCGGCGATGACGGTCAACGCTTTATGCGCATGACCGCATTCGCCCATGACGATTTTTTTAACCTTCAGCCTTCGGGCGATGTCGGCATGCCTGACGGCGACGCGGGAAAATTGCACATCATCATACCATAACCCGTAGTTTACGGCATCGTAACCAACGGCCTCCGAGGACAAGGTCCAGGAAAGTCCGGCCGCTTGAAAAATGGTAGCAAAGGCTCCGACATTTTCCGGCCAGGCGAGCATCTCGCCTGCATTGTGGATCAGCAGGATATCCGCGCCTTCCACGTCCCAGGGGATCTCGACTTTATAACCCGTGATCTCTTCCATCTCTTCCTGGATGAATTCGACGCTGTCCTTCGCGGCAAGGGGGTTCATGCCGGTAGAAGAGCCGACCCGCAGATGCTGAACCGTTCCTTTATCGTGGAGCTCCTTGGGGGCGATGCCCATTTCCTGAGAGAAGAGCTTGCGGATTTCGTGCGTGATGAGCCCATTGTCCACGCCGATGGGGCAGACCGTGGCGCATCGCCGGCAGAGCGTACAGCGATAGGACAGCTCGGCAAGACGGGCGATCGTCGTCCAGTTCAGATCGATATCGCCGGTCAGTTTGGCGGTGATTTTTCCACCCGGCTTGAGATATTTTTTATAAATCCGCCGCAGGACCTCGGCCCGGAACATGGGTCGGTAGATATCCTTCCGTCCGCTCATTTCATAGACGGGGCAGGCATTGGAACAGGTCTGGCATTTGGCGCAGTGTTCCATCGAAAGCATCAGGGGCTGAAGAAAGGTCCAGTTGTTTTCCTTTTCAAAGAGCTTTTTCAAGCCGGATAGAAACCGGAGAACCAACGCTTCCTCCTCTTCCTTGTTCGCAGGCTTGGGGATGCCGATCGCAATCGTGTCGTCCAGCGAGGTTTCCAGGTGCTTGACCTTTTCCGGGTTCAGGGGGGGAATGGTCACCTGATTGAAATCCTCATAGGGTGCAGGCAAAGGCGAAAGTTCGCCCGGTTCGATGTGACACAAACAGTCGGACGGTTTGGACAGGTTGGATGGCTTCATTTGGTTGTTCATTTCTCCTTGGGTGCTGAAGATGCGATGTCACGCCAGGATTTTCGTCCGTCCGCATCAACGTGATTTGCCCTCCAGGTCGGTTTCAGTTCCAGGTTCTCCATGATGGCGGCTTCGATCCTCCCGCCCCGGCGGTTCTGGGCGTCGTCCCATTTTACCTTGTGATAAAGGAAATATTTCATGAACATATGAGACATATGGGTCAGGGGGATATAGGCTGCCAGAAGCGAAGCCGACACGATGGCCACCCCGCCGGCGATGCTTTGACCCGGTGCGTAGCCGTTCAGTGGAAGTCCTCCCGTCAGCAGGCCGAACGCATAGGCCTTTGCGCCCACCAGAAGCGGATCGGTGAACACAGCGGCGGCAAGGGCGGAAACGAAAAAAAGGAAGATGAATAGAATATTGAAATAATCGGAGAAAGACGAGTAATTTCGGAGTTCCGGTTCGGTCCACCGTTTGGAGAGAAGCCCCAGGCTGCCGATATTTCCCAGGACCAGACCGGTCCATCCCGTAACAACAATAAGCCCGTCCAGAAGGGACTTGATGGTGCCGCCGGGGGCAGCGGGGTAATCGCTCCCCAGAATGACAAGGGCGTGAACAACCAGTAAGCCGGAGGTGGCGATCATCAGGTAAAGTCCGAAATGAAAGGGGAAGGAGATCCGCCAAAGGCTCCTGTTTTCTTTCCACAACCCCCTGATGAACAGAATTTCCGGCAGCATGTAGCGAAGCTCATTGAACAGCGATCGTTTGTGGGTCTTTTCCCACCAGTTCACCTCCTCCAGATAGGAGCCGCCGTAAGCCGCCCTGGCGGCCGTTTCGTGCTGAACAGGGTAGAGTTCCCAGCGGACATGAATGGGAAGGGTGATTTGCCGGTAGATGCGATAGGCGGTCGCAAGGATGAACACAAAAATGCACAGATAAGACAATAGATAAAATCCCATAAAAAACGTTGCCTTATTTGATGAGCGAATGGACGAGGTTCATGATCTCTTCCTGGTTGATAGGCTTGGAAACAAACCCCTCCGGGGCCGGTACCTGATGGCGGGACGAGATGAATTTTTTAAAGTCCTCGGAGACCCCGGTGACAATAATGATCGGGATATGTTTCCACCGGTCGTCCGTTTTCATCTCGCGAAAAAACCTGATCCCGGATTTCTCAGGCATGGAGATATCCAGCGTAATCAGATCCGGAGGTCCTGCCTGCACCTTTTGCATCGCCTCCTCGCCATCCTTTGCCTGCAGGGTTTCGTACCCTTGATCTCCAAGCAATGTGGAAAGGTAGGTCCGAATATCCGGCTCGTCATCCACGATCAAAATCCGTTTCGGGTTGGGCATAAATCCCTCCTTGATCAAACGTTGGGTGCTTTTGTCCCTGTAGTCGGAGGTTTCCGCGGAAGTTTTACGATCATGCGGGTCCCTTTATTCAGTTCCGACTCTATTTTTATTTCCCCGCCATGGGCCTGGGCGATTTTATTGGAGATAAAAAGACCAAGTCCCGTTCCGCTTCCTCTTTTCGAAGAGAAAAAGAGGGTAAAGGCGCGTTCTCGGGTTTCCTGATCCATCCCGATGCCGTTGTCTTCCACTTCAAATTCGATGTACTCCGGATAGCCCTTCAAGCCAATTCGCACCTGATGGGCGTTTTTCTTCTTGTCCACCCGGCAGGCATCGATGGCGTTTTCAACGAGGTTGACCAGCAGGGACCGGATCGCTTTGGAATCGGCCTCGAAATCTCCAGGATTTCGGTCAATTTCCCAACGGAAGTCGATTCCTATTTCCGCTGCTTTGCCCCGCATCACTTCACAGACCTCTTCCGCCACCGCAAGAGCCGGAATCCTTTCCAAGTCCGGCACCCGGTCCTTGGCGTAATAGAGCAGGTCCAGCACCATCCGCCGAATCCGGGTAATATTCCGCTCCACCATCTTCCAACCTTGTTCGAAGCGCGCCCGATCGTTTTTCGCCAGTCCCGTATTGACCAGGTACACCCCGCCGTCGAGACTCGTCAGGAGCCCCTTGATTCCATGGGAGATGGAGCTAATGATCAACCCAAGAGAGGTAAGCTGTGATTGGAGCTGGCGAATCTGGGTGATGTTGGTGCCCATCTCGATGACGTTCTTGATCTGCCCTTCCGCATTGCGCACGGGGGCCGTATACACCAGAACGTTAACGTGGTCCCCTTTTTGGGAAGTCATCACTTCCTCGGACTGGTGGATCTGGCCGTCTCCAAAAGTTTGCTTCACAATGCAGGGAACGCACGGCTCCGTCCGGTGCATGTACGTTTGATGACATTTTGCCCCCGGCAAAGCCCCGAAATCTTCCCGGAGCCGCCGATTCGCTTCCACGATCCTTAGGTCGGAATCCTGAATCGAAATGTAACAGGGCACTTCTTCAAAAAGTTGGCGGTATCGTTCCCGGCTGTCCCGAATTTGATTCTGCAGGAGTTTGATTTCGGTGATGTCCGTTGCCATTTTCATGACGTGGATTATTTCACCGGCTTCGTTGGTAATTGCTGTGGTGTATATGAGCAGGAAGATTTCATTTCCCAAGTGGTTGATGAATTTCTCTTCAATCCCGTGAGGTAACCCATCCCGGAAGGTGCGCTCCGCCGGACAGTGCTCGCAGCGCTCCGACCGGTGCTGATTGATCTGAAAGCAGTACCGCCCCTCACAATCTCCAAAGTCTTGGCGAAAGCGCTCGTTCGCCTCGACGATCCGAAGATCCCGATCCAGGATCGTCAGGTAGGCCGGCATCATTTCGAAGTAGTTTTTATAGGGATTATCGATCATCAAACACCTTTTCCCCTGCGTCCTTACGCGTTCCCATGGGGATGTTTCAGCTCGAGAATCATCCGAACACTGGTCAACAGGGTATCTTCGTTGACCGGTTTATCCAAGTACCCTTCCGGCGGAGCGACGGGACGCTCGTAAATGAGGCGTCGCAACTCCGGCTTTCCCGTAATGATGCAGACTCTTGTGGAGGTGATCTCCGGATTGTTCCGGATCTCCTCGAATACGTACCCGCCGTTTCTCCCCGGCATTGACAGGTCGAGCGTCACCAGGTCGGGTTTTTCCCGGACCGTCAATGCCAGCGCCTGCTCGCCATCGACTGCCTGAATCACCGTAGCCCCCTGATCTTCCAAAACCGCGGCCAGGAAGGTCAGGATATCCGGCTCATCGTCCACCACCAGGATCTTGAATCCCGCCAGCGGCAGGGCGACCGCCGGGATCGGCACTTCCACCGGAACGACCACCTTTTCCGGGATCATCATGGCATTGGCGGCCAGGTTGACCAGTTGGGTCACCTTCATGCCCAATTTGTAATGCCTGATCACGTCGCTTAAACCGTCCACGCAATTGTGGCAGGAAGTGACCACCGTTTTGGCCTCCGTGGCCGTGAGTTGATCCGCCTTGATTTTGGCCGATTTCAGGCGCTGGGGGGTATATTCCGACATGGACATCGCCCCGCCCCCACCGGTGCAGCAAAAATTCTCCGCACAGTTCGGATACATCTCCCGAAAATCGGGCACCAGGAGGTTCAACAGTTCCCGTGGTTCCTCATAGAACCCGCAGCTTCGGGCATTGTTGCAGGAATCGTGGAAGGTCACTACCTCCTTGTTTTTTGTTTTATCCACCCGTATCCAGCCTTCTTTGATGTAACGGAGCATCGTCAGAACCGAGCTTTCGATCACAAAGGGCACCGCCTTTCCCGACCAGTTCGGCCCTTCACACCGGGTAGAGCGGTATCCGTGCCCGCATTCGGATAATACCAGTTTTTTACCCCGCAGTTTGATCACTCTGTCGTAGACCCGTTGAGCCACTGCCGCACCCAGCTCATCGTCACCCGAGAAGAGACCGAAATTGGTCATGTCCCATCCTTCGCTGGGCATGGTCCAATTCTCTCCGGCAATGTAGAAAATGCGGGCCGCATCGGAAATCGTCCGGGGGTCGTATTTCACCTCCCGGGGATTGATCGCATAAACGATTTCGGCATCCATCTTATCGATGGGAATCCGGGCTGCGGGATCTTTGAATTCGTTCTCCAATTCGTCGGACAGCCATTCGAGGGTCTCCAGGTAGTCCTGGGGCAGAACCCCCATCTGGTTTCCCACTTCCCATTGGTCTTTGCTGACGATAGCCACGCCCTCCGGCATGATTCCGACGGAAACGAGCGCCCCCCGGGCCATTCGGTTGAGCGTGGCAAAATCAACCCCCATAGGACAATTCAAGGAACATCTTCGACAGTTGGTACATTTCCCGAAAACGATATCCTTCAGTTTTTCCAGGTCCGCATCGGTGCGGATGTCCTCGGCATGAACCCACCAGGGGAAAATCCTCCCCGTCCAGTCAAAGTTGCGCTTGAAAATCTTCCGAATCTGATCCGCCTTATGAGCCGGTGCATAGGTCGGATCGTCGGGGTTGGCAAGGACGTAATGACATGAATCCGTGCACATGCCGCAATGAACGCAGCCAACCAGAGAACCCACCATCTGGCGGGTTAGCTTCCTGCCCATTCTCTCAACAACCTTGTCCGCTTTACGGGATCTTGCGTTTTGGGCCATCCGTGACTCCTGAATCAATTTCATTCTTTCATCTGTTGGTCGGTTTCGGCTGAGTAACCCGCTTCAGAGGATACACGCCGCGGTAACCCATGGTCCTCCCGAAATAGAAGCGGGTAAACGGATAATAGAGATAGTGGGAGATCTTACTGAAGGGTACATAGACCAAAAAGAAGGCGGTCATGATGAAATAGACCATCAACAGGCCTTCCCCCAGATCCGGGCGGTTCGGGGCTGCAAAGATGGAAACGAAACTCCAAACCGTCAGCAGGGCCAGGGAAAAATAGTCGTCCGGAGTACTGATCAGCCGCATCGCCGGATTACTGAGACGGCGGAACATTCGGTAGCAACCGATAGCGCATGCCGCTGCAAACAGGATCTGGAGAAGGCGGACAACGATCATGGGTCTAATCAGACCGGGTGCATACGGAATGACAATAGACATGCCGATATTGGCCGCCATAGTGAGATGGAAGACCACGAATTGAATATAGAAAAAAGACATGCGGCGGGTGCTCTCCATGGACCAGGGCATGGCAATATTCGCCCAGGAATAGACAATCCCCTTGAACGAAGAGGCATCCCTGTTTTCGGAAGGCGCCTGCCGATCCCGGGATGCTTTGAATTTCAACAGCCAACGGATACGCAAAATATAGACAAGAGCCATGAAGCTCATGGCCATCAACTGCAAATCATCGGAAACAAAACGAAGGGATTCGCTCATCCTATCCTCTCATCTTCTGCAGATGTTCTTGGAAAACGTTCAATTCCCGGGAGTCGCGAAGGCAGAAAACAACCTCCTCAAGTTCGGCCGCTTTTTCCAAGAACTCCCTAACGGCGCCCATGGTGACGCGGGCGCAGACCTCCAGCGGAATCCCATAGAATCCCGCTCCCATGGCCGGAAAGGCGATTCTCCGCAGTTTATACTCTTCCGCCTTCCGGAGAGCGTTCAGCATGGTTTTCCTCAGTTTTTCCTCGCTATCCTCTTCCTGGAACCGGGGACCGACAGCGTGCAGGATGTACCGGGCTTTAAGGTTTTCCCCGCTGGTGGCGACGACATCGGTAACGTTGGCGCTGCCGAACTTTTTCAACGCCTCCTGTACTTTTGGCCCCCCCTGGGTGGAAATCGCCGTGCCGAATCCGGCTCCCAGTGTTAAATCCGGCCGGGCGTAATATGCGATCCCATCCATATTCTCTATGTCGGTGATGAATCCGACCATCAAGCGGATTATCTTCTCATTAACCCTTAATTCATTCGACATACGCAAACTTTCTTTTTGCATCAATGAATCGCATGACCGCGAATGACAAGGATCACGGTCCCTCAATCCCGATCCCCTCTCGGTTACATTTCATTATGAGTCCAAGGGATAGGATGTTTCCTTAAGTTTCCGGTTCCCCTGGTAGTATGACCGCGGACTTATAAAGGCGGCCGTGCGGAAGCCCCACTCTCGCTGGAGCCGGGCATCGCACGGCCATGTCTGTTGTGTTCGTAACGTCTCGTTAGACGCAGCCCGTCGGTTTCGCAAGGCCCGCGAGCTTGCACGCCCCCTTGGCCGGCCCCGTGGGGAAGAGCTCGTAGAGTTTCTTCATATCGACGCCGCAATCCTTGCAGATCTTGCGGATCATGGGTGCGATACCGAACTGCTGATAATAGTTGCGCAGATAGTTGATCAGCTTCCAGTGCTCCTCCGTCAACTGTCCTTCGATATCCTCCGCGCTTGCGTAGGCCTGGGCGAATTCTTCGCTCCACTTGTCCAGTTCCTGAAGGAATCCGTCTTCATCCACTTCGTACGTTTTGCCTGCCAATTCGATGATGGGCATTTTTCATTCTCCTTTACCGATTATTATTGTGTTACCCTTCCCTCAGCGAGGGGGTTAAGCTCGTTTTTGAGCATGATATCTCCTTGCTGCGCCAATCAAGGCCGGCGCCCATTGCGGCGTTCCTAAAGCGTGGACATGGGTGAAACCGGCAAGGATGTTCTTCCGGGTCATGCCCTCCCTTTTTCCGTCCAGACCCATTCCCCGCCTGACATGGAAGGCGGTCCGTTCGGCGCCCTCCCCGCGGGAGAGGATCCGGCAGTAGTGAAACTCATGACCGTTCAACCGCGTGCCGACGGGGTAAAAAGGGTTTTCCCCATCCACCTCCAGGACCGTGTACCCATGTCCCTGGGGGCGTTTTTCCACGCCGAACGAAACGCTCAGGGCGCCGACCATGGGGTAATTCGCTTCGCCGACGGTGAGGGATTCACCCAGATAGATGAAACCCCCGCATTCGGCATAGATCGGAAGGCCGCTTTCGGCGGCATCACGAAGAGAACGGCGGAAGCCTTCGTTTTCGGCGAGGCGTGCCGCCTGCGTCTCGGGAAAACCGCCGCCGATGTACAGTGCATCGACGTCGGGAAAGTTTCTCTCCTCGAGGGCACTGATTTCTACAACCTCGGCGCCTCCCTCGGCCAGAGCCTCGATGTTTTCGTGATAGTAGAACTGAAAGGCCGCGTCCCGAATCACGCCGATCCGAACCCTTTCCGAGGCGATTGCGATTGTCGGGGTCGCATTTCGATCCGTTACCATGCTCCAGGGCGGGGCTTCATGGGCGACACGCATCAGCCCGTCAATATCCAAAAACCTATCGGCAATATCGCCCGCCGCGTCCAGGGCCTTCCGGGCCCGGTCGTGTTCCTGGGGTGGAATCAGCCCCAGATGCCTCTCCGGAAAGGGGAGGTGTTCCATTCGCGGGACAACGCCCAGCACGGGGATATGACAGTATGCCTCGATGGACCTCTGCACCATTGCTGCATGGCGCTTGCCTCCCACGCGATTGAGTATCGTGCCCCGGATGTTCACCGCCGGATCGAGCGTTTGACACCCCAAAACCATCGCCCCCGTCGTCCGGGTGACCTTGTCACAGTCGACCACCAGAACGACGGGGGAGTGGAGCAGTTTTGCCAGCTCTGCCGTGCTGTACTCTCCCTCCGAATTCATCCCGTCATAGAGACCGCGGTTCCCCTCGATCAGGGAAAGGGAATCCTCCGGCGCCCGGCGTGAGAAAGAGCGAACCGCCGCTTCCCGGCCGATCAGGAAGGTGTCCAGGTTGTAACAGGGGGCTCCGGCCGCCAGGGAGAGCCAGGCGGCGTCGATATAGTCGGGCCCCTTCTTGAAGGTCACAAGACCGACCCCCCGTCTGCGGAGGGCTACGGTCAAGGCCACGGAAATTGTGGTCTTCCCCGCGCCGCCCCGGAGGGCGGCCAGGACCAGACGGGGTCGTGTCGCATTCATCCGGCGACACCTGCGCAGAGCATGCCCCTCATTCCTTGGGAAAGAATTCCGCTAGCATGAGGTAGGTTGAACTGCCGCTCGACCAGTACCTGAGCACCTCATCATCGAGCAGCTCCTTGACGACGGTCTGTATCGCTTGCCGGTCCTCATCGGGGAACCACCGGACGACCTCCCTGATATAAAACATCTTCTTGTCGCCCATCGATTTCTGGCGGAATCCGTCCAGGACTTTCGCTTTCAAGTCATCGCTCATGGCTAACTCCATTTGAACAGCGTCGATGAATGGAAGGATTCCGTAGCCATATCGAAATCATCGATGTGCTTGTCCGTGAACGGGATGCCGGTCAGGGAGAAGAACCGTTCCCATCCGACCCGTTCGATCCATTCCCCGACCCGTTCATGCTTCCTGGCGTGGCTGGCGTAGACCTCGATGATGTTCTTCACGGCATCGACGACTTCCGGCCAGCGCGGCGGGTTGTTCGGGAGGAAGGGGATCGCCAGTTTGGAAAACGAGGGTGCGCTGCGGGCGTTCGAGACCTTTCCCCCCACCCAGATGGAGATCCCATCGTTGTCGGGGTCGGCGAGGGGCATGGCCGGGCAGACGGTGTAACAGTTGCCGCAGTACATGCATTTCTCGTCGTTTACAGTGACGGTCTTGTTTTTCATATCCCCGCGAATGGCGCCCGTGGGGCAGGAGGCCACCGTGCTCGGTATTTCGCAGACGTTCGGAACACGCGTGTTGTCCACCTTGGGAACCGTCCGATGGATGCCGAGGATCGCGATGTCCGAGCAGTGGACGGCGCCGCACATATTCAGGCAGCAAGCCAGGGCGATCCGCACATGGTTGGGAAGTTTCATCGTGGTGAAATAGTCGTAGATCTCGTCCATCAGCGCCTTGACCGGCCCGGAGGCGTCCGTCGCCGGCGTATGGCAGTGCACCCATCCCTGGGTGTGGACGACATTCGAGATGGCGTGTCCCGTACCGCCGACGGGGTAGCCCTTGCTTTCGAGTTCGGCCAGCAGCGGGGCCACCTTGTCCTTGTCGGCCAGGAGAAACTCGATGTTGTGGCGGCTCGTGAAGCGCAGGTAGCCGTCGCAGTACTTTTCGGCGATCGCGCAGATCTCCCGGATATGATCGGTCGACACGAGGCGCGGCGAACCGGCGCGGACCGAATAGAGCTTCTCGCCCGAATCCGCCGTGTGCACCAGGACGCCCGGTTGGGGGATTTCATGATAGCGCCATTTCCCGTAATTGCGGGCAATCACAGGGGGCAACATGGTTTTGTAATCGGGGGGGCCGATATCCGTCTTTGCCATGTTACTTCACCTCCTTTTTGATATCTTCGGGCCAGAAGAAGACGTAGGGGTTTGTCCTCGGGGCCTTGACCATTTGCGGTACCGCGGGCAATCCCACCGCACGCAGGAAAACCCTCATCCCCAGACGCTTGATGAGCTCGCCGAGCCTCTCCCGCGATTTGCCGTATTCGTCCCACCAGTCCTGGATCCGGAGGATCAGGTCTTTCAGCTCCTCATAGGGCGGCTCCAGCTTCATGAACGGTACGATGACCCAGGAAAGGAGAGCCCCCTGCAAAATCGGCGCTTTGCCGCCGATAAGGATGGTAGCGCCCCTCTCTCCACCTTGCCGCAGTGCCTTCGACATCAGATTGATGCAGTGCATGCACCGGGTACAGTCCCCGTTGTCGATTTTCAGTCTTTTCCCGTCCCACTCCATGCACTTCGTGGGGCAGAGATCACAGACCTCCTTCTGGATATCGAGTCCGGATGCGGCGTATGCTTCCACCTCTCCCTGGTCGATGCGGATATCCCCTTTCCAGGTGCCGATGACGGCAAAATCCGCGCGGGCGATGGAGGCGACACAGTCGTTCGGGCAGCCCGAAACCTTGATCTTGAATTTATACGGGAACATCGGGCGGTGCATCTTGTCCTGGTAAGTCATGGTGATGTCGTAACAGATATCGAGAGAGTCGACACAGGCCCATTCGCACCGTCCCGGTCCCACGCAGGCGCTCGGAGTCCGCAGTGCGGAACCGGAGCCGCCGAGGTCGTAGCCGGCTTCTGTAAGATCGTCGAAACAGGGCTGGATGTGATCTGTCGTTGTTCCCAAAAGGATGGCATCCCCGGTGGAGCCGTGCATGTTGGTCAGACCGCTGCCGTGCTTGTCCCAGACATCGCAAAGACGGCGGAGCGCATCGGTCTTATAGAACCAACCCGTGGGGTGGTTGACGCGCATCGTGTGGAAGGCCTGAACATTTGGGAACAGGTCGGGACGGTCCGAGTAGCGCCCGATCACGCCGGAACCGTAACCTTTGACACCGACAATGCCGCCGTGTTTCCAGTGACCGATCTTGTCTTTGTAGGAGAGCTCCAACTGTCCCAGCAGATCCTCCGCCATGGGATTTTTTTCGGCCGCCTCCTTCATGTCCTTGACGAAACTCGGCCATTTCCCCCTTTCCAGTTGATCCAGAAGGGGCGTCTCTCTCTTTGCCATAAACCGTACCTCCTTATAGGATGAATTCAAACGTATAGACATGTATAGCAGAGGGTTTGTATTATAGCAATGAAAAAATTAAAAATCTTTCCCGTGAATTGCCGGGAGGCTTCTACCATACATCTTCTCTGTTGTAAAGCGGCCGGCCCGGTAAGGGCCCGGTTAGATTCCCAGGATTTTATGGCAGGATTTGCACGGTTCCGGAGGTTCCGGAAAGGCGCTCGCCTCGGGGCTTCTCAACCTTGGGCTGTCCAGGAGCGAGAAGTATAAATCCCTATAGGTCTTTTCTCGTTCCCGAAAACGGTTTCTAAACGCATCATAATTGCTGCCGTTCCATATCGTAGAGAAAGGTTCTCTGAAGATGTTTCCGAAACTGACCTGGTCCGTCCTGTATTCCTTCTCACAGAAGATACGTTTAAAAGGCGACGGCAGAGGCGGGTAGAGATAGACGCAGGGGGAAACCTCTCCCTCAGCGGAGATGTAAAGGCTTCCGAACGGGTTCTCGGCGCACACAGGCACATCGATGGCAGACAGGTTTGGTCTCTTGATGCGTATCTTCAACTTGCGCGCATTGATCTCCGCCTGCTTAACAAGCTCTTCATATTGGTTCCTGACATTCCCCCAGACAAAGACCCTCTGTGTTTCCTGCCAGATATTAATCGTATGACAAATATTGGTAAGAATGACTTCCTCAAGGCCCGCTTCTTTCGTAAAAGAGGGAACCGAAGGAACCTCATGGATGTTGTCTTTGACCATGAGAAAGATGAGGTGCATTTTAGGTCTAAGGAGCCCTCGGTGTTTTTGCTCTTCCTGAAACAGACGAATGGCGTAAAGAACCTCTGGAAGGTGGGAGTTGACCCGGATGGCATCGTGCGTTTCCGGGGTTGTTCCCGCGATCGAGAAACCCACAAAATCTATGCCCGCTTCGATGAGTTCGGAGACGCGATTCTTTGTCAATCCCATGCCGCTGGTGACGAAACCCACCTTGGACCCCTCCTTCTTGACCAGCCTGATGCATTCGGAAAGATCTTTATGGAGCAGGGATTCGCCCCAACCCTCGAGGACAACGGTTTCAACGTCCTTCAGGTGAGGAAGGATTTTTTTGAAATCCTCAAAAGGCATGTCCTGGAATTGCCAATCGGAATTTTCCGAGCGGATGCACATCTTGCACAGGAGAGGACAGCGGGTGGTCAATTCGATCTGCCATGTCGAGAAGGGTCTTCTTTTGCTTTTTTGCAGAAACCTGCCGAACAGTTTTTCTATCATGGCTTCAATCACCTCATAGTCCGCGGAGAAGCATCTCCAGAAGTCCTTTTCTTGGCGGATGGTACAGGCAAAAGTCATGGGGGAGAAAGGCTTCGCCTCCCCACTTCGCTTTAAAGAACGTGACCCCGGGGTTGACGCCCAGCCCCAGGTTGATATATTTTTTCCCCTCCGCGGCGGCCTGCCGCATGACAGCCGAAAGCAGAAGATCCGAGGCCCCCGGGATATAACGGGTTTCAGATCTGAAGTTAAACATGTACACGGCATAGTTCCTTGGCTTGAATTCGGCAACGTCGAAGGCAACGAGCCCCCCGTCGCCGGTTCTCGCCTCGAAGATCAATGCCGTCCTTGAGGACAAGAGATAGGCGTCGATTCTCTGAAAGATGAACCGGGTTGCCTCATCCAATCGATGTCCCTTCAGGAACCCCTCAATCATTTGTTTGTGTTCCCGATCAAAACTGTGGCTTTCCTTTACGGAAAGCTCTCTTCCCGCCCGCCTTAACATATTCTTCGATTTTTGCGAAACGGATACGGTCGACAGGTCCAGGCGATAGTAATGGTCTATGGGGGGATGAAGGTCATTTTGGAGGGAAGGGGGAATTGCAGGCGCGATCAGAGCGACGCTTTCCGGGTTAAAACGTCTGACGGCATCGTCGAGGGCCTTTTCCAGACGTTTCTCTTCAAAGGATGCATTTAGAGGATATCCAACGAGAATGAGATGCCCTTTCTTCGCATAAACGAGAAACTCTCCAAAGAGAAACGGTTCCGCCTGTGTAATCGGGGTGACGTATTGGGGAATATGTTCAGGCACATACGCGTGATGTTCGATATAGTCCTCTTGCACGGTCGTGATCATGGTTCTTCCTGAATCATCCTGTATCCCTCGGCGAGAAACATTTTTTTGATCCCGGGGATGTGGCCGACCCCTACAAAGGCGCTTGTTCGGCCTTTTTCGAAGGCGCTTTTTATTCCTCGGAAAAAAATGGGATCGCGCTTTCCGATGATGGACTCGCAGCGGGTCGGGAATTCTCCCGTAACCGAAAGGTATTTCTGTAAATGCCCTTCGAGGAAAATCTTTGAGAACCGCTCTCGGTGAGCGCTCCAATACTTGAATCGATTGAAGTAATTCACAATTCTTTCAAAAGGAATTCCATCCAGGGCTTCGAGCTGGTCCTCGATCGTTTCCAGGAATGCGATTTGTTTTCCTAGCTCACGGGCGATATGAAAGGCTTCCACATCCATGGAATGTTTCCAGTTCAAAAAGGCGGACCACGTCGTGAAAAAAGCCATCCAGGGGCGGACTCCCCGTACGTGTTGTTCAAGAAAACCGGAAGTCTTTACATTCATGAGATCCAAAAAGGAACCCGCCATGGTGGCCTGTACCGATCGATCGGCCAGTTGCCGGTTGATCTCCCGGATGACGGCGGGTTCAAGGGCATCGTATACAGAGGGAGTGCCCTCTCCACGCGCGCCGTACCGGGCAACCGTGGCCATGCTCTCCCGATCGAGAGGTCCCTCAAAAATGACGGTTTCGGACTCCTGGACCAGCCTGGTCAACGCCTTCCGGAAACTGATCGGGGAAAAGTGGGCCGTTCCGACGAGAAAGGAGTCCCTGCCGTTTTTCCCCACCCGCCAAACCGTCTGCAAGCGCTTTTCCTTCCAGGGGAATAGGTTCATCGACCCCTCGCTACGTTTTTCGTATAGCCAAATGTGCCCATGAGTGCATCGGTCAGCGAGAACTTCCTCGCCGCCCCATATCGGCTCTCGCAGAACTCGTACGCGAGGAATGGCTTCCCGCCCCATTTCTCCTTGAATCTTCGGATTCCTTCATTCACTCCCAGTCCTAAATTGATCGTGTTTTTCCCGTGTTCCCGCGTCAAGTTGATCATTTCGAGAAAAAGCAGATCAGAGGCATGGGGCGCATAATGTTTTTTTGAATGCGAACCCAGGATGTAGGCGGAGAAATCCTTTGCCCCAAGTTCGACGACGGTGAAGGCGCAGAGTCTCCCCTTGTTATCACGCGCGTTGAGCATCCAAGCGCTCGATGAGCGGCCGACATAATCGGGCATGGCGCGGTAGAGTTCTCTCACTCGATCGGGCAATTTTCCCCTCTTTATAAGTTCTGAGATCAGCGCCTCATGTTCCTTACCAATAGAGTGTCCCCTCTCGATGATCAATTTTTCTGAGGCTTTATCGACCGCCCGCTGGAGGGAAGGCTTAATTTTGGTCTGCTCAATGTCGAGCGTATAGTATTGATCCGTTTGTCTTTCCTTGCAGGAGTCCGTGAGGGGAGAAGGTACCTCCGGTCCGATGAACCATAGGACCTCGGGTCGAAATGTCTCAACGGTCTGTTCTAAAATCCTCTCACACCTTCCCTGGGAAAAATTCCCTTCAAGCGGATATCCCACAAGAATGAGCCAGTTGTCCTTTACAAAACCAAGATAATCCTCTGCGAGGAAAGGATCGCCTTTCGAGATCAGGGTCATGAGGCTCACGATGTGCTCAGGAACATAAGCCTTTGTCAGGATATAGGCTTCCTCTGCAGAGGTTATCATTTTCCCCCCTGTTACCCGTAATTTTTTTATTGCAATAAAAAAATTGCCCTGCTATACATGTCTATACGTTTGGCAGTATACTCTATTCGATCAAGATATGCCACAACGTGTTTAAAGTTTCTATATTGCCGTAAAATCTTTTATTATGAAGGGAGGTATGGATTATGGCAGAGAAAAATAACGGTATCAACTGGTCTGTTCTGTGGAAAAGCGACGATTGGATGTCCGTCTGGATCGGGTTTTTCATCCTGATTTTCTTCCTGGCGGGGGCGACGATGTCGCTGCCCAAATGGAAATGGGTCGGGGATGGGTCCTTCCAGGACAAGATCGCCGGGTATGCCAAAAAAGTGGATTCCGCAGCCATGGACGCCGAGGCGAAGGCTGAACCCGCTTTGAAGGAACAAGCAGTGGCGCTTAAAGCGGCCCTGGATGCCAAGGACCGCAAGGCGATCGGCGCAGCCGCCGGCAAAATGGAAGCGGCCGCGAAGGAGGTAAAGGACAAGGATTTCAAAAAGAAGGCCGCAAAGCTGTCTGCCGACATCAAGGGTGACGCAGGGGCGACCGTGGGAAAAGTCTTCGGAGGTGAAAACCTCATGAAGGTGCTCTACCTGTTTATCGGATTCGCGATCCTCGGCGTCATCGGTATGGCCTTCATGGGACTGCCGGTAGGCAAGTTTATCGCTGGTTTTCCCATCGTCTTTATCCTCTCGGCCCTTGCCTATTTCGTTTCCGAAAACGACATCGTCAAATATTACGGTCTGGAAGTCGTCTTCTGGTCCCTGATCTTCGGTCTTCTGATCAGCAACACCGTAGGCGTGCCCGCGTGGTTGAAAACGGCCATCAAGACGGAATATTTTATCAAGATCGGTCTGGTCCTCCTCGGCGCCGAGGTCCTCTTCGGCACCATCGCCAAGGTGGGCGCCTATGGAATGGTTCAGTCCATTCTGGTTATCGGGCTCGTCTTCTACTTTTGTCTCTGGTTCGCCCGCAAAGTGGGTCTTGACGATGAGTTTGCGTCCATTATCGGAACATCCGTCTCGATCTGCGGCGTCTCGGCCGCAATCGCCGCCGGCGGCGCCGTCCAGGGCGATTCCAAGAAGGTCAGCCACACCATCTCCCTGGTTTTGCTGTGTGCTATTCCCATGTTGATCCTCATGCCCATTATTGCCAAGTCTGTCGGTATGTCTCCGGCCGTTGCCGGGGCGTGGCTCGGCGGGACCATCGACACGACGGGTGCCGTTGTGGCCGCGGGCGCGATCGCCGGGCCCGAGGCTATGGGTGTGGCCGTCGTCGTCAAGATGGCCCAGAACGTCCTGATCGGTGTGGCCGCGTTCCTCCTGGCCCTCTGGTTTGCCTTCAAAGGGCAGGCGGCAGGGGGGGCGAAGCCGAGCCTCATGGATATCTGGACCCGTTTCCCCAAGTTCGTCCTCGGGTTCATCGTTGCTTCCATCGTCTTTTCCTTTTTCATGACTGAAGCTCAGGCGAAAGCCGTAACGGGGACTACCACGGGGCTCCGGGGCTGGTGGTTCACGCTGGCGTTCCTCTGCATCGGTCTGGAGACCAAATTCAGCGAGCTCATTGCGATGGGCGGCGGAAAGCCGGCCTTTGTGTTTCTCACCGCCCAAGCGTTCAACATCGTCTTGACGCTCATCCTGGCCTACCTGATCTTCGGAGGCGTCCTCTTCCCGGTGCCGACTTTCTGAGCAGCGTAGGGAAGTGATCATACGGAACGTGCCGGACCTTGTCGAAGGCTTTTGGCTTTCGATAGGTCCGGCACAGTGAATGTCTGACGGAAGCGTATCTACGACCGGGAGCGCAACCCGCAAGCCCCGCCTTGCAGGCGGGGTTAAGGGGCGCAATAGAAGACAGATCTCTTCCTTACCGGGAAGCCCCGCCCTGTGCGCGGCGAGCCTGAATTGTGACATCCGGAGTTTATTGGGGTGCGGATTCATCCTCGATGATATATTGAATCTTCAGGTCGAGATCCGGGCGCAGGGAATTGTATACGGAGCAGTACTTCTCCCGGGAAAGGGCAATGGCGCGGTCGATCCGTTGGGGGTCCAGGTTGTGACCGGTCAGGTGGAGGGTCATCTCTACTGCCTTGAAGTACTGGGGCGGGTCGGGATTCCGCTCCCCCGTGATGTCGATCCGAAGACCTCTGATATCCATCCGCATCTTCTTGAGAATCGATACGATGTCGATCGCCATGCAGCCGCCCAGGGACATCAGAAGGGCCTCCGTCGGCTTGCAGCCCCATTGGGAGTCGGCGTCGAAATCGAGCTCATAACCCTGCGGCGTCGTCCCTGAGAAGATCAGGTCTCGGCTCCAGATAAGCTGCGCTTTTGTCGAGGGGGTGATTTTCGCCTTGTACCCCTGGAGTTCTTCCTTCACACCATCCTTTTCATCCGACATGATGACCACCGTATCCTTTGAGCAGGCCGAGTTTGATCGCCTCTTCTTTCATGTAGCGCGCCTCCCGATCATTCGGTTCCCGCCAGGGGCGGCGAACGGTGCCGCAATCGATCCCTTTCAGCTTGAGAAAGGTGTAACATCCCGCCGGACGGAATCCGCCGGCAGATTGAATCTTTCGCTCCGCAATGACTAGGTTTTGCAGCTCGCCGGACTTCTTCCAATCGTGGGCTTCCAGTGCCCGATAGAGGGCGACGGTCAGCTCGGGAAAGGCGTTTGCGGTTCCCGAGATGCATCCCTTGATGCCGATATTGTATGCCGGCTGCATCAGCCCTACCGAACCGCTCATGCAGGCGAAGTCCGGATTCACACGGGTCGCCGCCTGATTGAACTCTCCGAGCAGCGTGAAGCTGCCGCTGGAATCCTTCATTCCAAGGACTCCGACCGCCACTAACTTGGCCAACAATTCGGATGTCAGAGTGTAGCCGCTTGTTCGTGGATTGTTATAGATGAAGGTAGGCACACGGACCGATGCTGCGATATCGGCGAAATGACGGACGATCTGGCTCTCATCGTATGCGTCCGCTCCGGAATAATAGTAGGGAGCAACGGCTGCCACCGCCGCCGAGCCGAGTTCCTCGGCGTGTTTTGCCAGCTCGATCGTCGCCCGCGTGGATGCTTCGCCGACATGGGTGATGATCGGGAGGCGGCCTTTCACCTCATCGTGGATGATTTCCGCCACCCTTTTCCTCTCTTCGATGGTCATCAGGACCGCGCTGCCGTAAGAGCCGTTTATGAAAAAGCCGTGGACCCTTTCGCTCATCAGGTAGCGGATCACATTGCGAATCCCTGTTTCATAAACATCGCCCTCTTCCGTAAAGCTTGTGATGACCGGCGGGTAGATCCCTTCGAAACATTTGGTCATATTGTTCCTTTACTCAACCCAGCAGACTCGAATAATCCAGTTCAAAGACCGCCGAGTCGCTGATCTTCAACCGTACCCGGTCCCCGCGAAAGATGCCGCGACTGAAGCGTACCGGTTTGCCGTTCTGGTCGAACGTCACACCTACAACGGCCAAAAAAAGGGGGACATGTGGATTCCCGAGCAGTTTCTTTTCTTTTTTGGAAATGATCGGAGCTTCGATCCAGATATCGCTTCGGGACAGGCGGATATCGCACTGCTCCTGAAACAAACGATTCAGGGATTGCGATTCGAGATCCTCTTTCATGAGGTTTTCGCAGAGGTTCGCGGGCATGAAGGCGGTTTGCAGGACCATCGGCTCGCCTTTTACAATCCTCAACCGCTGGATCTTTAAAGCGCGGGCAGATTTGGCAAGCTTCAGGGCCGCAGCGACCTCCTCGCTGGGATCGATCAGCTCTTTCAGGATAAGTTTCGTCTCAACCTCCAGACCTTGCGCCTTCATTTTTTCTGTAAAGCTCAGAATCTGGGACGTTTGATGCAATATCTTCGGGAACGCTACGAAACTGCCTTTACCGGGCACACGAAAGATCCGTTCCCGATCCGCGAGCTGATCCATCGCTTTGCGCACCGTGCTCCGACTCGTCTGCCATTGCGCGCACAACTCTTTCTCCGAGGGGAGGCGATCATAAGGCTTCAGTTGATTCGCTTGAATCTGCGCAGTTAAAGCTTCAATGATCTGGCGGTGCTTTGTGAGGTAACTATTTTCGGGGTATTCCATGGTCTTCATCCTTGAATTCAGATTGTTGCCACCATCCCCAGCAGTGGCAAACTGTATTTATTGGCAAATTTACCTATACGCAAGAGGGTTTGTCAAGGTGTTTTATGTTCGAAAAGGGTTGGATTGATTTCCTTGTATAGTGGATCATATGAAGTCCTGACGGTGTATGAGGATGCGGCAGTGTGTGTGATACACCCGAAGAGAAAAAAGACCCCCCGCAGCCCAAAATCAAAGGGTTTTAAGGGGATCTTTTTTCTCTTTTTCGGTGCCTTACATTTTCGGATGCACTTGTTTCATGGATGGAGTGAAGTGGCATCCGCCGCAATCGCTCATACCCCTCGTGTTTTCGAGCGTGCTCCCTTTATCGTGGCAGCTCCTGCAAGCCTGCGCGGCGGCCGAAAGGGGGTACGCCATCTTGAAGGCGCCGTCGGCATATTTGTTGAGCGCTTCCGCCGTGTGCTTTGCAACTGAAGCGGTGAGCCAGCCGCAACGCTCGGACCGCTCTTTGGAAAAGGATTTGAACTTTGACGCCTTGCACCATTTGGACACGGAAACGTGACAGAGATTGGAGCCGGAGACCGATTTGATAATCTCATATTTGGGATTCTTCGGTCTGTAATCCGGGAGCGCCGTCTGCTCATACCAAAGGAAGACATCCTGGATGATGGCATAGGCCGCTTCCCTCGGTTTCTTATCCATGCCGCCCGTGACTAAAAATATGGCGCTGGCCGCCCCATTCAATGACCCGCACAGGGATGCCACGTCTGCCACCCCTCCCTGCCCAACAACAAGCAAGGTCGAGGGCATCATCGTATAGGGAAAGCCGATCTCTTTCCTCAGCGGAGCGACAATCGATTCGAATACCCCATAGGAACATGCCCCCTTGTAGAATCCGGCGTAAGCCGCTTCCGCCACTGCCGCCGGGTCGAGTTTTTTATAGGGCCAGGGAAGATCGGGTATTTTGGTCTGCTCCCCCGCACCGATGGCGCTGTTGGCCATGGAAAGAGTCAAACCGGCAAATCCGGTCCCCATCGCCGCCATTCCCGCTTTTTTCATCAGATCTCTTCGTGATAATCCCATTTTTTCCTCCTTAGGTGAAATAAGTGACGTACATGTATAGACATGTATAGCATAGAAATTTTGCGGTTGCAAGAAAAAAGAGCGGATATGATTTTGTTTGGAAAAAGGTAAAAAAATAGATATAGATTACTTCTTGGTTTTCCCTGACCTTTCATACAGGGAGAAATACGAAGACGGGGTGTCAGTGAACAACGGTCATACTTTTTGCGAGGCGGAAAAACTGCCGAAAAGACCCTGCGCCCTTCTCTGGGACGAATCGCTCCTCTGGGGGTTGATGGCCTGGCGGGCGCTCAAGGAGGCGGGACTGCCCTTTGACCTCCTCCGGTCGGAGGATATCCGGGCGGGGGGGCTCGCCGATTACCGGATGATCTTTGTTCCGGGCGGCTGGGCGTCGAACAAGCTCAGCGCCCTCGGAGATGCGGGCATGGAGGAGATCCGCCGTTTTGTCGCAGGCGGCGGCGCTTACCTCGGGATCTGCGGCGGTGCGGGGATGGCCACGGAAAAAGGACTGGATCTCCTGCCGGTCAAGAGAAAGTCTTCAGGAGACAGGGTCCCCAGCTTCAGCGGCCCTATCCGTCTGTCCTGCGCCGACTACGAGATCTGGCGAGATATCCATACACCTGTTTTCTGTCTCTGGTGGCCGTCGCAGTTCCAGGTCGAGGATCCGAAGGTCGAGATACTGGCCAGATATGAAGAAGCACAGGCGGACGCCTTCAGTGCGGATATCAATGTCGCCGACGGGGGGATCATCGGCTGGTCTGAGCTGGAGCAGCGCTACGGGATTCTTTTAAACCCGGCGCGACTGCGCGGTGCGCCGGTGGTCGTAGAGGGGCGCTTCGGCCGCGGGAGGGTGATCCTGTCGCTGGTTCATTTCGATACGCCCGGCGACCCAAACGGCGCCATCGTTTTGCGAAATCTCTGGGGTCCTCCATCTTCATGCCATCCTTCCGAGCCCCCACTGGGCATGAAGTGTCAGTCGCATCGGTT
>MICN01000063.1 GCA_001829875.1 Syntrophus sp. GWC2_56_31
AATTCAATGCGGAGAAGATCACCAATGCCATTGCCAGGGCAGGGGCGGCGACCGGTGATTTCGATACCGCCGTTTCAAAAAAACTCACCATACGGGTTCTGAATCTGGCGGAAAAGGTCTTTGACAGCCGGATCATCACCGTCGAAGAGATCCAGGACATCGTCGAAGAGGTACTCCTCGCTTCGCCTTATCGGAAAACAGCAAAAGCCTATATTATCTACCGTGATCAGCACGCCCGCCTTAGAGAGATCACCAACAGGATGGAGGTGGATCTTGTTGATCACTATTTAAAAAAGACGGATTGGAAGATAAATGAAAACAGTAATATGGATTATTCTCTCCAAGGGTTGAACAATTATATTTCTTCAGAGGTCAGCAAGGTCTACTGGCTGAACGAAATCTATTCCCCCGAAATTCGCAGGGCGCATACGGAAGGGGATTTTCACATCCACGACCTGAGCCTGCTTTCGGTGTACTGCGTCGGGTGGGATCTCTTTGATCTTCTTATGGAGGGATTCAGGGGTGTTTCCGGAAAAGTGGAAAGCAAACCGGCCAAGCATCTCCGCAGCGCCCTGGGGCAGGTGGTCAATTTTTTCTATACTCTCCAGGGAGAGGCAGCAGGAGCGCAAGCCTTTTCAAACTTTGACACCCTGCTCGCCCCTTTCATCCGTTATGATAAACTGACCTATCCGGAGATCCGGCAGGCGCTGCAGGAATTTATCTTCAACATCAACGTCCCCACAAGGGTCGGTTTTCAGACGCCTTTTACCAACGTTACGCTCGATATCAAAGTCCCAAGCTATTACACCGACCGGAATGTCATCGTCGGGGGAAAACCGCAGAAGGAGACATATGGGGATTTTCAGGAGGAGATGAACCTCTTCAATAAGGCATTCCTCGAGGTCATGGCAGAAGGAGACGCCAGGGGGCGCGTCTTTACCTTCCCCATCCCCACCTACAGCATCACGAAAAATTTCAGCTGGGATGATCCGAAACTCGAAGGATTGTGGGAAATGACGGCAAAATACGGGGTCCCCTATTTTTCCAATTTCATCAATTCGGACATGAATCCGGAAGACGCCAGAAGCATGTGCTGTCGCTTGCGGATCGACAACCGGGAACTCGAGAAGAGGGGCGGAGGGCTCTTTGGTTCCAACCCTCTGACCGGATCCATCGGCGTCATCACGATAAATATGCCCAGAATCGGTTACCTTGCCGATACGGAAGGGGCTTTTTTTGAACGCCTCGCAAGGCTGATGATGACGGCAAAAGAGAGTCTCGAGATCAAGAGAAAAGTTCTCGAGAAATTCACCGACGGGAACCTCTATCCGTATACGCGCTACTACCTGCGCAGCGTCAAGGAGAGATTCAACGAATACTGGAAGAATCATTTTTCCACGATCGGCCTGGTGGGGATGAACGAGGCCTGTCTCAACCTCTTGGGAAGGAACATTGCCACACCGGAAGGACAGAATTTTGCCAAGACAGTCCTTGGCTTCATGCGCGACCGTTTGATCCTGTTCCAGACGGAAACGGGAAACAACTACAATCTCGAATCCACACCGGCAGAAGGGACCTCCTACCGCCTGGCACGGAGCGACAAGAGGAAATACCCGGATATTGTCTGTGCCAATGAGGAAAACTACCTGAAGAGTAAGGCCGAACCATTCTATACAAACTCCACTCAGCTTCCCGTCAATTTTACCGACGACGTCTTTGAAGCCCTCGATCTGCAGGATGATATCCAGACCAAATATACGGGCGGAACGGTTTTCCATACCTATGCGGGAGAGCGGATTTCTGATCCGGGGGCGGTTAAGAGCCTTGTCAGAAAGATATGCGAAAATTATCACCTGCCTTATCTCACCTTTACCCCGACCTTCAGCATCTGTCCGTCGCACGGGTATCTGAACGGCGAAAGCGAAACCTGTCCGGCCTGTCATGAGCGCTGCGAGGTCTACTCGCGGGTGGTAGGTTATCTCCGACCGGTCAAGCAATGGAATAACGGTAAGAAGGAAGAATTCAAACTGCGAAGGGTATACCGCTTCTGAAAATGAAAATCGGAGGACTGCAGCAGGTTTCTCTTATCGACTATCCCGGAAAGATCGGCGCTGTCATTTTTACCCGGGGATGCAACTTCCGCTGCCCTTATTGTCATAATCCGGAACTGGTCGATCCGGATCGATACGGACCGATCATACCGGAAGAAAGCGTTCTTTCATTTCTGGATAAACGCAGGGGAAAGCTGGAGGCCGTGACTGTGACCGGCGGAGAACCGACGCTCCAGCCGGACCTGGAAAAGTTTTTTGAGGAGTTGAAAAAAAGAGGGTATCTTACCAAACTGGACACCAACGGGTCGAAACCCGACATTCTCGAAAAAATGATCAGCAAGCGACTCGTCGACTATCTGGCCATGGATATAAAAGCGCCGCTGGAAAAATACCGGCAGATTGCTTCGGTGGAAGTCGATACGGCAAAGATCAAAAAAAGCATTGCACTCATTATGGCGTCAGGGATCAAATATGAGTTCAGAACCACAGTAGCCCGGTCGCAACTTGGTCTTCAGGATTTGGTATCCGTTGCCAAATTAATCAAGCGAGCCCGCCTGTATGTGCTGCAGCCGTGTATCCCTATAAAGACGCTGGCCCGCCCCGTGCTTTCCGAGATACCCTACACGCCGGAAGAATTTTCCATCATTCGGGCAACCCTGGAAAAAGTATGCCCCCATGTGATCGTTCGTTGACGGCTTTGTAAAAAGGCCGGATGCTGCGTTACGCTTCATCCTTCGTCATTGCGGCGTACGCCAAAGTACGCCTCACTCCTCAGGATTCGCGCGCCTTGCCTGCGGCCTTTTTACGAAGCCGTTATTTTTTGATTCAGCGTTTCAGCGATTCGATCTCCTTGGTGATCTTCTGTGCTCGGGCCGCATCCGGCGGTACATACTTCATGGCTGCCTTAAAATGAAAAAGAGCGCTGTCCGTCTTTCCTTTTTTCTTGAAATAGAGACCAAAATAGTAATGCGAATCTCCGAGCTGATTCACTTTGCCGTAAGCCATGGCCAGATTGTAAAAAGTCTCTTCGTCGTCCAAATGCTTTTCTTCGAGTTTCCTATAAAAACCGAGCGCGTTAGGTAAATCGCCCAGGGCCTCATACGTTCTTCCCAGGTAAAGGAAGGTGTCGGAGTCGTTCTGATTGATGCCGAGTGCACGGTTAAGTAAGGCGGCGGCGGCGGTTAACTGTCCGAGTTTATAGGAGGCAATTCCCATATCACGGAGAATGTCCGGATCATTGGGGGCCAAACGCAAGGCTTTTCGAAACGTGTCGAGAGAATCATGGACCATTCCCATCCTGTCCTGCGTAACGGCCAGGCCATAGAGAGCGTCGATATCCCCGGGTTTGTCGTTAAGAATCGCTTTAAAATGTTGAAGGTTGTCTGAATCATTCGTCTTTTTATCGAGGAGCAGGATCGTCTGCACCCGCTTGAGATTTCCCAGGATGCTGTCTGCGCCTTTGCGGGTGTAGGTGGTCTGCAGCAGGGCGTCGATATAACGGGTTCTTTCGTCGGTTCCGGGGTGGGTAAGAAAGTAGGAGGGGATGGAACTGGAATAGAATTCATAGCGTCTCATGATCTTGAGGAAATCGTATACGGCGCCGCCGCTGTATCCGGCTTCGACGAGATAAGATATACCCATTCTGTCGGCTGCTTCCTCATGCTCCCGGCTGTATTTGAGTGATAACGTCGTAGCCGTCGCGATACTAAAGCTGGTAATCGCCGCAGCGGCATCTCCGCTGCCGCCGAGAAAGGCCCCGGCCAGAATGGCCGCCAGTGCCGAAAGGCTTATCACCTTTGATTTGTCGATGATCTCGGAGATGTGCCGGCCGTTGACATGAGCAATTTCATGGGCAAGAACCCCGGCCAATTGGGCTTCATTCTCAACCAGGTTGATCAACCCCTGATTCACATAGACATAGCCGCCGGGTGTGGCGAAGGCGTTGATGGCCGAGCTCCGAATGATCGAGAATTTAAATACAAAAGGGGCTTTGTCGCTGTGGATAAGTATCCGTTCGCCAAGAAGGGCGAGGTATGCGTTGGCCCGTTCATTTTTCGAGAGGGCGTTTAGCTTATCGAGTTTTTCGTGGAATTCCTCCCCCAATTTTTTTTCTTCGGTGAGTGAAAGCGATGCCCGGGCCGACCCCTGTATCGAATCCAGTGTCCCAAAAAGGAGAAAAACTACAAGAAATAGCGAAATCCTTATATGCCGATGATAGAAATGCACTGTTATTCTCATCCCATGTTCCATCATGTTTCCGGCAACCGTGCCTCGCCGCCAATGGTTTTCTGCCATTCTATACCTTTTGCTCGCGATGAGCAAGAAGGATTGAAGCAACCAGCCCTCGATCAGCGTATTGTGGTAAATGGTTCCGTATGGTATAGAATCGCGCCGCGATGGGGGTATGGACTTGAAAAGAGAGTTGCTTTACTAAATGGAGAAATCATATTTACGGCATCTGATTATCTACGGGGCGCCTGTCCTTGCGTATGCCGGGCTGATATTTCTGCTCTCTTCGGTCTCTACATTTCCGTATGTGATGCCTTCCTTCTTCGGCTTCGATAAACTGGCCCATTTCAGCGTATACTATTTCTTCGGATGTCTGATCTGCCGATGGTTTCTAGCAGAGAAGAATCCCTTTGCAAATCGTCACTTTTTTGCTTTGACCATTGTGATCGGAACCTGCTACGGGATCAGCGATGAATGGCATCAATCGTTCGTCCCCGGACGTGATGCATCACTGTGGGATGTTATATTCGATGCACTGGGGGTCGTCATGGCCGCCGTCACCTATCCTTCGATAACAAAAAGGATACCTTTTTGGATGATATTTCTATAATATATTGAAGAGAGAGCTGATGAGAGAAAAACCTATTATCACCATTGATGGTCCGGCCGGCGCCGGAAAAAGTACGATCGGCAGACTGCTTGCGGATTGGCTTTCTTTCCTCTATCTTGATACGGGCGCCCTTTATCGGGCCGTGGCCTATTATCTGACCCGCAAGGGATTCACGGGCGAGGAGAAAGAACTCACAGGGCTCTGTCGTCGCATGCATGTGAAGCTAAAGAACCAGGAGGGTGATCTTCATGTTTTGGTGGATAGTGAGGATGTGACGATGAAGATCAGGACCGAGCGGATCGGGCTTTTGGCGTCCAAGATATCCGCCATTCCGCTGGTTCGTGCACTCCTTCTTTCCGTGCAGCGCGATATCGCCATGGACGGCGGCGTGGTGGCGGAAGGCAGGGATATGGGGACCGTTGTCTTTCCCGATGCAGAGGTCAAATTTTTCCTCGATGCATCGGTAAAAGAGCGAGCGGGCAGACGATATCACGAACTGTTAGAGAAAGGAGACGGCGTCGCTCTTCGGGATGTCGAAAGCGATTTACTCCTGAGAGACCGTCAGGACAGTGAACGACCTATTGCACCTCTCGTAGTGCCTCCGGATGCCATCAGAATCGATTCTACGGACAAAACTATATCAGAAGTGGTTGATATCATGAAAGGCGCCATAAACCAGTGCTGGAATCGGCCAAAATTGCTTGATATTTAAAAATCAGTGTGTTACGTTGCGATATGTATAAAACATAAAACTTTCAGGGGGTATGGGTTTAATGGTTAACGATGATAACTTAATCTCAGATCAGGATGCAGGCGGGAAAGTCGAAGAACCGATTGGAGAACCACTTTCCGATCCTCTGACACAGGGGAAGGAAGAGAGCGAAGGATTTAAGGAGCTTTACGAACAGAGCCTGCAGTCCGTTCAAATGGGCGGCGTTTTATCCGGCAAGGTGGTGCAGATCAATGCGGATTCGATCATGGTTGATGTCGGGTGGAAAACGGAAGGATATATCCCTGCAAGAGAATTACGGGATGAACAAGGTAATATCTCGATTCGAGTCGGCGATGAGATTGAGGTTCTCGTGGATCGACGGGATCAGGATGGAAACCTCGTTCTATCGAGGGATAAAGCTGCCAAGATCAAGATCTGGGATGATGTGAAATCGGCATGTGAGAAAAATTCCCCCATCACGGGAATAGTGGTTGAAAGGGTGAAAGGGGGGTTGTCTGTGGATATCGGCATTCCTGCTTTTCTTCCCGGTTCTCAGGTGGATATTCGTCCGGTGCGGGACCTGGATCGCTATGTCGGTCAGTCATTCCAGTTCAACGTCTTGAAGTACGACCGAAAGAGAAATAATGTCGTCCTGTCGAGACGATCTATTCTGGAGAAGGAACACGAGGCCGAAAAACACGATACGCTGCAGAATATCGAAGAAGGAAAGATCGTAGAAGGCATTATCAAGAACATAACGGATTACGGTTTGTTCATTGACCTGGGCGGCATCGATGGTCTGCTTCATGTAACGGACATCTCCTGGGGAAGGATTACGCGTCCCTCCGATCATTTTTCCAAAGGGGAAAAGATTCGAGTACAGGTACTCGCATTTGATCGGGAGAAGGAACGGGTGGCGCTGGGCCTTAAACAACTCACGCCGAACCCCTGGGAGACAATCAAAGACAAATATCCGATCAACTCTATAGTCGAAGGAAGGGTGGTCAATCTGACCGATTATGGTGTTTTTGTGGAGATAGAACCAGGCGTAGAAGGCTTAATCCATGTCTCCGAGATGTTCTGGACAAGGGAAATCAGACATCCTTCAAAAATACTGTCCGTAGGCCAGAGGATCGGCGTCATGATTCTCGATATCAATATAGAAACCAAAAGAATTTCCCTAGGCTTGAAACAGACCACGCCTAACCCCTGGGAGACCTTGAAAGAGAAGTATCCGGAGGGAAGCGTCATCAAGGGGATCATTCGCAACATTACGAATTTTGGTATCTTTGTAGGAGTGGAAGAGGGGATCGATGGTCTGATCCACATGTCGGACATTTCCTGGAAACAGCGGGTGAAGAATCCTTCCGAGATATTCAAGAAAGGACAAGAAATCGAGGCGATGGTACTCAACATCGATGTCGAGCATGAAAAGTTTTCTCTGGGACTCAAACAGATCGAAAAGAATCCCTGGGAGGAACTGAACGCCAAGTACCCGCCAGGGACTCCCGTCACTGGAAAGGTAACGAACATCACCGACTTCGGAATTTTCGTCGAATTGGAAGAGGGGATCGAAGGTCTTGTCCATATCTCGGAGTTGAGTTCAAAACGAGTGAAGACCTCTTCCGAGTTATTTTCTGTCGGCGATATGGTTTCCGCCATTATAAAGAACGTGGATCCGAAAAGCCGGAAGATACGCCTGAGCATCAAGGATTTTGAAGCGGGCGCCGATGGGCACGCGGCCCACCAATATATCAATAACAGGGAAAATGTCGGCTCCAGTCTGAGTAAAGCCCTGGCGGATGTCAAGGTCAAGATTCTCGATACGGAAGAGTAGGCTGCCTAAGATCGCTTTATGAGAAGACACCCCGTTATTTTAGGGTTCTGCATCTTGCTTTTTATCGGGGTCGTCTTTTTTGCCCTGGTTTTCGCTTTGGGTCTGCTCAAAGGAGACGGCAGGTCGCTTCATCTCCGCGCGAAAGTCGGTGTGGTCCGGATTGAAGGGATCCTCATCGATAGCTTCGATATCATCGATCAGATAGACGAATTTGCGGATGATGACGGTATCAGGGCTGTGGTTCTGAGAATCAATTCACCGGGCGGCGGTGTCGCGGCATCCCAGGAGATCTATCAATCTGTCCGTGAACTCAGGAAAAGGAAAAAAGTCGTTGCCTCTATGGGGGCCGTCGCAGCGTCGGGTGGATATCTGATTGCCACCGCCGCAGACAGGATTGTGGCCAATCCCGGAACCATTACCGGCAGTATTTCGGCGGTGATGCAATTTGCAGACATTCAGGAGCTTATGAGGAAAGTCGGGGTCCGATCTTCCGTTGTCAAAAGCGGTAAATTCAAAGATATCGGCTCTCCCGTGCGGGAAATGACCGTCGAAGAAAAGCAGCTGATACAGGGTATTGTTGATGATATCTATGACCAGTTCACACAGACTATATCTGAAAATCGTAAAATCCCTCTGGGGGCAATCCTGAATCTCGCCGATGGTCGGATCTTTTCCGGTAGACAGGCCCTCACTGTAAAGTTAGTGGACGAACTGGGGGGGCTTCAGGATGCCGTTTTTCTTGCCGGTCGATTAGCGGGTATGGAAGGGAAACCCGCTATTGTTTACGCGGCGAAGAAAAAAACCAGCCTCTGGAAATATCTGATGGAGAGCGCGGTATCTGCCTTATCGGGTAAAATCCACGACAGCATTGCAGAGTCGCGAGGTGCGCAGTATCTCCTCCAATAGCAGAGGAACATTTTTCAAATCATATCCCATTCGTTGTCGGGGGAGGCAAAATCGCGGAGCTGATCCCGCCTTTTTTTATGCTGCAATTTCTTTAGTGCCTTCGCTTCGATTTGTCTTATTCTTTCGCGAGTTACGCCCATCATTTCACCCACTTCTTCAAGGGTAAATGGACCAAAATTACAGGCGACCCAGGTACAATTGAAAAAGGATTCGTTTTTCAGGCGCCACTCACAGGTGGTATCTTGACAGATTTCAGTAATGAAAACGCCTCTCTTTTTACATTTATACAGAGTATTCAAAGTCCCCGTCTCCTTTTTCGTTTCATCTCCTATTAAGATAAGAATACCCCTTTCGTTTGTCAATGATAAAGTAGTTTTTGTTCACACCGCTATAGCCGATTATGAAGGAATGCCACTCCTTAAAGAAATCTAAAAACCGACGGCCTGACCGTCTTTCCGCGGGTCCGATGCGGCGCAGTAACCGTCCTGCAGGCGGTAGATGAGCTGAGCGCCACCGAAGACGGACGTCGGTGTCTCGGGCGCCAGGATATGACCCCTCCTTTGGAGTTCCTCCCGGATGGAAGGACTGAAAGCCTTCTCCAGCGCTAGAAGTGAGTCCTCGGTGATATACCATCGGGGGGCATCCGCAGCGCACTGAGGATTCTGATGACCCGCAATGATGCGAACCATCATCTGCACGTGCCCCTGGGCCTGCATATGGGCGCCCATGACGCCGAAACCCATCAGAGGGGCTCCTTCTTTCATCACAAATCCCGGAATAATCGTGTGATAAGGGCGCTTACCCCCGGCGACACAATTCGGATGCCCTTTTTCCAGGGTGAACCCGCGGCCGCGATTCTGGAGGCTGATCCCGGTACCGGGAATGACAATCCCTGAACCAAACCCCTGGTAGTTGGACTGGATGTAAGAGACCATCATCCCCCCCTGATCGGCAGCCGTCAGATAGACAGTCCCGCCATCGGGGGGCGTTGCAGGAGCTGGAAACTGTGCACGGTCCATTTGGATGCTGCGAGCCCTCTCCTCCAGAAATGATCGATCGAGAAGCGATGTGGGTTGCGCCTTCATCCAGCCCGGGTCGGCGATCTGCTGCCGCGCAAGGGAAAAGGCCATTTTCATCGCCTCGATCTGGAGGTGAATGCCATCCGCAGAATCAACGGGATATTGGGCGATGGCGAGATGCTCCAGGATGCCCAGGGCGATCAGAACGTGGAGACCCTGGCAGTTGGGGGGGAGTTCGTGCAGCGTGACGCCCTGCCATTCCTGCGAGAGGGGTTTCACCCACTCCGAGCGGTGTTCGGCAAGATCATTTAGGGTTATGGCGCCGCCCGTTTTTGCTGCGTATGAGGTGATTTTCTCGGCGAGCTGACCCCGGTAAAAGGACTCACCGAAAGTCTCTGCGATTCCCTTCAGGGTGTCCGCCATTGCCTGAAACCGGAAAGCTTCACCCGCAAGCGGGGCGCGGCCGCCGGGAAGAAAGGCCGTGGCAAAATCGGGGTAGTCGACGTACAGTTCTGGTGCGGCGGACCATTTTACCGCGGTGATCGGGGAAACGAGAAAGCCGTCGGCGGCGTAACGGATGGCCGGTTCAAAAAGATCGACAAAAGGGAGTTTGCCGAATCTGCGGGAGAGCGAGATCCAGACATCCACAGCGCCGGGCACCGTTACCGTATCCCAGCCGAGTTCGGGCATACGGGCTCTGCCGGAGAAGCGGGAGGGGTTCCATGCACCCGGCGAGCGCCCGGAACCGTTCAGACCGTACAGCTCCTTTCCGTCCCAGATGATGGCAAAGGCATCGCTGCCGATACCGTTGCTCGTCGGTTCGACAACGGTCAGGGTGATCGCGGTCGCAATGGCAGCATCGACGGCATTACCGCCGCGTGCCAACATCTGCAGGCCTGCCTGGGCGGCGAGGGGCTGTGATGTCGCCACCACATTCCGTGCAAAAATCGGCATCCTTTGCGACGGATAGGGAAAGGTCCAGCTAAGGGACATCGTTTATCTCCTCATGCAAAATGTATTATAAGAGATCGAATTTATCCGGAGGTCTCCGTTCCGGCACATAGACGGCCGGTATTTTTCCTTCGTTCCGGGCGGCGGAGACGTAAAGATTGCAGTAACAGCTGCCGTACTCGCGTACGTCTGCTTCCCTGTATGCGCAGGGACAGATGATATCCCGATCCTGATCCCGGTCTCCGGCTGCGAGCCGGCAGGGACAGCACATGTACCCGTATCGCTTTCGGTTGGCCAGAAGTCCGGCCAGGATATCGTATACTTTCTCCCGATCCAGGCTGAAGGCGTATCCTTTCGGCTCCTGGATCCGTTTCAGCGTTTCGTAAAGCGCTTCGGGCGTCGTCATATCCCCAGTGCCTCGCGGATGGCAGGCTCGTTGAATCCGACGATGACCTTCTCTCCGATCAGAATAGTGGGGAAGCTGCATGAAGGGTTGTGTTTTTTTACCTCCTCAATCGTGTCTTTCCTTTCGTCGCCGCTAAGGAGGTCTACGTCTTTGCATGTGTAGGCCACACCATGATCGGCCAGGAACTTCTTGGCTGCCTTGCAGTGACCGCAGGTACTCAGTGTGTAGATCTTTATCGGTTCACTCATATCGGATCCTCCTGTCGGTTGAAGTGTCTTTATGGATTGTTATCACTAAAAAGAAAAGGGGGTTTTGTCAAGAAAGAGTTTCATTGACAGAATGATGGAGGAGAGCAAGCAATTTATTCTTGACAACTTCCACCTTCCCATCGTATGCGAAATCCGCCTTTGGTCGAAGATATCCAGGGATGTCATATTTTAAAAAATGAGGTCATACTATGTCTCTTGCAATCAATGATCTGAATGTACCGCATCGGCTCCTTCTCGGCCCGGGTCCCAGCGCCGTTCATCCCCGCGTGCTTCGCACGATGAGCACTGCGCTTATCGGTTATCTTGACCCGGAATGGCTCACCCTGATGGATGAAGAACAGGCTCTTCTGAGGAGCGTTTTTCAAACCAAAAATAATCTGACTTTCCCTATTTCCGGGACAGGTAGTGCGGGTATGGAAACCGCCTTCTGCAATTTTGTAGAACCTGGGGATACGGTCGTCATCGGATGCAACGGCTATTTCAGTGAAAGAATGTGCGAAATGGCGCGGCTCTATGGCGCCAATGTGAAACGTATCGAAAAGCCCTGGGGCGGCGTTTTCACAAAAGAAGAGATCGAGACTGCGCTTATCGATAACAAACCGGTCAAGATCCTCGCCCTGGTTCACGCGGAAACATCCACCGGCGCCCTTCAGCCGCTGCAGGGCATAGGGGATATTGTCCACCGGCACGGCGCCCTTTTCCTAATCGATTGCGTCACTTCCCTCAGCGGCGTCCCTCTGAATATCGACGGCTGGGGCATTGATATCGCATTTAGCGCCTCGCAGAAGTGCCTGGGCTGCCCTCCCGGTCTCTCTCCTTTCACCGCCGGCGATCGTGCCTGCGAGGTTCTCCACCGTCGAAAAACCAGGGTACCCAACTGGTATCTCGACCTGACAATGATCGAGAAGTACTGGAGCAATGAACGGGTATACCATCACACGCCTTCCACAACCCTTCATTACGGATTCCGCGAGGGGCTCCGGCTCGTTTTGGAGGAAGGGTTGGAAGACCGCTGGTTCCGCCATCAGGCCATCGCCGAGTATCTGTGGGAAAAGATGGAGAACCTCGGACTGAAACTCTTCGTTCAGCGAGAGCGCCGCTTGCCGTCTCTAAGCACGGTCTGCGTACCCGATGGCGTTGATGACGCGACCGTTCGTGCGCGGTTGCGAGAGGCTTATAACATCGACATCGCAGGAGGCTTCGGCCCTCTTAAGGGAAAAATCTGGCGGGTGGGGCTGATGGGTTTCTCCAGCCGGAGGGAAAATGTGACCCTCCTTTCCGAGGCGCTCAGAGAAATTCTCCATGGAAAGAACTGAAAGGACAATTTTCCCAACCGGAGAATAGTCTCATTTCTAAGCAGCTCTAAGCGGTTGCCTGCAAAAAATCGAAATAATCTCTTGACAATCGTTACATAATTATATATTCTAACAGGTAGAAAGCGATGGTGTCATCAACAGTGGATCCCCCATCTGGTGTGACTTGCCCAAATGAGGGATTTTTTATTAAGTACAAGTGAAGTGACCGTGCGTTCATTTCCAGCATGAAGGAAAAAGTATGACGAACAAGCTTGAAAATGTCAGAAACATAGGAATCAGCGCCCACATCGACTCGGGGAAAACCACACTAACCGAGCGGATACTCTTTTATACCAAGCGCATTCACGCCATCCACGACGTCAAGGGAAAAGACGGCGTCGGCGCCACGATGGATTCCATGGAGTTAGAGAGGGAGCGCGGCATCACCATCGCTTCGGCAGCCACATTCTGCGAATGGCAGGAACATGAAATCAACATCATCGACACCCCCGGGCATGTGGATTTTACCATCGAAGTCGAACGGTCCCTCCGGGTGCTGGACGGCGCCGTTCTTGTCCTCTGTTCTGTCGGCGGTGTCCAGTCGCAATCCATTACCGTCGATCTGCAGATGAAACGCTATAAGGTCCCCTGCATCGCATTCATCAACAAATGCGATCGGAACGGCGCCGATCCCTACCGTGTGATCGGTCAGCTTCGCACCAAATTGGGTCACAACGCCGTCGCCCTGCAGATCCCGATCGGGCTGGAAACAGACTTCAACGGTGTAATCGATCTTCTGACCATGAAGGCAGTCTATTTCGATGGAGACAATGGCGAGCGTGTCCGGATCGAGGATATTCCGCCGGATTTGCTGGCAGAGGCTCGCAAGAAACGCGAAGAGATGATCGAAGCCGCAACGATGTTTTCCGACGAATTGATGGAGATCGTCCTGGCGGAGAAGGCGATTCCGGATTCCCTGATCATCGAGGCGATTCGCCGAGGTACCCTGGAGAGGAAGCTGACACCCGTTTTGGTCGGATCGGCATATAAGAACAAGGGCGTCCAGCCGCTTTTGGATGCGGTGACCCGCTATCTTCCCTGTCCTTCGGATGTTGAAAACACCGCGCTTGACATCGATAACAACGAGGCCAGAATTGTCCTTGAGGCCGATCCCTCAAAACCGATCGCGGCCCTTGCCTTTAAACTGGAAGACGGTCATTACGGTCAACTCACTTATGTGCGAGTGTATCAGGGAACATTGGCTAAAGGATCTGTGATCGTCAACTCCAGAACCGGAAAAAAAGTGAAGGTGGGACGCGTGGTCCGCATGCATGCCGATCAGATGGAGGATATCGAGGCGATATCCTCCGGTTATATAGGGGCGCTGTTTGGAATCGAGTGCGCCTCAGGCGACACCTTTGTTTCCCCTGGTAGAAATCTGACCATGACCTCGATGTTCGTCCCGGAACCGGTCATCTCGCTCGCCATCTTCCCCAAGGACAACAAGTCGCAGATCAACATGTCCAAAGCCCTGAACCGTTTCACGAAGGAGGACCCCACGTTCCGCACCCATGTGGATGATGAGACAAGTGAAACGATCATAGAGGGGATGGGTGAGCTCCATCTGGAAATCTATGTCGAACGGATGAAACGCGAATACAGCGCAGAAGTGGAGACGGGGAAGCCACGGGTAGCCTATCGAGAAACAATCACGCAGAAGGCGGAATTCAACTATACCCATAAGAAACAAACCGGAGGGTCCGGTCAATACGGGCGCGTGGCCGGCTATATGGAACCGATCACAGAAGAACCGGAGGACTTCCTGTTCATTAACGAGGTCAGAGGGGGATCCATTCCCACCCAATTTATCGCCGCCTGTGAAAAGGGCTTCCGGCAGAGCATTGTCAAGGGTCCTAAAATGGAGTTTCCGGTGACCGGGGTAAAGGTCGTCATCAACGACGGCGCTTCGCATGCCGTGGATTCCTCCGATATGGCTTTTCAGGCTGCCGCACGAGGGGCATTTCGTGAGGGATACGCCAAGGCCAAGCCGGTGGTCCATGAACCGATCATGAAGGTGGTAGTAGAGTCTCCGACCGAATTTCAGGGGTCGGTGATGGGACTTCTCAATCAGCGACGGGGGATGATCGTCGGGGCACAGGATGAAGGAGCGATGACCGTCGTCGAAGCACAAGTTCCCCTGGGCGAGATGTTCGGTTTTTCAACGGTATTGAGATCCGCCACCCAGGGAAAGGCCCAGTACACCATGGAATTTGCCCTTTACAGGCAGGTGCCGCAGTCGATCGCGGAGCAGATTGCGGAAGAGGTGGCGTTGAGGAAAAGAAGCGCAGCATGAGCTCCGGGGCATCCGTCCTTGTCATTCCCTGGCCTGCCGGGCGGACAATCAAACTCAAAGACAGGAATATCGATATGATAAAACAAGAATTGATTCTTCGTAATCCGCTTGGGTATCTGGGTTTTGAAACGGAAGACATCCTCCCCGCCGGAAAATTCGGCGCCGTTCTTGCCCATGCGGGTGTCGGAAAAACGGCACTTCTGGTCCAACTCGCCCTGAACAGTATGCTCAGGAGCAGGAACGTTCTCCATGTCAGCCTGCAAGACCCGGTAAACAAAGTCACCCTCTGGTATGGGGAACTCTTCAATCATCTCGCAAGTCAATTTGAAGGGGCACAGATCAACAAACTCTGGGATGCCATTTTGCCCCATCGGTTCATCATGACTTTCCGTGTAGAGAGCTTCACTGTTCCAAAGCTCGAAGAAAGGCTTAACGACATCACCGAGCAGGGTATATTCAAACCGGAGATGATCATCGTCGACGGGTTTCACTTTGATTCTCCCATGCGGCCCGCCTTGGTCGCCCTGAAGACACTTGCAGGGAAGAACGGAATGCATGTCTGGTTTACCGTCCATACACACAGTAATGAAAAACCGGGCCTGGACGGACTTCCCCCATCATTTCTGCCGCTGGCCGACCTGTTTGATCTCATTTTGGAGCTGCAGACCGAACATGCGAATGTCCATATCAAACTGATCAGGGGTCTTTCTTCCGCCTCTCCTACGGCCAATTTGCTTCTCGATCCGTCGACCATGCTGATCAAAAATCCTTCATAATCTATCGCGCTGAAGATCAAGATCCGGTTTTCGACACATGAGTTTCAGCGTCTGGACCATCTCATAGGTGAGAGAGTCGTTCCGGCAGGGAAGAAGGGTATTGTTCTGGAATAGAAGCTCCTCCGTGATAGGGTAGGGCGAGGCATCCATGGCCTCCTTCCAGAGCCCGGTTCCCGGAACAGGGGAATATTCGGCAATGATCGGACGCGCCCCGCAGGATAGAACAAAAAGGATACTTTCCTTCACCTCTTCGGCCGATTGTCCTGGCAGACCGCAAAGAAGATACACTCCAATTTCATCACCGCGGTAACCGGCGCGTTTCAGGCAAACAACAGCTTCTATCAATTCCCGATTATCGACCTTGCCGCCGGTTGATCTCTGGCGCAGGTCATCGGACGTCTCAAACCCGAAACGGATCGTCTTGAAACCCGCCTTAAACATGAGATTGCTGAGCTCAGGGGTGATATCCCGCAGATGAAGCCCGTTGGGACAATGAAATCGAGTCGGCAGGTTCCTTCGAATCAACTCCTTTAAAAGCGGAATTGCCATGCCGGGAGGATCAATGAGAAGGGCATCGTCATAGAATGAAAAATGTCTGATCCCCAGACGCGAGTGCCAGTGTTCTATTTCATCGGCTACCCGGATGGGATCTCGTCTCCGAAATTGGTTGTTGATCAGGTGAGAGGCACAATAGCTGCACCGGTATGGACAGCCTCGAGAGGCCATGATTGGAACCTGATCGGGATGACGGATAAGATCGAAAGCAGGGTAGGGGTGCGAATCCAGATTATTATGGTCCGGGAGAAAACGCATGTCCTGATGAAAAAGATTTTTCATTAAAGCGGGTATCGTAAGTTCAGCGGGTCCGGGCAAAACATATTCCGCTCCAGATTTTGAAGCGTGTTCCGGACAGAGCGTGACATAATTCCCACCCAGAACAACAGGTACACCGGGAAATGCCTGATGGACAAGACGAACCGTTGCAAAAACAGCCGGATACCAATATGTCATCATCGATGTCATCATCACGATATCCGGGACGGGTATCGACTTCAATGATCTCAAAAAATGATACGGTGTCATCCCGTAGGAGTAAAAATGTCTTCGAACATCTTTTAAGCAATCGGGTTTTTGGATGAGATGTCGAAGATATGTCCCTTCACCGGTTGGTTTCCTTTTTGGCTTCAAGTTCTCTTGCCCATTGTGGAAATCAACCGGATAAGGATCCAGGCAATCGATAAAAAACAGATCGGCGCCGTTCATTCTCAGAAGAGAAGCCAAATAGAGAAGGCCAATCGGTTTATTCCAGAAGTCATAGGCGGAAAAATCATATATCCAGGGATTGATAAGAAGGACTTTGCTCATCATACATGATCAATAGCACATATTCACCGGCCTGACAATCATCACGGCAACTCCAGTCATAAACATTATGTAATACATTATATTGTACTGTATATCATTATGTTTTATAGATTATATTTAATAATGTATAAGTTATTCCAACAAACATGTATTAGACAGTATAAGCCACTCTTGACAATTGTATTTATACAGTATATACAAAACAGAGTGCCGTCAATACGCGGGAGGACATCCGGACAGTCTCTGCAAGGGGGGGATAAAATGGGGGAAAAAGGGGAAAAGCAGATCAGCAGTGTTGAAATTATAAATAAATCAGGTGTATCGCGTGCAACACTCAACAATTACATCAAAATGGGAATTCTTCCGCACCCCCTCGTGAAAAGACCGGAGGATAGTACGATCAGCAAGGCAAAACAGATAGGATATTTCCCTCATTCGGTCCTGGACACATTAGACAGAGTCAGTCAATATAAGAAAGAGGGACGCCGGATGTTGGAGATATCCCGGCTTTTGGCAGAGACAGCAATCGGCCCATCCGAAGGCGTTCAATATAACGAACCGCCCAATGATACAGGGATGACGTTTTTTCAGAAGCCAGTATCTGATTATGGAAATGAGAGCGAAGAATTATTTCCTTTCTATGAAACACACGCCGGAGTTGTCGCTTCAGACCCGGTAACAAAGAGAGATATCAGAGTACAGCTCAAACAAGGTTCTCTAAACCTTTTTCATTTTTCGGTTCTTGTCGCGGAGATACAAAACACAACAAAAATGTGCGCAGAGCTGCCCCCGGATGAGTATATCGGCCTGATGAGGCAAATCTGGAAATTGATGACCCTTTTGTTCAAGAAATACTTTGGCGTTTATGGGAGACACCCCGGTAATGGAATCGTATTTTATTTTCTCAAAGATCGCGGTTCGTCTTATCTCATGGATGCCGTCGTCTGTGCGCTCGAATTGAGAGAAACAATAAAAATGATGAATCAGAAAAGGAAAACGAACAAAGAATACTTTGACGAGCTTTATTTGAACATTGGAATCAGCGAAGGCCTTGAGTTTATAGGATCAATCCCTGCTGCGCCGGCGATAGAATACATATCTTTGGGTGATGCTTTCAATACGGCCCGCCGACTGTCCGATTTGGCTCACTCGGGATCCGTTTGGACGACAAAAAATCTTTTGAATCTTTTGGACGAAAAGAATAGAAGAAAAATTCGTTACGGCATCTACCGAAGAGAACAGAATCGAGATGTCCTGATCGAAAATATTTTTTCAAGGGTGATGGATCTGGTCCCGCAGGACGATCCCAAATTCAGTAACTATATGGATATCTGGACCTTGCCTGTGACGGAGATCCAAAATCTCCGCTGAACCTTTTCATTTTTCCCGATTGTTTTAGAACGGGTAAGAGAATAGTGCTTGAAGCAAAAGGTGTTTATTGCTAACATGCTTCCTTATAATGACTCACTCGAATGACCATAATGAGATTTTGATCGATAGGGAAGGCATCTGGTATTTCTGCGGTGCTGAAATGAAACGGATAGATATCGTTCAACATTTCTACAAATATCTGAAAAGAGATCTCGATGGTCATTATTCGATTGAGATAGAAGATGACCGCTGTAGCGTTCGGGTTGAAGATACACCCTATGTCATCAGGAGTATTGTCGTTGGTTTTTCCCCCAACTCCGGTCAGCCCACCATTGATTTATCGCTTAATGATGGTAGCAATGAGAGGCTGAGCCTTGACGCCCCCCTCCGGATCGGTGAAGATAATGTATTGTATTGCATGGTGAAAAATGGCGAATACGAGGCGCGATTTTCCAGGCCCGCCTATTATCAGTTTTGTGAACATATCGATTATGATTCTCGGAATGGCGAATACCGACTTGTTCTGGACCACATTCCATACCCTTTGGTGTTGACGAAGGGATGCAAACGGCAAGACTCGCCCGATGTGCGGTGAGCTTCCCAAACCTACCTTAAGCGGAGGATCCTATGTTAGAAGATCATGTTGTGGAATCGTTGACTTTTGATGACTTGCTTCTGGTTCCGGCAGAGTCCAATATACTTCCGAGAGATGTGGATACCACCACGCTGTTGACCAACAATATCGCTCTCAATATCCCTATTATCAGCTCGGCCATGGATACGGTAACCGAGTCCCGAACCGCCATCTGCCTTGCACAGGAAGGCGGCATCGGGATCATCCATCGGAACATGAGCATCGAGCGGCAGGCCACGGAAGTAGACAAGGTAAAAAAATCGGAAAGCGGTATGATAGTCGATCCCATTACCATAGAACCGGAGCAGAAAGTGCATGAAGCCCTCGAGCTGATGAATCGCTACCGTATTTCAGGTGTTCCTGTCGTGAAAAATAAAAGGCTGGTCGGTATTCTGACGAACCGGGATCTCCGTTTTGAAACCGACCTTGAACAGCCTGTTGCCAATGTGATGACGCATGAAAATCTGATTACGGTTTCCTCGACAGATATTTCACTCGAGGATTCGAAAAAATTACTCCATAAACACCGGATTGAAAAGCTTCTCGTCGTTGATGATAACTATCATCTTACCGGTCTGATCACAATAAAAGACATTGAGAAGATTAAGAAATATCCTCTCGCTTGTAAGGATTCCATGGGAAGGCTGAGGGTAGGCGCCGCTGTAGGAATTGTCGACAGGGAAGCGAGGGTCAATGCGTTACTCGAGGCGGGCGCTGATGCGATCGTTATTGATACATCTCATGGACATTCTTCCGGGGTGCTGGATGCCGTTCGCAAAACGAAAGCCGATTTTCCCAACTGCGAATTGATCGCCGGAAATGTGGCGACATCCGAAGGGGCAAGGGCTTTGATAGAGGCAGGGGTCGACGCCGTCAAAGTGGGCGTCGGGCCGGGTTCCATATGCACCACAAGAATTATTGCCGGGGTTGGCGTCCCGCAGATGAGCGCCATTCGTGATGCATTTAAAGTCGGTGCTAAGTATCATATTCCTATCATCGCCGACGGCGGGATCAAATATTCTGGAGATATAGTGAAGGCTTTGGCCGCAGGCGCCCATACAGTCATGATCGGTGGTCTTTTTGCAGGAACGGAGGAAAG
This sequence comes from Syntrophus sp. GWC2_56_31, assembly GCA_001829875.1. Classification (GTDB taxonomy): domain Bacteria; phylum Desulfobacterota; class Syntrophia; order Syntrophales; family UBA5619; genus JAKAFS01. The sequence goes on from MICN01000063.1 coordinate 19,884, forward strand.
TCCGGGAGAAACCATACTCTTTCAGGGAAGAACCTATAAGGTCTATCGGGGGATGGGGTCTTTGGAAGCCATGAAGCTTGGAAGTAAAGATCGTTATTATCAGGATGATATAGAAACTAACCTTAAACTTGTTCCTGAGGGAATAGAGGGAAGGGTTCCTTACAGGGGTTCTTTGTCGGGAAGCATCCACCAGCTCCTGGGCGGTCTCAAGGCCGGCATGGGGTATGTCGGCTGCAGGACTACGGCGGAACTCAGAGACAAGGCCTGTTTTATCAAGATTACCTCTGCGGGGCTCCGGGAGAGCCATGTTCATGATGTGATTATTACCAAAGAAGCACCGAACTACTGGCTGGATTAAGGACATCTTCGATGGCACACTCTGATTTTGTTCATCTTCACCTTCACACCCAGTACAGTCTCCTCGATGGCACGATCCGTCTCGACGACCTTTTTCGGAAAGCAAAAGAATATCAGATGCCCGCTGTTGCGATGACCGATCATGGCAATCTCTATGGAGCGATCGATTTCTATAAACATGCTTATAAGTACGGGATCAAACCGATCATCGGCTGCGAACTGTACGTCGCGCCGAAAAGCCGTTTTGACAAGACGGGCCATGGAAGCTCTGAGACGGCAAATCATATCGTCGTCCTTGCCAGGAACATGCAGGGATATAAGAACCTCATGCGATTGTCGACCGCCGGTTTTCTGGACGGATTTTACTATCGGCCCCGGATCGACAAGGAGATGCTGACCGAGTACAGCGAGGGACTGATCGGTATGAGCGCCTGTCTCCATGGGGAAATCGCGGCACATCTGCTCAGGGGAAATTCCGAAGAAGCGCTTGCTGCCGCTAAACAATACCGGGAAATCTTTGGCGAGGGGAATTTCTTCATCGAAATTATGGAGAATGGCCTTTCGGAGCAGAAGACGGTCAATCGTGGATTGATCGAACTCGCGAAGAACCATGGATTCCCGCTGGTGGCAACCAACGACTGTCATTATCTTAATCAAAGCGATGAAGAGGCCCACGAGGTTCTGCTCTGTATACAAACAGGCAAAACGATGGATGACAAAGAGCGGATGAAGTTCGGAAGCGATCAGTTCTATTTCCGGTCGCCCGGGGAAATGAAGAGCCTGTTTTCTTATTGCCCCGAAGCCGTAGAAAACACTATCAATATCGCCGAAAAATGTAATCTTTCCTTTACATTCGGAAGCTTTTACCTTCCTCATTTTGAGGTCGATCCCGATGAAACACTCGATGAAAGACTAAAAAGGATCGCAAAAGAAGGCCTCTCGATTATATTACAAAGAATGACCACTGGTCAAAATGATACCCTCCGGGAGCAATACGAAACAAGGCTTCAGCACGAACTGGAAATCATCCGTTCGATGGGGTTTGCAAGCTATTTCCTCATCGTTTCTGATTTCATCAATTATGCCAGGGAGAAGAACATACCGGTGGGTCCGGGGAGAGGTTCTGCCGCGGGGAGCCTGGTGGCCTATGCCATTGGGATTACCGGTATCGATCCCATACGATACAATCTTTTTTTTGAACGATTTCTCAATCCGGATCGTATCTCCATGCCCGATATCGACACCGACTTCTGTCCGGAGGGGAGAGAGGAAATCATCCGCTATGTCATGGAAAAATATGGGAGCGATAAGGTATCCCAGATCATCACATTCGGCAAGATGCAGGCGCGGGCGGTTATACGCGATGTCGGTCGTGCGCTGAATATTTCATACGGCGAAGTGGATCGTATCGCAAAATTGATTCCCAATGTACTTAACATACGACTCGACGACGCCATTAAAAAAGAAAACAGACTTCAGGAAGAGGCGAAAAACAGCCCCCGGATCAAGAAACTGCTCGACCTTTCTCGGGCGCTGGAAGGCCTTAACCGCCACTCATCCACCCATGCCGCGGGGGTTGTTATTTCTGATCTTCCTCTGGTAGAGCGGGTTCCCTTATGCAAAAGTCCAAAGGATGATGTCGTCACACAGTTCTCGATGAACGACATCTCCGATGTAGGACTGACCAAGTTCGATTTTCTTGGCCTCAAAACGTTGACCGTGATCAAGAATGCCCTCAAATTCATCCTTGATGGCCGGGGGAAAGCAGTGGATATCGACAACCTTCCCCTCGATGACAGGTTGACCTATCAGTTGCTCATGCGGGGCGATACCGACGGAGTATTCCAGCTGGAAAGTTCGGGCATGAAGGATATCTTGGTGCGAATGAAACCGGATTGCATCGAGGATATCATCGCCCTCATTGCGCTTTATCGCCCCGGACCGATGGATAATATTCCCGAATTCATTGCAAGAAAACAGGGAAAAACCAAGGTGGTCTACGAAGTCCCCGAATTAGAAGCAATCCTGAAGGAAACATACGGGGTCATCGTCTATCAGGAGCAGGTGATGCAGATCGCCGTCGCTATAGGCGGTTATTCACTGTCGGAAGCCGATACGCTTCGCAAGGTCATGAGCAAGAAAAAAAGCGAGGAGATGGAACATAAGGAGAAACCCAAATTTCTTGAGGGGGCGCAAAAAAAGAAGATCCCCCAATCCAAGGCGACAAAAATATGGGAGCAGATGGAAACCTTCGGTAAATACGGTTTTAACAAGTCGCACAGCACCGCTTATGCGATCATTTCATACCAGACCGCCTATCTGAAAGCCCATTATCCGGTCGAGTTTATGGCGGCGCTTTTGACCAGCGAAAAGGATAACCGGGACAAGATTATCAGCCACATCAGCAGCTGCAAGGAGATGGGGGTTAATGTCCTGCCGCCGGATATCAATGAGTCTCAGAGCGATTTCAGCGTGGCGGGAGAGAATATCCGTTTTGGACTGGCCGCCGTTAAAAATGTCGGTGTTGGCGCAATCGAATCGATCATCATTTCCCGTGAGAAAGACGGGCGCTTTCATTCCATTGTAGATTTTTGTGAACGCGTGGATCCGAGGAAGGTGAACAAACGTGTGATTGAGAGCCTGATCAAGTGCGGGACATTCGATTCGACAGGAAACAAAAGACGGCAGTTGATGGCCTGTTACGAAGATCTCATGGACAAAGTCCAGCGGCGAGCGCGTGATCGTTCGAGTGGTCAGGCCAATTTTCTCGAAGAATTTGAAACAAATGGCAGCAATACGTCACCGGGGTCCATGGATTTTGCACTCCCCGATATGCCCGAATGGGATCATAAGGAGTTGTTAGTCAATGAAAAGGAGACCATCGGCTTTTACATTACCGGTCATCCGCTCTCACGTTTTACCGACCTTCTGGGGGCGATCGTCAATACCGATTCTTCGAGCCTTTCCAGGAATCCTGATCGCGAAGCGGTGGCATTGGCGGGCATTGTCAGTAATGTCCGCGAGGTGACGACAAGACGTAAAGAGACGATGGCTTACGTGACATTTGAAGATCTGAAAGGTTCGTCTGTCATCATTTTCTTTCCCGACGTATACAGGGGTGTGTATGAATTGCTCCACGGTGAGGAACCGCTGCTGATCAAGGGAACGATTGATATCGCAGAAGACGGCGCAAAGGTGATCGCTGCGGAAGTGACGCTTTTGGTATCTGCCGTCGAGAAATCACATCATGCAGTTTATTTTACAATCGATGTGGAAAAATCATCTGCAAGGGACATTGCCGTTCTGGGACAGCAATTGAAAAATTACCCGGGAAAGTACGAGGGGTTCATTAAACTTATTGATAAGAAATCAGAAACGGTGATCTATCTTGGGGAGGATATCAAATTTGATTTCTCGTTGCCGATGCGAAAGGAAGCCGAACGGATACTGGGAACGGGAGCGTCACAATTTGGATGAACACCAATCAGAGTTATTAGTTTACATAACATATCTTATCGGACATATCATTGGCGGCGAACTTCTCTTCGTCAGAGCCCTTCCTCTGCGAGCTTTTTAATCAACTCGAGCTGCTTGTCGGTGATTTTACGGGGAACCCCCACAGCGATTTTGACATACTGGTCGCCCTTTGTCGAGCCGGCGCCTCTCAGTGCCGGAGCGCCATAGCCTTTCATCCGGATTTTTGTCCCGTTTTGGGCGCCGGCGGGAATCTTTATTCTTTTTATCGTTCCATCAATCGTGGGTACATCGATGCTCGTTCCCATAACCGCCTGGGTGAATGTGATGGATCGCTCGATATGGATGTCGTTTCCGTCTCTGGCAAATATCGGATGGGAAACCACATTGATGTTCAAATAGAGATCGCCCGGCGGACCGTCCTGCATACCGGGATCCCCCTTCCCCGAGAGCCTCAGTTTCTTCCCCGTACTGATCCCCGGGGGGATCTTCACATTAATCTCATCCACTTTCTGGTCCCGCTGCAGCGCCAATTTTTTATCGGCGCCGAAAACGGACTCCTCCAGGGTAATATTGAGGTTGTACTGCAAGTCTGAGCCCTTCTGGGGCGCCCTGTAATAGTCCTGGCGTCCCTGTCCGAAGAGATCGGCAAAAGGATCATTACCCCTGAAAGAATAGTTACCCCGCCGACCGGCGCCCGGCCCGCCTCCAAAACCCAAGTCCCGAAGAATGGAATTGATGTCAAAATCGCGGAAGATATCCTCGCGAGAGAACCTTTGGCTGAACTGATCAGAGCCGAAACTATCGTATTGCTTTCGTTTTTCTTGATCGCTGAGAACTGCGTACGCCTCGCTGATCTTCTTGAATTTTTCCTCAGCCGTGGGATTGTTGGGATTCTTATCGGGGTGATACTTCAGGGCAAGCTTGCGGTAGGCCTTTTTGATCTCCTCCGGATCCGCTGTTTTCTGGACTCCCAGAATCTGATAATAATCATCTGCCATTATAACACCGAAATCTTTCTCTTGAGAAAGAGAGTCATCAGCGGATCGGTGATCTTGCCAAGGGCTTTCTGGTAGAATTCAACGGCCTTCTGGGGGCTGTTCATCGCCTCGTGGACCCTGGCGATACTTATGTAGTTGAGTGCCTCAAATGATGACGCCGTAGTTGTTTTCATAGCCATTTCAAGTGATTCAATAGCTTCTTTAAAGTTTTTCTTTGCTTCATGGCATGCACCGAGCGCATGATAGGCCAGTGTGACAAGGTCGCTGTCGGCAGGCGATTCACTCAGAAAATCCTTGTAGGCAAGGATCGCGGCATCGAACTCATGGCGGCTGAAATAGTGATTGCCGAGCCGGTAACGAGCCAGGACGGCGGCACGACTTCGCGGATATTGAACGATGAGATCCTTGTACTCTTTGATGGCTGCCTGATCAGCGTCAGGCGATTCGGCCTTTTGCGATTCGGCCTTCTGCGCGGTTTCAAAGATTTTCGAATAGATCTTCCCGGCGCTTTTTTCGTAATTAATCCTGTAGAGAGTCCAGCCGCCGATCATCGCCAGTACGAAGAGAAAAATCCCCGCCCCGGCGTAGATCCTGCTCTTGTGCCTTTCCATAAAAGCCCGGGCGCTCAAAAAGATGAGTTGCAGCTTATCCGGCTCGTCGAGTTGCTTTTTATCAATCTTTTTTCCCATAGGCCTGCCTTTTCTCCTTATAGCGGGTGTCGCTTCCAACAAAGGTTCTCCAGTTTCTGATAAAGGTTTCCATGAAGCGATATCCCGGAGAAATGAGATTGCCCGACAGCGCGGCGGTCTCCTCTCCGAAATTCGTCCCCCGGCCCTGATTTTCGCCCGGCAGCGAAGAGAGAACGGCAAAAGGGCTGGGATCGGCAACATGTGTTTTTAGGCTCAGCGGGGTTGGATGATCGCTCAGGACAGCGATCCGGAACGGACCCAGATTCCCTATGCCTTGCAAGACGGTTCCGACCACCTGCGCATCAAAATCTTCGATGGCCTTGACTTTTCCCTCTACGTTGCCTTCATGACCCATCTCGTCCGGCGCCTCGACATGGATAAAAACCAGATCAAGCTCTTTGAGTACAGCAAGCGCTTTTTCAGCTTTGCCGCGGTAATTGGTGTCTATGTAGCCTGTGGCCCCCTCGACCGGAAGTACCTCCAGGCCGGCATACACTCCGATACCGTTGAGGAGATCAACCGCCGAGATGATACCACCCCGAATCCGAAACCGTTCCATCATTTTGCGGATCCGTGGCGCCCTGCCCTGCCCCCAAAGCCAGATGGAGGTCGCCGGCCTCAGCCCGCGTTCCGTTCTTTCCCTGTTGACCGGATGGTCCGCGAGGAATTCACGGGAGAGCCGCATGAGGCGGTTGATCGCTTCGGCGCCCCGTCCGCGCGGAAGATAGGCGCCGATGGCCTTGTCTGTAATATCATGCGGCGGCGTCGCAACAAGCTCGGATTCGCCTCCTTTCCAAACAAGCAGATGACGATAGCCGACGCCCGGATGAAAAGAAAACGTTTCTGAGCCGATCGCAATCTCGAGATCGGCGATGATCGCTTTTGCCTCCAATGAGGAGATATGTCCCGCGGTGAAATCCTCCATGACCGGATCAATACCGTCTCTGAGCGTCACGAGGTTACAGCGGAACGCGATATCTTCCGGAGAAAGCGCGACCCCCATATTCGCAGCCTCCAAGGGGCCGCGTCCGGTGTAACAATCCTTTGGGTTGTAGCCGAGGACCGACAGATTGGCCACATCGCTTCCCGGAGGAAGCCCCGGAGGAATCGTATCGATCAGCCCCAGGGTTCCTTCAGCGGCCATCCTGTCCATGTGGGGGGTACTGGCGTATTCCAGGGCGGTCTTCCCCCCGAGAACATCGATGGGGTAATCGGACATCCCGTCGCCAAGCAAGATCAGATGCTTCATTTGAGGTTATCGTCCTCGATTCTGATCAGCATCGTTTTATCCATGACCATATCAAGCCGATCGATCTCTTCGATTGCCCTGCGGACATCGAGTTCCCGCGCCTTGTATGTGGTCATCACCACGGGTACGGGACCTCCTTGTTTCCTCCCCTTCTGGATGACAGTAGCGATACTGATGTCGTTTGCACCGAGGATTCCGGAGATCCGGGAAAGAACCCCGGGGCGGTCGACTGCCGAGAAACGGAAATAATAGTTGGTTCTGATCTGATCGAATGGCAACAACCGGATCGCTTCGAGCGACTCTTCGTCGCGCACGCGCGGGGGGATTCGTCCGGCGATTCCTTTCAGGATATCTCTTGATATATCAACAATATCGCTCAGGACGGCGCTCGCCGTCGGCATCATCCCCGACCCCTGTCCATAGAGAAATACCGAATCGGCTGCATCGCCGATGATATGAAAGGCATTAAAGTTACTGTTGACATTGGCGAGGAGATGCTCGAAAGGGATCATCGTCGGGTGAAGACGCGCCTCGATCGAGTTGTCTCGATTGATCGCTATGGCAAGGAGTTTGATACGGTAACCGAGTTCCCGCGCGAATTCGATGTCCTGTTCGCTGATCGCGGCGATTCCCTCGCGGTAAAACTCATCCAGACGGACCTTTTTCCCGTATGACAGCGAGAGAAGGATCGCCAGCTTATGGGCCGCATCTATTCCTTCGACGTCGTAAGTGGGATCGGCCTCGGCGAAACCGAGCTGCTGCGCCTCCCTGAGAACATCAGCGAAGGGCTTTCCCTCATCCGTCATCTTGCTGAGAATGAAATTGGACGTTCCATTCATGATGGCATAAATCGAGCGAATCCTGTTGGCAACCAGGCTTTCTTTTATTGTTTTTATAACCGGGATGGTTCCGCCAACGCTGGCCTCAAAACCGATGTTGACCCCTTTACTTAGGGCCTGCTGAAAAATCTCGTCCCCGTGGGTGGCAAGCAGGGCTTTGTTTGCCGTAACCACATGTTTTTTCCGGCGCATGGCATCAAGGATGAATGTTCGCGCCGGTTCGTAACCGCCCATGAGTTCAACGACGATATCGATCTCCGGATCATTGAGTATGTCGCCGGCATCTTTTGTCAGCAACGTGCGATCCACTTCAATGCCTCTATCTTTTTCAATATCGATATCGGCAATCCTTTTCAGATGGATCTCCGCGCCAACCCGTTCGGAGATGATTTCTCCATTTTCTCTGAGAAGTCTGATGACCCCCGTCCCGATGGTGCCGAAGCCGATCAATCCTACAGCTACCTTCTTCATAGTCAACCAACCCTAAGGATGAAGTTGTATATTTACATCAAGTGGTCATTATTTGTCAAAAGAATTCAATCGTCATCCGGTCCCGGCAAGATCGAGCCTGCCTCCCCATCGTTGCAGCATTGCTTCTCGAAGCGGGAGATGCTCGGGTCTTTCAAGTCCCGGGTCATTTTCTACAAGGGCAAAGGCGTCGGTCTTGGCATCGTTCAAGAGTCGCCCATCTCGGATGATGTTGGCAACCCGGAAATCAGGCAGCCCTGCCTGCCGCGTTCCCATGAATTCTCCGGGTCCGCGGATAGCAAGGTCCTCTTCGGCGATCCGGAAACCGTCATTGGTTTCTTCCATGATGCGCAGGCGCCTGCGTGCATCGTCTGACCTGCTATGATGCGCAAGAAGGATACAGAAGGAAGGGATATCGCTGCGTCCTACCCTGCCCCTTAACTGATGCAGCTGTGAAAGGCCAAAACGCTCCGCGTGCTCGATGACCATCAGCGACGCCTCCGGAATATCGATACCGACTTCGATGACTGTCGTCGATACCAGTATTTGCATACGCTTCCCGATGAATTCCGCCATGACCCGATCCTTCTCGGCCCCTTTCATACGTCCGTGAATAAGCCCGATTTGGCACTCCGGAAAGATATCCTTCCGCAGATGTTCCGCCATGCGTTTGGCATCCTTGAGGTCAAGATTTTCCGACTCTTCAACAAGCGGATACACAATAAAGACCTGATTGCCCTTTTGCACTTCCCGGCGGACAATATCGTAGACCCTATTCCGCTGGGTCTCGAAAAACACCTTCGTCCGGATCTCCTTTTTGCCCGGCGGCAGCTCATCGATAACCGAGACATCGAGATCTCCGTATACCGTCATTGCTAAAGTTCTGGGGATTGGGGTTGCAGTCGTGACAAGAACATCCGGAACGACACCCTTCTTTCGCAGCGTTGCTCGCTGAATGACGCCAAAGCGATGCTGTTCATCGATGACTGCAAGACCGAGGTTTCTAAAGGCCACTCCTTCCTGGATCAGGGCATGGGTGCCGATGGCGATATCGATCTCTCCGTTCAGCAGGCCCTCCTGGAACTCTTTCTTCTCGACAACTTTCAGAGAGCCGGTCAGTAGTTCAATTCTCAAGCCAAGCAATTCCGACCAGCCCTGCAAATTCCGGTAATGCTGTTCCGCCAAGATTTCTGTGGGAGCCATCATCGCGGCCTGGTATCCGTTTTCACAAGCGATGATCATCGCCGCCATGGAAACGACCGTCTTTCCGGAACCTACATCCCCCTGTAACAGGCGGTTCATGTGCCTGATCGAGGTCATATCCCGCTCTATTTCCGCAATGACCCTGTTTTGCGCCGCGGTCAGAGTGAAAGGGAGCGCTCCATAGAATCTCGTCAGCATCTCCCCTCCCGGCCGGAAAACGATCCCCGTCTCCAGGACGTCGCCCCTTTTTCTTAAGGCCATGGCAAGTTGAAAATAAAAGAATTCATGATAGATCAGCGTTCTATGGGCATCAGAGCGGGCTTCCTGATAGGCTTCAACTTCCTGATCGGAGTCAGGAAAATGGACCTGACGGATTGCCTCTCCGATCTCCTGAAGCCGGTGTTTTCGGCAAATCCCCTCCGGGATGGTATTCTTCAGTCCCCGGGCGTAATCCCTCACCACCAGCCATATGATCCGGCGAAGGGTTTTTTGGTGCAACCCTTCCGTCTCCGAATACACGGGAACGATCCTTTTGAAATGGAGGAGATGATCTTCTTTATCCTCGAGAATTTCAAAATCGGGGTGAATCATCTCCTTTTCAAACGGGAATCCCCTGACCTCTCCTGTGAGAATGACCCGCTTCCCCGGCTGGAAAGCCCCCCTCAGGTAAGCCTCACGCCCCTTGAACCATTTGGCTTTTAGGGTGCCATGTCCGTCGTCTATCGTCGTTTCGAAGATCTTTCTTCTACCGAAAAAACGGATATTTGAATGAATGATCCTTCCCGATACGGTTTGTTTGATACCGGGAAGGGTCTCACTGATCCGGCAAACCGTACGGCGGTCTTCATAGCGTCGCGGGAGGAAATAAAGCAGGTCTTCAATGGTCGCAAGGTTCTTTCTTGCCAGAAGCGATGCCGTTCGAGGACCCACACCACGGAGAGAATCGAGCGGTTGTGAAATGAGTGAGCTCCCCTTCGCTTCTTGCTGCGTTGGAATCGACATTCCTTCCCCCGACTTTACCCGGAAATTTTTCGTTATTGCTTTGAGATCGGAAACATGACGAGCGGCCTCGACAAGTCGGACTTTTTTTTCTTGCGGCTTCAGGCTGTCATAGTCGGCGAACAACTCCAGCAGTGAGTGTGAAAGTCTGTCTATTTCATCTTTGAGAGGCTTGGATTTGTCGGCGAGATCTTTTCTTAGGCGTCGTAGGAGCGATATCATTACGGCCCCGAGGTTCTTTATCAGAAGCAGGCGTTTATACGAGTCCCCGGAAGCAAATAATAGAGGCGCTTCCAATTTCTCCACTATTTTTTCCAAGGATTCCATCGCCGGTCACACCCCGTTGAAAATAAATCTTATTACGATATCGAGTAGGAAGTCGTTGATATTGGCAGATATTTCTTTGTTTGGCAAGGAATGAATTGACTTGGAAGCGTATTTCGGTTAAAAGGTATCTCAAAAAAGCGACGGGTAACGGGTGACGGGAGCGGTGATGCAAGAGAAAATAACCTATAAAAATGCGGGTGTTGATATCGACCGGGCAAACTCTTTTGTCGAAAAGATCAAACCGCTTGTCAAGGCTGCGTCCCGTCGGGAAGCGATGAACGGCATCGGCGGTTTCGGCGGGCTATTTCATCTGGATATCAGCAAGATAAAGGATCCGATTCTTGTTTCCTCAACCGACGGTGTCGGGACCAAGCTGAAGATCGCTCAAGCGATGGACAAGCACGATACGGTGGGGATTGACCTTGTGGCCATGTCGGTCAACGATGTCATTGTACAGGGGGCGGAGCCGCTTTTCTTTTTGGATTATATCGCGACTGGTCAGTTACTCGTTGATACAGGTGTTCAAATTGTTGAAGGCATCGTTAGAGGATGTCAGGAGGCGGGTTGCGCCCTGATCGGCGGAGAGACGGCGGAGATGCCGGGTTTTTACCCGGACGGCGAATATGACCTGGCCGGATTCTGTGTCGGGGTAGTCGAGGCGGATAAACTCATCGATGGTTCCGAGATTCGTGTCGGGGATCGAATCATCGGCATTGCATCATCAGGGTTGCACAGTAACGGCTTTTCCTTAGCCAGACGCGTTTTATTTGAGGAGCGAAAGCTCGATCCCAACAAAGCGATCGAAGGCTTTCAACAACCCCTAGGCATAGAACTTCTCACACCAACGAGAATTTATGTAAAACCTATCCTGAACCTCATCAAAAACTTTACCATTCGGGGAATCGTTCATATCACCGGCGGTGGTTTTCTGGACAATATCCCCAGGATTGTACCCGATTCCTGCCGGGCGGTCATCCGGAAGGAGAGTTGGCGGGTTCCGCCTATTTTCGACCTCATCGCAAATATGGGGAACATCGATGCGACGGAGATGCTCCGGGTGTTCAACATGGGTATCGGCATGATGCTCGTCGTACCTGAAAAAGAACATGCAGAGATCTTGGATAGACTCGAAAAACTGGGTGAAGAAGCATATTCTTTAGGGATCATTGAAAAAAGGGAAAACGATCAGCCGACGGTGCTGTGTGTCTGAAAAGGAATGCATATCATGTCAAGAAAGGTTGGTATCGGTGTCCTTGTTTCCGGAAGCGGCTCCAACCTGCAGTCCATTATAGATCATATCGAGTCCGGAACCTTGGATGCGGAAATCAGGGTGGTGCTCAGCAACAACCCTGAAGCCTATGCCCTCGAAAGATGCAGAAAGCATCACATATCCTCGGTTGTCCTCGACCATCGTCAATTCGATTGCCGCGAGAGCTATGACCGCAGGGCAGTAGCGATTCTTGTATCCTCGGGTGTTGAATTGGTAGTGATGGCCGGTTTTATGCGGATACTCTCACCTGAATTCTTCCGAGCCTTTCCCAGCCGGATCATCAATATCCACCCTGCCCTGCTGCCCGCATTTCCCGGAATGCATGTGCAGCAGAAAGCAGTAGAATACGGGGTGAAGTTCGCAGGATGTACCGTCCATTTTGCCGATGAGGGGATTGATACCGGACCGATCATCATTCAGTCGGTGGTCCCGGTGTATGAGGATGATACCCCGGAGTCCCTCTCCACACGTATTTTGAAGGAGGAACATCGGATTTATCCTCAAGCCATTCAATATTATGCGGAGGGGAGACTCGTGATCGAGGGCCGCAGAGTCCTCATCGGAAACGGTCGCCGGTTCACGGAACAAGCGCTGCATAATCCTCCGCTGACGAGGTTTTGAACCCCGAGTGAAGATGGCTTTTATCACAGGATCAAAGATCTCATTCTGATCGCACCCCTTTTCGGTAAACCGTATGTACGATACGATCATCATAGGCCGGGATTTGAGTTCGTTGATAGCCGCACTGGCGTCATCCCGGCATGGTCTGAAAACGGTTTTGATCACCGAAGGGGATCATGAAGCGGAGCATCGCGACGCCGGATATGCTTTCCCAATCGATCCGACGCCCCTTTCTGGTTTTGGCGAAGATCAAACGGTTCTGCATCTTCTCAAGGAATTACAACTGGAACCGGATGATGTTCCCAGACACGTTCTCATGAACCCGGCCATTCAGGTCATGCTTCCAAATCATCGGATCGATCTTTTTCATAACCTTGAGCAGCTGATTGGCGATATGATTAGGGAATTTCCCAAGCATGAACGGGAGATCAGGCGCTTCTATCATACCGTCGACAAAGCCGGTGCGCTTGTTGGGCGCTGGATCGGTAAAAGTCGTGCCGGTCAATGGCATGATAACGGGAAAATATTTCATAGAGTGCTGCGCCTTACTGCAATTATTGCAGGTTGGTTTTCCCTGATCATCCGTGGAACGGGTGATGTCGAGACGTTCAGGAGGGTGATTGAGGCTCAACTCACCATTCTGTCCCATTTGCATACCAATGGCGCCCCTTTCCCCCTGACTGCAGTTTACCTGCTTTCTCTGCCCCAAAGAGGCGTATACTATCCTCTTGGCGGTAGAAGCGCCTGGGTGAACTGGCTGCGCAAGAGATTCAGTGATGCCGGGGGAGTTCTTATGGATAATTGCTCGGTTATGCGGATCGATACAAAACCGGACATCAATGTCGATCTGGTACATGCGGGAGCATCGGCTACCCTCCGCGGTAAGCGGCTTATTGTCAGCGCCCAGTGGGAGAAATTGAAACCCCTGCTGTTTCAACAAAAGATCTTCAGGCGGCTGGTACATAAGTTAAACTCTCTGTGCCCCATCGTCTATCCCTTTTGCCTCCACTTGGGTGTTCGTTCAGGAGGTCTTCCAGAGCAATTGGCGCCTTATGCGGTTTGGGTCCGGGATGAAACAAAACCGTTGACCGATCAGAACCTCGTATATATCCAAACGAGTCGCTCGGATGAAAAAGAGCGAGCGCCCGAAGGCAGGCGAGCGCTCTGTGCCACGGTTTTCCTAAAGAATTCCCCCATGATGCTCACCGATCAGGAATTGAGCGGTGTCGCCAAGGCTATTATTGACTCGCTGGAGGGATTACTCCCTTTTCTGCGGGAAAGTATCGATTATGTCAATATCGAAAAATCTATCTTGTTGGCGCGACGCTCTCAGGAGATAATCAACCGGAAATATCGTACCCGAAAAGGGGTAATGATCGGGATCGATACCCTCTCGCCAATCACCCCCCTGCCCAATGTCTTCCTGACCGGCGGGATTTTACGGGCCGGTCTTGGCTTCGAGGGGGAGATCCTTGCCGGGATGGACGCCGCCTTTTTGGCTGGAAGGGGGATAAAAAACCATGGATTATAAAATGCATTATGATTTCACCATTCAGTCTCTGGGGAAGTGCACCATCCCTTCCCCCGTCAGCGTGAGTTACTTCACATCGAATAAAAAGCGGATCCTCTTCAGTATTTACCTCCACCAGTACAACAAGTTCAAGTCATCGGAGGGGGATCCCCTCTCTGTCGAAGTTGCGGGACCCCGCGAGAAGATCTTTTTCGATCCCTCCAAGACCAAAGCGGCCATTGTAACCTGTGGTGGACTCTGTCCAGGCATAAACGATGTGATCCGGTCGCTGGTCATGGAATTGTATCATCGGTATGAGGTCAAGAATATCGCGGGGATACGATACGGTTTTCAGGGGATGATCCCCAAATACGGCCACACACTCATGGAGCTGACGCCCGAGGTCGTGAAGGATGTCCATACCCTAGGCGGCAGCATTCTTGCCTCGTCGCGCGGCCGACAGGATGTGGCGGCAATAACGGACGCCCTCCAGCGAATGAATATGAATCTCCTTTTCTGTATCGGCGGGGACGGGACAATGAGGGCCGTGGAGTGTATCACCGAAGAGATCACCCGACGGGGGCAGAGCATCGGCGTCATCGGCATCCCGAAGACTATCGACAATGACCTGAATCTTATCCAGAAGACCTTTGGATTTGACACGGCCATCTCCGAGTCGGTAAAGGCTATCCAGTGCGCCCATGTCGAGGCCAAGGGGGCGCCCAACGGCATTGGCCTCGTGAAGATCATGGGTCGGCAATCGGGGCATATCGCTGCCGGCGCCGCCCTCGCGCAAAGCGATATCAACATCGTCCTGATCCCGGAAGTGCCTTTTGACCTCGAAGGAGAAAACGGTTTATTAAAGGCGGTCGAAAAACAGTTAAAATCCCGCTCGCATTGTGTGATTCTCGTTGCCGAGGGGGCCGGACAGGAACACATGAGGAAGGAGGGCCAACCTCAGGAAACGGATGCCTCGGGCAACCCTCGCCTGCTCGATATCGGCGCCTTCCTGAAAGCGACAATAGAGGATTATTTTGAAAAGAAAGGGATCGAGGTGAACCTCAAATACATCGACCCGAGCTATACGATCCGCAGTGTACCGGCCAATGCCAGTGACAGCATGTATTGTGGAGCACTGGGCCAGTATGCGGTCCATGCCGGTATGGCCGGCAAGACAGGCATGCTTGTCGGACTGATGAAGGATGAATATGTCCACATTCCCTTGAAAATGGTGACTTCCGGTACCAAGGTGGATACCGGCGGGAATGTCTGGATGAGGGTCCTCGAAACCACAGGGCAGCCCCCGGTAATGAAGAACTTATAAAAATGCTTGCATTCTGGGGCGATTTGGTTTAGTAACCGGCAGCATTTCAGAGAGGAGCTTGCGGGTATGTCAAGAATTTGTGAGGTCTGTGGGAAAAAACCGGTTATGGGTCATAAAGTCAGCCATGCCAACAATAAGAGCGTAAAGGTCTGGTATCCTAATCTTCAGAAGATCCGATGCATCGATAGCAAGACAGGGGCAGCGAAACGTGTGAAGGCTTGTACCCGCTGCATCCGTTCGGGCTTTATCAAGAAGTCAGCATAAAGAAGAACCTGCTGTTTTATCTCACTTCGGTGAAGGGGCGGCTATGGTCATCATTTTGAGATCAATGAGCCTAATCTGAAACGTGCCGTATCTTGTCCGGCCATAGGCCTTATGTGATTTGTTCAGGATAAGTTCGATCGATTCCCCTGCCCGCAATTTCACGATACCGGCCAACCGGTCTGCATTCACACGAAATAACACCTGCTCAATGTTGTCAAAGGAAATGGTGTAACTGCCTTCCCCCCGCCTCCCTTCCAGGTAAACCGCTCCTTCAATGCTCACTTCCTTGCATTGCGCGGTGACATCCATCTGATCCAGGAAGGTTGCATCATATTGCTTGACCGGTACGGGGATTTTTTCCGGAGAGGACGGCCCCTGCAGGGAGCCCATTCCCGCCAGGAATGGAATGGTCACAAGGATAATCATTGAAATGAATCGTTTCATGTGTCCCTCCGCTATATAATTACCATTACCATTTCAATAGGGAAATATCAAAAAGAAAATCTTTCCTTGACATCAAGGTCTGCCTTGATATGATCTCGGGCATCTTACAGGCCTGGAACCGGCCGGGCAGGAGGGAATGCAAACTGGAAAAAGCGATGGCGGCGGGAAAGCTGCCCATGACCCGCTGGCGTTTGCAGGAGGGCAACGATACGATTCAGGAGCTTTTTGTCCGAGAGCTGAAGCTCAGCCCTATCCTATCCCGGATCCTTGTGAGCCGCGATATCACAAATACGGATGAGGCCCATCGGTATCTCTCCCCATCACTGAACGACCTCCACAACCCCTTTCTGATGCAAGATATGAGAAAGGCGGTCGACCGTCTCATTCGCGCCATTCAACGGGAGGAAAGGGTGGTTATTTACGGCGACTACGACGCCGACGGCATCACTTCGGTCGTCAGCCTTTTCCGGTTTCTTAGGGAGATTCATGAAAACGTCACCTATTACATCCCCGACCGAATCAGCGAGGGTTATGGGCTAAACCGGCCGGCGGTGGAACGCCTGCGATCCGAAGGGACCGCTCTGATAGTGACCGTGGATTGCGGCATATCCGATCACGAACCGATCGCCTGCGCTCGACGGCTCGGTATGGACACCATCATCCTTGATCATCACGAGCTGTCCGACACCCTTCCTGAGGCAGTCGCGGCAGTCAATCCGCATCGAAAGGATTGCTCTTTTCCCTTCAAACATCTCGCCGCTGTGGGTATCGTTTTCAACTTTTTGATCGCCCTTCGCGGTGTCCTCAGGCAGGAAGGATTCTGGAAAAATAATGGCTATCCCAATCTGAAGGAATACCTGGATCTGGTTGCTTTGGGAACGATCGGCGATATCGCGCCTCTTTTGGATGAAAACCGTACATTTGTCAAGATAGGGCTGGATTTGATGACCGAGGACCGGCGGATCGGCATCAGCGCACTGAAACTCGTTTCAGGTATAGAAAATCGAGTGATAGATTCCGGCAAGGCATCATACTGCCTGATTCCCAGAATCAATGCCGCAGGAAGGGTCGCCTTGGCAAAAGATGCCGTGGAGCTCCTTTTGGCGAATAATCACGAACAGGCCGATGAACTTGCCAGAAAGCTCGACGGATTTAATCGGAAGCGTCAGGTGATGGAGAAAGAGATTTTCACCGAGATTCTCGAGCAGATTGGTCATCGGTTCGAGACGGGAGAAATCGGACCGCTCGTTTTTTCCTCATCCAAATGGCACCCCGGCGTCATAGGCATCGTCGCATCGAGAATGGTCGATCGCTTCGGCCGGCCGGCCATATTGATCAGCCTCAAGGACGGCGTCGGCAAGGGATCGGGACGGAGTATCGCCGGTTTCAATATATATCAGGGACTCAAGCGCTGTGAATCGCTTCTGCTCTCCTACGGTGGTCATCGATACGCAGCGGGTATTTCCATTCGCGAAGAGGATATAGAAAAATTTTCAGCAGCGTTCAGCGCGGTGGTATACGAAAACCGCTCGGAAATGGATTTCACAGCCTTTACGACGATCGATGCCCAGTGCGCTCTTCCGGAGATCAACCATGAACTCCTCGCGCAGTTCGATCGGCTGGCCCCTTTCGGCAGTCGAAATCCCGAACCCATCCTTTGCGTCCGCGGCGTGAGCGTTGCTTCACCTTCGATTGTCGGAAACAACCATCTTAAGATGCGTGTCAGCTCGGATGGAGTATCCCGGGACTCAATATGGTTCGGAAATGGACGATTCCTTCCGGCGCTCTCCGTGGGGATTCTTGATATCGTCTTCACTCCGCAGATCAATTCCTGGAATGGCTCGTCCGATATCCAGCTTAAGATGAGAGATGCGGCGGTTCGGACGCAATGAGAGAGCCTTGAAAATCATGCTCCCTCCGCACGCCGGACATTTTTCGACCCTGCACCTCCTCGCTTCGCTGCAAAGACGAAACTCGCGCTGACGCGCTCAAACAGTCGTCTTTGCGGGCGCTACGCTGCGGGGGCAGGGGACCCCGAAAAATCTCCAATGCGTGCTTCCGGGATCATGATTTTCAAGGCTCTCGTACGAAGTCGTCATGGGTGAATCAGCGTAGAATGAGGGCAAAGGATTTGACGCGCGATACGGGGTGATAGGACTGTTTTGCTTCCGCAAGATTGGGAAGATTCATGTCGCTTTCCTTGTTGATATATCGATATCCCGCAAAGAGCCTTTTTGCGCATTCGTTGTCTAGAAACTGATAGAGGCCTTTTATACCGGCGAAGGCTTTTTCAAAATTGAGCGTTCCC
>MICN01000064.1 GCA_001829875.1 Syntrophus sp. GWC2_56_31
GCCGCCGCATCGGATTTCTCAACTTCCGTGCCGTGCCCGATTCGATCTGTCTCACCATTGCCTGTCTCATCTCCATGGATTCAACCGTTTCTCCTGCAGAATCATCCACACGCTCGCTGATCCCGAAACGCAGACGGAGAATTTTTTCCTCTCGCGGCGTCAGGGTTGACAGGATCTTCCGGGTCTGTTCCGCCATATCCATGCTGATCGTAGCCTCCAAGGGAGACATGATCTTCTTGTCTTCAATAAAATCACCAAGATGGCTGTCCTCCTCCTCTCCGATGGGCGTCTCCAGAGAGATAGGTTCTTTCATCATCTTCAGGATCTTCAGGAACTTTTCTAGCGGATACTCCATCTTGTTTGCGATTTCCTCGGGTGTGGGTTCCCTTCCCAGCTCATGAGCGAGATACCTGGAGGTTCGAATGAGCTTGTTGATCGTCTCGAATATGTGCACCGGAAGCCGGATGGTCCTCGCCTGATCGGCTATGGCGCGGGTGATTGCCTGCCTGATCCACCAGGTGGCATAGGTCGCAAATTTATAGCCCCGCTGGTACTCGAATTTATCGACCGCCCTCATCAACCCGATATTCCCTTCCTGGATGAGATCCAGGAACTGGAGGCCTCGATTCGGATATTTCTTCGCGATGCTGACGACAAGACGCAGATTCGCCTCCGCCAGTTTTCTTTTGGCGATATCAGCCTTTCTTATCCCGGTTTCGATGTCCACCATCGCCTTTTTCAGGGCCGTCATGGAGAGTCCCGTTTCCTTGGCACTCCTCTTGAACCGGCGGTAGGCCTCCTGGACGATCTGCTCGCAGGACCTCAATTTCCCCAGGGATACTCCTGCTTTTCTGGCCGCTTGCTCCCCGCTTCTGGTGGACTTGTGCATCTTCGCCCATGCCTCTTCCAACTGGGCCAGGGATAAACCCGTTTCCTTCTTGCACCGGCGGACCGTCTCTTCCGCTTGCTCCACCTCGTTCAGATAAACGCGGAGATTGGCGACCATCCGGTCGATCTGCCGCTTACTGAACCGGACCTTCCGGCAGATCTTGACGATATTCAGGAGATTCTTGCCCTGATCCTCCTTGAGTTTCTGCCTTTCCAGGAGGCTGAGCCTTTTCGCGTTCAGCTTCTTTCGGATCACATCGTTCTGGGCGTCATAGACCGTGACCTTGTCGAGCAGCTTGATCACCCGTTTCCGATGCATCTCTTCCTCGACGTTGCCGTCTTGATCGTCTAGGTTGTCCACGACGCTCTTCACAAGGATCTTTCCGCTCTTCAACTGGGCGCCGATACTGACCACATCCTTGAGGGAGACTTTGACGCTAAAGACGGCCTCCATGCTCTCCTGAGCCCCCTCTTCGATCACTTTGGCTATTTCGACCTCGCCCTTCCGGCTGAGCAGGGAAACGAGCCCCATCTCCCGCAGATATATCTTCACCGGATCACCGGTTTTACCAACCGAGGGCGGCAGACCGAGGAGATTCCCGCTGTTAGAGTCGCCCCACTCACCAGCCGCCTTTTTGACGACCAGTTTCTCCTCATTGTCTGTATAGATGATATCGATATTTTTCTCCCCGAAAAGCATGATAATGTCATCGATCTGATCGGAGGAAATGACCTTTGAAGGCAGCAGGTCATTAACGTGGTCATAGGTCAGGAATGCCTATTCCCTGCCCAATGTGGTCAGCTTGGTAAGATATTGTTTTTCACTCTATTTGTATATGAGGAATGATCTTATGTGTCAATTGAATTTTGACATTGTGTGGCATGCCTTGACATGAAAAATTAAATGCTTATCATAAACTAAATATATGGAGCCGTAACCAGATTTGCAGGCATATTATGTTAACAAAAGGAAAGGATAAAGAATGAAAATCCGACCATTGCAGGACAGAGTGATTGTGAAGCGGGTGGAAGAGGAAGGGAAAACCAAGGGAGGGATCATCATTCCCGACACCGCCAAAGAGAAGCCTGTAGAAGGAATCGTCGTCGCCGTGGGTAAGGGAAAGACAGCGGAAGACGGAAAACTGATCAAGCTGGATGTCAAGGCGGGTGATCGTATCCTTTTCGCCAAGTATTCGGGGACCGAAGTAAAGATCGACGGCGTGGAACATCTGATCATACGCGAAGACGACATTCTGGGAATCATAGAGAAATAATCAATCGGTCATCTCTGGAGGAAACATAAATGGGAGCCAAGTTACTTAAGTACGATGAGGACGCGAGAAAATCGATTCTCAAGGGTGTCAACACCCTGGCCGACGCGGTAAAGATCACCCTCGGTCCCAAGGGAAGGAATGTGATCTTATCCCGGAGCTACGGCGCACCTACTGTCACCAAGGATGGCGTGACTGTCGCCAAGGAGATCGAGCTGGAAGACAAATTCGAGAACATGGGCGCCCATATGGTGAAGGAAGTTGCCAGCAAGACCAGCGATGTGGCCGGCGACGGAACCACCACCGCCACCATTCTTGCCCAGGCGATCTTCCGCGAAGGCGCGAAGAGCGTGGCCGCCGGGAGCAACCCGATGGATGTGAAGCGCGGCATCGACAAGGCCGTCGATGTCGTCGTGAAGGAGCTCAAGAAGATGAGCAAACCGACCAAGGACGCCAAAGAGATCGCCCAGGTCGGCACCATTTCCGCCAACAATGACGAGACCATCGGCGCGATCATCGCGAAAGCGATGGAGAAGGTCGGCAAGGAAGGCGTCATCACCGTGGAAGAGGCCAAAGGGCTGGAGACCGAGTTAGAGATTGTCGAAGGGATGCAGTTCGACCGCGGCTACCTCTCCCCCTATTTCGTGACGAACGCTGAGAAGATGGAAGTCGAGCTCGTAGACTGCTTCATCCTCATCAATGAAAAGAAGATCAGCAGTATGAAGGACCTCCTTCCCATTCTGGAACAGATCGCCAAGATGGGCAAACCTCTACTCATCATTTCTGAAGACATCGAAGGCGAAGCGCTGGCCACCCTCGTGGTCAACAAGATCCGCGGCACCCTCCATGTGGCTGCCGTCAAGGCCCCGGGCTTTGGCGACAGAAGAAAGGCCATGCTCGAAGATATCGCCACCCTCACCGGCGGTAAGATGATCTCCGAGGAGATGGGATACAAGCTGGAGAACACGAAGATCGAAGACCTCGGCCGCGCCAAAAGGATCACTATCGACAAAGACAATACAACGATCATCGGCGGGGCAGGCTCCCATGCCTCCATCCAAGGCCGCGTAAAGCAGCTTCGCGCGCAGGTCGAAGAGACAACCTCCGATTACGACCGTGAGAAACTTCAGGAGAGATTGGCCAAGCTGGTCGGCGGTGTGGCGGTGATCAAGGTTGGCGCTGCGACCGAGACGGAGATGAAAGAGAAGAAGGCCCGCGTCGAGGACGCCCTCCATGCGACCCGTGCGGCTGTTGAAGAAGGAATCGTTCCTGGCGGCGGCGTAGCGTATTTACGGGCGCTTCCCGCGCTGGACAAGATGAAACTGGAAGGCGACGAGGAGGTCGGCGTCCGTATCGTGAAAAAAGCCCTTGAGGAGCCTCTTAAGATGATCGCCAACAATGCCGGTATGGAAGGCAGCATCGTCGTGGAGAAGGTCAAGGTGAAGAAGGGTGCATACGGATTCAATGCCCGGACCGATTCATATGAAGACATGATCGCCGCCGGCGTCATCGATCCGACGAAAGTGACCCGGTTTGCCCTGCAGAACGCGGCGAGTGTCGCATCCCTCATGCTGACGACACAGTGCATGGTCGCGGATAAACCTGAGAAGAAACCGGCGATGCCGGCCATGCCTCAGGGAGGTGACGATTATTGATCATTGATAAGGCATTGCTTTTTCACGGTGGACGCATAAGAGGAACGATCTTGTGTGTCAAGAGGGTTTTGGCCACAAAATATGGAGTTCGTTGCCGATCACTGTGTGAGGGATGTATAGTGCGGGTGTCTTGTTGATAAATCGGCTCACCTTTTGTCGAGTCACCGGTCAAGAAGGCATTTTGAGCACAATTCAGGCAGCCTCTCCTGTACGCCTTTTTTGATGAGGCGCTATGATTGGATGTATTCATCCCGGAGTAATCGGGGTCTCAATAGTAGAATAGACTCAATACGCGCATCGCAGTATCTCGCCTGTTTGATTCTATTATCAGCATATTCCCTATAAAACTTGAAGGGGAATAAACCGGGTCGCAGATCAACGCCCCTCAAACAAAGTCCTACAGCTTGCGAACATTCTCGGCAGCAGGACCCTTAGCCCCTTGAACAACATCGAAGCTGACCCGATCATCCTCTGCCAATGATTTGAATCCTTCTCCCTGGATAGCGGAATGATGCACGAAAACGTCCTTACCACCGTCCTCCTCGATAAAACCGAATCCTTTTTTATCATTAAACCATTTTACTTTTCCTTCTGGCATTTTTTAGTTTTCCTTTATTGATTTGTCCTATTTCTTGATAAGAGCTTCAAGTCCTGCGACACATGCGTTTCTCACACCCGAACTGGCCTCCTTTTGCCCGGGCATTTTGTCCCACCCACCCTTTTCAATGAATTCGTATCGTTTAGAGTTATCGATCGCCTCAAATTCTTTGAGCTTTTCTTGACTGTTCGGTTCCTTCAAGTATTGGGCGACGCAGATCGCCGCCTGACTCGCCAACACCGCTTCACCGCTCATATTCTGGGTAGTGCTGGAGGTTACCCAACCTCCCAAGACAAAGCCGATTACCATTGCTATGATTGCTCCACAAACCAATCCCCAACCGCCATACTTCATCTTCATTTCCATCTCTGGTTTCATCGATCATACCGTCCCTTCTGAATGGTGATGGTTTCCATAACTGCTCGTATCTACCCCTCTTTCAAAAATTTAAGAGTTTATACTTTTTGAAATATTGTTTGTAATTAAATTCCTTCATTTTTTACCTTTTAAAAACAAAAAGCCCTGTCACATTATAAGAGACAGGACTTGGAGATTTTTCCTCCTTCCTTTATAGCGGAAGGGCAGTTATTCAATTTTACTTAGTCAATC
>MICN01000065.1 GCA_001829875.1 Syntrophus sp. GWC2_56_31
AGAAGGAACTGGTTCCCGACTTTCGTTGGGACGACGTCTGGACCCCCGCTTCCGCGGGGGTGACACCTTTTATTGAGTTTTGCAATTGACTCTATCTTAAATGATTTCCGCCACGCGTAAACCCAGGAAAATGGCGATAGGGGTCATGAGGTTCAGGAGTCGGCCGAAGAGGCGGTGGACCACTCGGATGGTTCCCACTTTTTGGGGGAACCTGAACTGCAGAAGACCGAGAATCGGGGTGATGATTGCTGCCGAGACCGTCATCACTCCCAGCCAGGTGTGCGGCGTCCGGAGATGATGCCCTTCCGGGGTGGAGGCGACGGCGGCGACCGCTGCAACGGCCCCCAGCAGTATGAGCGGGCCTCCGGTCAGGCCGATGGTCTTGTGTATCTTGAGCCACCACCGTTTTTTTCTCTGCGTCATCGCGACGATAAGGGCGGAGAAGAGCAGCAGGCACCCCGACACCATCAGGGCGGCGTGTATCAAAAAAAGGAACATAAAAAGCGACCTCCGTTATAAAAATGGAACGGCTTCGTAAAGAGGCTGCAGGCAAGGCACGCGAATCCCGAGGAATGAGGCGTACCGTTGCGTACGCCGCAATAAGCCTGCCCCGGCGAAAGCCGGGGAAGGATGAAGCGCAACGCAGCATCCGGCCTCTTTACGAAGCCGTTACGGTCAGTTTTTCAGTCTTAGATCCCAGAATGCTGCAACTGGCCTTGACCTCCAGAACATCTCCCGGGGCTGCCTCGATCGGATACACATAGGAAAAGGTCGCCTGATCGGGCTGGCTTTTGTATTCGCTCGTGGAGATCGCTTTCCCGCCTTTTTTTATTTCGACCTTCTCGATGTAGTGAAACCCCGGCGAAGACGAGGGGTGGGTGATCTGGACCGTGAGCGTGCGGGCGGTCGCGTCATACGTGAGGAGGACCTCCTTCGGGGCGTTCGCAGCGGCCCGGAAGGGGAAACCGAGCTGCACAAAGGTGGCGAGCAAAACCCCCTTCGCTAAGGTCCCGAGGAAGTTTCTCCGGTTGATCTGAAGTGTTTGATTTCCGGACACAGCCATGCCTCCTTTTAAAGAATAATCTCCATATCCTGGTGTACGGCAAAACATTCCAATGATCGGTCGGCCGCGATCTTTCGGCAGTGATCCACCATCTCGTCCACAGCCTGGTCCGTCCTGTCCTGGTTGTGATGAAACAGACCGAACCGTGAGACCCCGGCGACCAGGGCGAGGTGCAGGGCGTCCGTAAACACCGAATGGCCCCAGGTCTTGGTCTGGGGGTAGTCCTCGGGACGGTATTCAGCATCGTGGATGAGGAGGTCCGCCCCTTTCGCAAAGGCGCGGTAGTCTTCAAATGCCAGCCCGCCCGGATGCCGGTGGGAAAGTTCGTTGTCGGTCAGGAAGACGAAGGATTTCCCCTCTTCCTCGAACCGGTATCCCATCCCCTGATTGGGGTGGCTGATTGGGATGGGGGTCACCCTCAGGCCGCCGATCGTAAAGGCTTCCCGGCAGGATTCCTGATAGGTAATTTCCGCCATGATGTCGTCATAACTCACCGGGAAGTTGGGGGGCGCCATGACCCGGGAGATCATCCCCCTGACGGATTCCTGGGAGAAAGGGCAGCCGTACATCATGATGCGTGTTTCCCGCTGGTAGATGGGTTTGAAGAAGGGGAGGCTCATGATATGATCCCAGTGAGCGTGAGTGAAGATCATCGCGAAGTCGAGCCGCGCCTCGGCAAGGAGTCGATTTCCCAGCCTCCGGATCCCCGATCCGGCATCGATGATGACGATCCGGTCATCGCTGGTGCGTATTTCGATGCAGGTGGTATCGCCGCCATACCTCAGATACTCTTTACCGGAAACAGAAATGGAACCTCTTGCACCCCAGCACCTGATCAGCATCCCATTCACCTTTTATTTTTCTTTCTTATGCCAGACGGAAGTCCTTTTCCTTGAAGATACGAAGGCAGGCATCGACAACGGCGGGGTCATAAAGAATCCCTTTCCGCGCCCCGATCTCCTCCAGAGCCTTCGCCAGACCGGGTGATGACCGGTAAGACCGGTGCGATGCCATTGCCTCCACCACATCCGCCACCGCCAGAATCCGCGCCCCCAAGAGGATCTCCTCTCCCGAGAGTCCTGACGGATAACCGGAGCCGTTCAGACGTTCATGGTGCTGCCACACCATTCGCGCGACCGGCCAGGCAAACTCTATCTCCTTCAGGAGTTCATACCCCTTCTGAGGGTGTGTCTTGACCAGACTGAACTCTACGTCCGACAGATGCGACGCCTTGCTCAGGATCTCCGCCGGGAGTGATATCTTGCCGATATCATGGAGGAACGCCGCCATCCTGATTCCATCGAGCTCCGCATCGGGAAGACCCATCTCCATCGCGATCGTCCGCGCCAGATCCGCAACCCGCCTCTGATGGCCGGAGGTATGGGGATCCTTGGCCTCCACGGCGAAGGTCATCGCATCAAGCGTTCCTTTCATTGCCCGCCTCAGATTCGTTAGCGTCCGGCTCAGGTTCTCCTCCTCCTCGCGGCGGTTCGTAAGCGACTGCCGGAGTCCATCGGTCCGCTCCCGGACAGCCGATTTCAGTCGTGCGCTGTAACTCATCAGGAGGTAGAGAAGCGCGGTCATGAGCAGGAGGATGGCGAGCGTAATCCCCCGGAACTGGAAGAGTGATTTCGAAACGGCGGCGTCCCATCCGCCCAGGGGTGCGGCCGCCAGTTTCCACGAGCCGTCGGGGAGGTCGACTTTGCCGAAAACGGGATTTTCCTCCAGGAGGGACTTATTCCCATAGAGGAGATGATTGGTTCGGTCCTGGATGGTCAGATCAATGCCTACGGAATGGGGGTCTTGCACCACCTCGGCCAATACCGGAGCGATATCGCAGGAAATAGAAACAATACCCCAGAAGGTATCGCCTTTGTATACGGCCTGCCTTGCCACCAGCTCCAGCCCTTTCTTACGGATCGCGTAGGGACCGCTCAGGACAACCCGCCGCGAACGGACGGCGCGCTGAACGTCTGCCCGGACCGCTGCACGGCGGTCATTGACCAGATCCTGGCCGACGAGGCCTTCGTTGCCTTCTGCCGGATAGACAAAGCGTGTGATTCCATCGGGAGAGACGACGACGCTGCGGATTCCGGTCGTCCCGCCGGAGAGGACCGAGGCAAAGGCGGCGAATTCTGCCGCGTCAATACCTATATTGGAGGTGACGTGGGCATCCGCGAAGGCCTTGAGCCCATTGAGGAGGGCGAGGCGCTGCTGAATGGCGGTATAGAGAAAATTGGTATGCACCGTCAGAAGGCCGGTTATCCGGGCGCGCCCATCGGCGAGGAGGCGCTCCCCGTACCAGCTGCCGATGGTCCACCAGAGAGGCGACAGGGCGGCCAGGATAAACAGGGCTGCGATAAGCGACCTGCCGCGCGGCATGTTCTTAAGCGGTAGACTGACCATGGCTCCCATCATCTCCCTGCAATCTCACTGACTCGCATCCGGCGGTAAGACAAAGAATAACCGGTCAGCACGTCGCTGTCAAGCAATTAATCGGGTGCTGCCTGTGGATCATATTGTAAAAATTGAATATTCTTTTTCCATATGAGCGGTTGACTTTCGGCGAACAATGGCTACGTTATTAAGAAAAAAAGGAGAGGCATATGGCAACGATCAAGATCAAGGGGATGTCCTGCCAGCACTGCGTTATGGCCGTCACCAAGGCACTGGGAGGAATAGAGGGGATAAAAGAAGTCAATGTGGATCTGGAGAAGGGCGAAGCGACCTTTACCGAGATGAAACCCGTCGATCGGAAGGAGATCGGCGAGAGGATAAAGAAAGCGGGGTTCGAGGTTGTCGACTGAAAAAACCCTGAAAACAACGGTCCTGGTCGGGGGGATGACATGCGCCGCCTGCGTCCGCCGTGTGGAGTTGGCGCTCAAGGAGGTCCCGGGGGTGAGCGAGGTCGCCGTCAACCTGGCGACGGCCAGGGCGACGATCGACCATCAAGCACAGTGGGCCGGCATGGAGGCGCTCCGGCAGGTCGTCACGGACCAGGGGTATGAATATTTAGGGATTCCCGATGACGTCAGGGAGGACCCGATTGCCGCGTCCCGCGAGCGGGAGGAGAAGGACCTCAAAACCCGCTTTGCGATCGGGATCGTTCTGAGCGTCGTCATCTTCGTGGGTTCGATGCAGCACTGGTTTCCTTTCCTCCATTCGATCCCGCGGATGCCCCTGCTTGTCGTCATGTTTTTCCTCACGACTCCGGTTGTCTTCTGGGTGGGGAGCCGGTTTTTTATCGGCGCCCTCAAGGCGGCCCGCCAGAAGACCACCGATATGAACACCCTGGTCGCTGTGGGGGCTTTTGCCGCCTGGTTCTATTCATCGCTCGCGACATTCTTCCCGCGCCTCTTTACCGGGGCGGAGATCATGCCCCACGTCTACTACGACGGGGCGGCCTTTATCGTGACCCTGATCATCCTCGGCCGGCTCCTCGAGGCGAAGGCCAAGGGCCGGACGTCGCAGGCGATCCAGCGTCTGATTGGGTTGAAACCCAAGACCGCCCGCATCGTCCGGGATGGTGTCGAAAGCGATATCCCCATCGAAGGCGTTCTCAAAGGCGACCTGATCGTCGTCCGTCCCGGCGAGAAGATCCCCACCGACGGAATCGTCACTTCGGGGCATTCGACCATCGACGAGTCGATGCTGACCGGGGAGAGCATGCCGGTGGCCAAGGAAGCCGGGGCGGAAGTCTTCGCCGCGACGATGAACCGGACGGGGAGCTTCACCTTCCGTGCGACTCGGATCGGCGCCGAGACGGCCCTCGCCCGGATTATCCATCTCGTCGAGGAAGCGCAGGGCTCCAAGGCCCCCATCCAGCGCCTGGCCGATAAGGTGGCTTCCGTCTTTGTCCCCGTCGTTTTCGGGATAGCCCTGGTCACGTTTGCGGTCTGGTATTTTCTCGTTCCCGACCCGGTGTTCAGCCGCGCCCTGCTCAATTTTGTTTCCGTTCTCGTCATTGCCTGCCCCTGTGCC
>MICN01000066.1 GCA_001829875.1 Syntrophus sp. GWC2_56_31
AAGACCCCCATTTTCATGGAGGTGGTTCCGATATCGACACCAAGAATCCTCATGGGGCCACGTTATAATTATTAGCTGGATAAGTCAATACATTGCTGGTAGATAGACAGGTATGGGAAGATCGCTTGACGTCAAATTCGCTTCATACCGGCAGTCGCGGAGGAACCATTGGGATTCCGTCGCCCGCAAAATGGATTCCTGGACAGGATGGGGCAGTGCGTATCACGCGCGCTTGATGCAGATATATCGCTTTTGGGTGGCGCCTCGGCAACGGATTCTGGAAGTCGGCTGCGGACACGGGGATCTGCTGGCATCCCTTGAACCGTCGTTTGGCGTCGGAGTGGATGGTTCCCCGGAGATGGTGCGGCGCGCCAGGATGCTGCATCCGGAACTTGAATTCATCGAAGCGGACGGGCATGACCTCGGTATGCTGGAGGGTCCGTTTGACGTGATCATCCTTTCCGATCTTATCGATGACCTCTGGGATGTGCAACAGGTCTTTAGGCAACTCAGAGGACTCTGTCATGTTCGAACAAGACTGATCATCAACTCGTACAGTCGGGTGTGGGAACTGCCGCTGGTGATCGCAGCGAAGCTGGGAGTGGCGAAACCCAGGCTGACCCAGAACTGGCTGACGGTCGATGACGTCTTTCATCTTCTGAACCTCGCCGGTTTCGAGGTCATCCGCACCTGGCAGGAGATTCTCTGGCCGCTCGGCACACCTGTCATCGCCGGTTTATTCAACAGGATCCTTGTGAAGACCTGGCCTTTCAAATTCTTTGCCATGACCAACTTTTTCCTGGTGCGACCTTGTCAGGAAATAACGCCGAAAAGACCGCTGGTCTCGGTGATTGTGGCTGCGCGCAATGAGGAGGGGAATATCGCTCAGATATTTTCCCGCACGCCGGAAATGGGCGCAGGCACGGAGCTGGTCTTCGTGGAGGGACATTCTCAGGATGGTACCTATGCGGTCATCGAGAAGGAAATCGCCTCGCACCCCGAGATCAGAAGCCGGTTGCTTCGCCAGACGGGTGTGGGAAAGGGCGACGCGGTACGTCTGGGGATCGCCCACGCCAGTGGCGATATCGTGATGATCCTCGATGCCGACATGACCGTGCCGCCGGAAGATCTGCAGCGCTTTTATGATGCCCTTTACGAAGGGCGTGGGGAGTTTATCAACGGGGTGCGTCTCGTTTATCCGATGGAAGACGAGGCGATGCGCTTCTTCAACTTCCTGGGGAACAAATTTTTCAGCCAGGCGTTTTCCTGGGTGCTGGGTCAACCGATCAAAGACACACTCTGCGGCACCAAGGTGCTCTGGAGGCGCGACTATGAATTGATCGCGGCCAACCGGACGACCTTTGGGGATTTCGATCCATTCGGCGATTATGATTTGATCTTTGGTGCGGCCAAGCTGGGATTGAAGATTGTGGATCTGCCGATCCGTTATCGAGCGCGCACTTACGGCTCGACGAATATCCGGCGCTGGAGGCACGGGTGGCTGCTCCTGCGCATGGTGATTTTCGCCGCAAGGAGGATCAAGTTTACATAGCAGCATACCGGGGGTATCGGGGGTCACCCAATCACTTGCGATGAAAGGAAAAACGGATCGGGATGAACAGAGAATGCATTTTCTCACTATTCAACGGACTTTACCGTTGGTGCTTTCCTCTTTATAGAGTACTCTATTTTTCATACAAGCGTGTTTCAGATCGCGATAAGATCGGCCTCATCACCGGCCATGTAAAGCCGGGGATGACCGTGTTGGATATAGGCGCAAACATCGGTTTCTATACGACACTCCTATCGAGATGCGTTGGGAAAAACGGAACCGTCTACGCCTTTGAACCGGAGGAGGCGAATTTCTATCACCTGAAGCGGTTGACAAAAAAACTCACGAATATAAAACGTGTGAAGGCCGCCTGCGGAGAAAAAAGCGGTGTCGCCGCTCTGTATAAATCCGAGGATCTGTATGTCGACCATCATCTATACAAGAATGATGAATCGCGGGAAAAAATTGACGTTCGGATGGTCTCCGTGGACGATTACCTGAAAAGTGAGTGCGGCGGCATCGGTTTTGCGAAGATCGATGTGCAGGGCTATGATTGCTTCGTGGTCAAAGGTATGAAGGAGACGCTCTCCCGATCGGACAACACGATCATCATCGGTGAATTGTGGCCTTACGGACTCCGGCAAGCGGGTTCATCCGCCAATGAATATTTGTCTGAACTGCGCAGGTTGGGTTTCATTGTCGAAATCCTCTCGAAAGACAACCCCAAGGATTTTTCATCGCACGCGGAAGATAGAAGCTTTTATTGTGATTTCATCGCGCGAAGACCCGTTTGAGGTTTGCAGGGAATCCGCCATGTCCGCTGACGACAGACTATCGAACGAAAAAAAGCATGGTGAATTCATCAGCGAGCATGGTGAGGAAATCTGGAACTGGTCTTCCCCCGCCGGCAGAAGGAGATGGGCCAGAAGGTGTCGATTATTCAAGGAATTTATAGGAAATACTCATAGCCGCGTACTCGAGATCGGCTGCGGCACCGGGCTTTTCACGGAAGAACTGGCCCGCACCGATAATACCATTTTGGCCATCGATATTTCGGAGGCATTGATCATGAAAGCGAAGGAGAGGGTCTCCTCCGCCAACGTCGCTTTCATCGTGGGAAACGCCTGCGAGACGGAGTTCGCCTCCGGGAGCCTTGATTTCATCGTGGGCAGTTCATCGCTCCATCATCTTGAAGTCAAGTCCGCGCTGAAGGAATTTATCAGGATATTGAAGCCCGGTGGCGGCATGATGTTCACCGAACCCAATATGATGAACCCTCAGGTAGCGCTGACCAAGAATGTGCCTTTCATCAAGCGCAGAGCCGGAGATTCTCCCGATGAGACGGCTTTTTCCCGGTGGGATATTGCGGAAAAACTCCGCCGCTTCGGATTTGTCGATGTCTCGGTGGAGCCGTTTGATTTCTTGCATCCCCAAACACCGGCACGGCTGCTAAATCTGGCGGAGCGATTGACCAGACGGGTCGAGAAAACACCCCTCGTCCGAGAGATCGCCGGCTCGCTGATCATTCGATGCCGGAAAGATGCTGATGTTCCAAAAAGCGGCGATATTCCATTGTCTTTCTAAAATGGATAAACCCGTTGTCGGATTCAATCAGTTTCAGCACATCAAATCCGTCTTTCAGGGCCATTTCAAGATAGTCTGTGCATTCTGCGAACTTTTCCTGCTGTGACCGGACCCTTGCCATACGGTAATAAATATATCCCTTGTTGTGCGTTATTGTTTTGTCGAGCGTCCGATACTCGGTCATGGCTTCGCTATAGAGACCGGCTTCCTCGTATGCCTGAGATAAATTAATCCTTGCCTGCACATGGGCAGGATCCTTTTTTAGCACAAATAAAAAATGGGGTATCGCTTCGTCAAATTTCCTCTGGGCCGAGAGGATCGTGCCGTAATTGTTGCGAACATCCAGGTTGTTTGGATCGATTTTCATGGCCTTTTCCAGGAATTCCATCGCCC
Source organism: Syntrophus sp. GWC2_56_31 (assembly GCA_001829875.1). Taxonomy (GTDB): domain Bacteria; phylum Desulfobacterota; class Syntrophia; order Syntrophales; family UBA5619; genus JAKAFS01. Next base: position 3,530 of record MICN01000066.1, read on the forward strand.
CGTCGACGTTGCCTCTGTCGCTCTGAATAAGGCCGAGATGGACAAGCGGATTGACAAGCTTTGGGTCTAATCCGATCGCCTTTTCAAAATACGCGATGGCGTCGGCTGAGTCTCCTTTCGCAACCAGACACACCCCATAGTTATGGTATGCGTTCGCCTGTGTCGGATTACGCTGGATGCTCCGGGCAAAATAGGCGAGGGCTTCATCCTGTCTACCCAGAGACGACAGCGCTACCCCAAGGTTATTCAAGGCGAGCTCGTTGTCTCCCACTACCTCGAGGCATCTGCTGAATAAAGCGAAACTGTTGGAAAAATAGTTATTCTGGACCCTGGTGAGGGAAGCGAAATAGACCAGCATCGCTATGCACAAAACGGATTTCAGGAAGCGGGAGTAACGGCCCCGCAGCCGCTCGTCGCTCTCCCAGATCCCCATGATAAAGAGGCCGATCATGGGCATATACATGAAACGATTGGCGATACCCGGCCAGAGCCCCGCCTGTATCAGGCCGCTGGCCGGCGACAGGGCGATCAGAAACCAGCACCAGCCGGTGATAAGCCAAGGTCTTTTCCTCCTCGTCATGAAAGCCGCGACGGTGATGAAGGCGACCAATGACAGGGCCAGTGCAAGATCCGTGAGGACAATCGTTCTGGGAAAAGGGTAGAAGATGGATAGTTCGACGGGCCAGGCCATCATGCGCAGGTAGTGAATGATGGAGACAATCAAATTGTAGATCCGCAGATAGACCGGCACAATCGCTTGATTGACCACCATGTGCTGGTGCACGACGGAGACCATCGTTATGAAAAGCGAGAGCGCCGACAGAACGAAAAAGGGCGCCTTTTCGAGAATGATCCTGCCGGTGTCCGATTTACAAAAGGAAATAAATCGATTCGCGGGTGTCGCGGAAGCGTCCGTGCGATCGGAAGGGTCGGCAGCCGACTTCCCGAATCTTTTCAGGGGCCAGTAGTCCAGCAGCAGGAGAAGAACGGGGAAGGTAAGGATCGGGGGTTTTGTCATCAGGCCTAATGTATAGAGGCACAGGATCGAGGCGTACATCCACTTTCTTTTCTGTTTGGTATAATGGATGTAGATAAATACCGCGGCCAGGAAGAACAGGGTGCTCAAGACGGTCTTTCTTTCCGCAAGCCAGGCGACGGATTCGACATTCAACGGATGAATCGCGAACAGCAATGCAACGAGGGCCGCCTTGATCGGGGCGCCGGTCATTTTCGCTATAATCAAAAACAGGAGGAGGGAATTGAATATGTGCATGGCCAGGTTGACCAGCAGATGAGGCCCCGGTTTGAGGCCGAAGAGCTGGCTGTCCAGCATGTGGGAAAGTAGGGGCAATGGCTGCCAGTAGGAAACATCGGTGAAGGTAAAGGCCCACCGAACGTTCTCCAGGCTGAACCCGTTTTTCACATGAATGTTTGATGAAACATACATGTTGTCATCAAAATTGAGGAACTGGTGATTTTGGACATCCCAGTAGACAAAAAGG
>MICN01000067.1 GCA_001829875.1 Syntrophus sp. GWC2_56_31
ACCCAGTTGATAACGTCGCATAGCGACATCTATAAACTTTTCTTCGCCTAAAGGCGAGGGATTTCAACCATCCCCGAAAGGGACATTAAAAAAAACGCAAGCTCAGCCACCGGACGTCCTGATCAACCTCTTTAAGGGACTCAATAGACTCTATGCCGGTCTTGCATGGATTGATGCGATGATCATCCCCCGAGCTTTATCAACGGTTTTATTGATCAAAGTTAAAAAAGAAGGAAAAGACAGGCTTTGTCCTGAATCAGAATCTCAAGAAAAGTTCAAATGGTAGTCATCACTTCGATCCCTTAACTGGGGCTGAGGACTCGTAGGTGTAACAAATGTCAAATCATTTAATTTCTTTATGGTATTGATATCCCGACATAAAATAGCTCAGAAGTTATATAAGAGTGTATAGCCTCGTTACCTCTTCCTGAGGTATTTCCATCTTTCCAATGTAAGCACTTCCGGATTGGCCACGTTGTCGGGGATAAAGCCGTTAAACAGATCGACCACCCGCTCGGCCCCTGCAACCGCCATCCGCGTCACGCATTCCTCGGTAAGCGCCGCCGTATGGGGGGTGAGAATGACGTTTCGCAGCGAAAGCAGCCCGTTTCCGGGTTTCAACGGCTCATTTTCGAATACGTCGAGACCCGCGCCGGCAATGGCGCCTTCCTTTAAAGCCGCGATCAAATCCTCTTCGTTGATCACACCGCCCCGCGACGTATTGACGATGAAGGCCGTTTTTTTCATTTCGGAAAAAAATCGGCGGTCGAACATCTTTTCCGTGCTCCGGTTGAGCGGCGTATGGATCGAAATGCAGTCGGAGCGCCTGCAGAGGTCCGGCAGGTCGGTAAATGCGACCCATCCCCGGCAGCTTTCCTTCTGCGCATCGGTCAGCAGCGCATCGTAGGCGAGGACTTTCATGGCGAACACGGTGTGACAGGCCTGGGCGATCAAAGAGCCGATCCGCCCGAAGCCGACGATCCCGATCGTCTTGTCGCGCAGATCGGTCGGGCAATTCTTGTAGCGTATCGCAAAATTCCCTTTCCGCACTTCGCTGTCCATCAGGAACAGTTGCTTATAAAGCGCCAGGATCAGCGCCAGCGCGTGTTCGACGACCGACGTGGTATTGACGCCGATGCTCGAGGTCACGATGATCCCTTTTTCTGTTGCAGCGGGGATATCGACATTGTCGACGCCGGCGCCCGTGCGCGAGATCATCATCAGTTCGTTCGGATAGGCAAGAAGCTCCCGGGTCATCTTGATGCCGGTCCGCAGAACGACGGCCCGGGCCTCTTTCATCAGCGGACCGACGATTTCCGGCTTCGGCTCCCCGGCCATAACCAACTGCGCGTTGCCCCTTTCCAGAACCTCAACCGCCTCCGCTTCGATCGGCTGCGGCAGGAGGACAATATTCTTTTTTGTCATCGTTCCCTCATCTCAGATAACGGCCGCCGCAGATATCCAGGGTAATGCCCGTGATATAACTCGATTCGTCCGAAGCAAGAAATACGACCCCCGCGCCGATCTCCTCCATCGTGCTGAGGCGTCGCAAAGGAATCTGGCCAAGGATTCGCTCCTTCTCTTCCTGGCCCTTCTCGTCCCAGAGGCCCTTTATCCTCTCGCCGGTCATGGTGACCGTCGGCGCGACGGCATTCACCCGTATCCCGCTCGGACCAAAATCATAGGCCAGCTGCCTTGTGAGGCCTTCGATCCCGGCTTTGGCCGCCGTGTACTGGACGCCAGCGAGCGAAGCCCGCCAGTGCCCGGCCAGAGCGGACATGTTCACGACGGCGCCCTTGCCCTGCTTTACCATCGCCGGGATCACCTGCTGGCAGCACAAAAACGCGCCCTTCAGATTGACATTCACCACAAGGTCCCAGTGCCTCTCCTCGATCTCGGCAAGCCTGTGCGGGGTGTTCAGGGCGCCGCCGGCGTTGTTCACCAGAAGATCGATGTGTCCCCAGAGGTCGAGCGCCTCTTTCACACCTTTTACAACCTCGGATTTTTTCGTCACATCCATCCTGATCCCGATGGCGTCCCCGCCTTCCTCCTGCTTCACCGCGGCAACGGCCGCCCCGATCGTTTCTTCGTTGATGTCGGTGATGACGATTTTCGCCCCTTCCCGGGCACAGGCATGGGCTATCGCAAGGCCCATTCCCTGCCCCGATCCGGTGACGATCGCCACCTTGTCTTTGAGTCGCTCCATGTTCCTTCTCCTAACGGGCAAATTGACTTTTGCTCAGTGATTGCTTCAGCGTTTCCATCTGCTCTCCGGTGAGGGGGAGGAGCGGCTTTCTCGGAACGCCTCCGCAGAAACCGAAGAGGTCCATCGCCGCCTTGACCCCGGCCACGCCGAACGAACCGGATACCTTGTGGTTCAATTCGATCAGCGACCCGTTCAACGCTTCCGCATCCTGTATCTTCCCCTCCCTGAAGAGCGTATAGAGCTTTGCGCAGGCATCGGGTAAGACGTTCGCCAGCGAAAGCACACCGCCCGTCCCGCCGTTTTTCAGCAGATCGAGAAAATAATTTGCGGTGCCGGCGAGAACGCACAGCCTGCCTTTCGCCGCATCGAGATTCGCTTTGTATGTCTCGCTCGAGCTGTCCTTGATGCCGATGACGTTCGGATGATCCTTTACGAGATTGACCAGATCGGCCTTGATTGTGACGCCGGCCGCGACCGAAGGGTTGTTGTACAGCAGAACCGGCAGCGGTGAAGCGTCCGCTACCGCAATAATATACCCCGCAAGCACTTCCGGGGTCATTTTCTTGGCGAAGAAATGGGGCATGAGAAGGCTGACCATATCGGCGCCCTCATCGGCCGCCCGCAGGGTCATCGCGATGGTTTCCTGCGTGCTCTCGAAACCCATGCCCGCCATCACCACCTTGTCCTTCGCCCGGGTTTGGACGACCGTCTTTAGCACTGCCAAGCGTTCCGGGACCGAAAGGGACTTGTATTCCCCATTCGTCCCGAGGACAAAATATCCCGCCAGAGCGGTCCCGTTCATCTTCTCCACGTTGGCGACGAGCCCGTGAAACAGCACCCGGTCATCCCTGAAGGGGGTAACCATCGGGGCAAAGACGCCAGACACTTGCTTCTTTTTATCCGTCATGTATTCCTCCTCATTATCTTTTGTTCAGTAATCTCACCAGTTCATCCACCACGGTATCGATGAATGCATCGTCATTGATATGCCGGTCGAGTTCGTCGTATTGGATAGCGGAAGAGAGACGCGACCTTAGTGTACGGATGAACGCCTCATTGACTTCCGGGTCCCAGTGCGCCCTTCCTTCATGATCGGGATAGGAAAAACCCCTGAGCGGGATGAACACGTGCGTCGGCCCCTTGGCCTTGTTGAGCCGGTCTGCCGTGAGAATGGCGGTCTTTATCAGCTCTTCCCTCGATAGCCTCACCAGGGTCAGTTGGGAATTATGTACGATGTACTTCCTTCGGAGGATTTCCGGGGAAAGGGTTTCCACAGGCCCCATGACTGCATAATTGATGCTTCCCGGCGCGACGACCTGGGGAAGGCCGAGCGCCCCGGCGGCTTCAAGCCTGTAATCCCTGATGGAGGCGTGAAGCCCCTTCACCACGGAATCCCCCAGTTCGTGGAGGTTAAGATCGAGGACCCCCCTGAAGACCCCTTCGTGGATCATGTCCTCCATGGCGATTCCGCCCGTCCCATTCTGATGAAACGCAACGGCGTCGTATCCCTTTTCATAAAGGAGCTTTATCGCCCTCAACGCCCCCTGGGTGGTGGTGCCGAGCATCGAAAGTGCCACCGGAATGGCGGGAGAAGGCCGATCACCACCACGGACCTCATTGATGACCATCCCGCAGACAGCCGCCGCCGCATTGTTCAGGACCCGCCGGGTGACAAAATTGATCCCCTGGATGTCCGCGACGGAGTGCATCATGATGATGTCCTTCGTCCCCACAAACGGACCGAACGTCGCCCTTCCGGAGGCCACGGTGGAGACCATGAATTTGGGAACGCCGAACGGGAGTTCCCTCATCGCGGCAGTTCCGATATCGGTGCCCTGCGCGCCGCCGATGGAGATGACACCCTGGAACTTCCCTGCCCTGTAACCTTCCTTCACCCGAACACGGGCGCCCTCCCGCATCGCACTGATACATCTTCCCTTGTCCCGCGAGGCGATCAGTTCGGCGATCGACGACCCGCCCGCCTCCGCCACCTGATGGCGGGTGATATCGGTCACGTGCCTGCTTTCCTCGAGAATTCCGGTGTCCATCAGAAGCACCGTGCATCCCAGGGACTCCATTTTCTCTTTGAGATACAGGGCTTCGGGGGCCTTGGTATCGAATGTCGCAATCAGCAGGACTATAGGGTCTTGTATTTTGTCGCTCGTGGTCATCAAACGCTCCGCAGCGCGGTCTTTCGTCCGTCTGTTCTCATCCCTTCTGTTTCTTCCATAGCGATTTGGCCAGCGGCGTCAGCATGAGCAGGCCCGCGGCCAAAAGAAGGGATGCCGAAATAGGCCGGTTCAAGAACGTCATGAAATCACCCCCGGAAGCGATCAGGGATTGCTGGAGCGTCTTCTCGAGCATGGGACCGAGTATCATCGCCAGGATGAAGGGGGAGGCCGGAAAGGCGAACTTGCGCAGCAGGTATCCCAGGATCCCGAAAAACACCATCATACCGATGTCCCAGGCGGAGTTATTCACGCTGTAAGCCCCGATGACGCATACCACGACCACGATAACCGCCAGGTACTGGTAGGGAACCTTCAGCATCCGCACCCAGAAGTTGATCAGGGGGAGGTTCAGCGCCAGGAGCAGGGCATTGCCGATATACATGGAGGCGATCACACCCCAGAAAAGATCCGGGTGCTCCTGAAGCAGGAGCGGGCCGGGCCGTATGCCGTGTATCATCAGGGCGACGAAGATCATGGCGATCGACGCGTTCCCCGGTATACCCAGGGTCAGAAGGGGGATGAACGACGAGGTGGAGGCCGCGTTGTTGGCCGCTTCGGGAGCGGCCACCCCCTCGATCGCCCCCTTGCCGAACCGCTCCGGGTGCTTCGAGAGACGTTTTTCCAGCGCGTAGGAGGCAAAGGAGCTGATGATCGCCCCGCCGCCGGGCAAAACCCCGATGAAAAAGCCGAGGACAGAGCCCCGCAACACCGACGCCCAGCACTGGCGCCAGTCCTCGAGTGTGGGAAGCAGTCCCTTGAGCGACGTTTTGAACACTTCGCGGTTTTCCGGAGCTTCCAGGTTGCACAGGATCTCGGCAATCCCGAAGAGGCCCATCGCCATCACCACGAAGTCGACGCCGTCCATCAGCCGGTTGACGCCGAAGGTAAAACGCGGGATTCCGTCCACCGGGTCGAGACCGACCGTCCCCAAAAGAAGACCCAGGGCGCCCATCATCAGCCCCTTGAGGACCGATTCTTCCGAGAGATAGATCGCCATCATCAGGCCGAGAAAGACGAGACAGCAGTATTCCGGGGGCCCGAACTTCAGGGCGAAGGAGGCCAGGGTCGGGGCCATCAAGGATACGCCGAGAACACCAAGCGTCCCGGCGATGAAGGAGCCGATCGCCGAGATGCCCAGCGCCGCGCCGGCCCTTCCGTTCCGGGCCATCTTGTAACCATCCAGGCACGTCACCACCGAGGCCGCTTCCCCGGGGATGTTCAGCAGGATCGAGGTCGTGGACCCGCCGTACATGGCCCCGTAGAATATCCCCGCCAGCATGATCACCGCGGAGACCGGCTCCATTCTGAAGGTCACCGGCAGGAGAAGGGCAATCGTTGCCGGGGGACCCAGACCCGGCAGAACGCCGATCGCCGTGCCCAGGATCGCCCCGAGCGCACAGTAGAAAAGGTTCGACGCGGACAGGGCCACGACAAACCCGTTGGCAAGATTTTCAAATAATCCCATCGCTTACCTTTAAAAGATAGCCGCCATCAGTCCGGGAGGCAAGGTCACACCCAGCAGGCGATCGAATAACAAATAGCTGACGACAGGCAGGATTAGGCTCACAAGGACGAGGATCCCCGGCTTTGTTTCCATCACCCGCAGGACGACGGCGGAGAGGATCGCCGTGGTGATGACATACCCCAGGGTCTCAAGCGTGGCCACGTAGAGGACTAGCGCCAGTACCACGATGGCGGGGCCTCCCACCCTGCCGAAGGCAGGACTATCGCCGGCCCTGCCGCGCCAGGCCTGGAAAAGGAAAAGGGCGGACAGCGCGATCAGAATGATCCCGTCGATAAACGGGAAGAAGCCGGCCTGCGGCTCGGTGGGCACCCCGATCTTCAGCTTGACGGAGCCTACTGTAAAGGCAATCCCGATGGCCAAAAAGCAGAGCCCTACCACGATATCTCCGGGTTTCCGCATATTCTCCTCGCTGGAAAGGACTCGGGAACGATCTACTTCTTCAAGGCCTTGCCAAGCTCCTTCTGCATTTCGAATTCTTCCCGCCAGAGCTTGCCGAATTCATCGGGACCGAGGTACTGGATTTCGTCACCAAACTGCTTGATCATGCTGACGACCGACTTGTCTTCGGTCATCTTCTTGAAGGCCAGCGCCAATTTGTCGATCACGGGGCGGGGGGTGCCCTTGGGCGCCAGAACGGACCGCCACATCAGGTTCACCACATCTACCCCTTCTTCCTTGGCGGTGGGAACGTCTGGCAGTTTCTCTTCCCGCTTGTAGTCGAGAACGGCCAGGGCACGGAGCTTGCCCGATTTGAAATGTGGAAGGAGCGCCGTAACCAATCCTCCGGTCATATCCGCGTGCCCGCCCAGGACGGCCAGAAGCGCTGGGCCGCCTCCATCATAGGGAACGTTTTTCGTCTTGATGCCGGTCTGTTTGCCGATCATCTTCCAGGGGAGGTCAGCCTGCCCCCAGGGCCCGGTATTGCCGTAGATCAGCTTGTCGGGATTGGCCTTGGCGTATGCCAGCATCTCCTTGAAGGTTTTGAACGGAAGATTGGGACGGGCGGCGATGATGGTCGGGCTATAGTTGATCCGGCAGACGGCCATCAGATCATCCGGCCCCTTGGAGCGGCCTTCGACCGCGGGATAGGTGGTGCTCCACCCCATGCCGCCGAAGAGCAGGGTGTAGCCGTCCGGGGCGGATTTGGCCACGATTTCCGAGCCGATCGCCCCGCCGCCTCCGGGCTTGAGCTGAATGATGATCGGCTGACCCAGGTAATTGCTCGCCACGCTGGTCACGGCACGTGCCGTCAGATCGTGGGATCCTCCCGCCCCCACCGGAATGATGAGGGTCACGGGCTTGGTCGGAAATTCCTGCGCCATGGCCGTGGGCGCCAGCGCCCCGGCAGAACATAACCCAATGAAAAGACCGGCCAACATCGTCGTTAAAAAAAAGCTCTTTCTCATTTCTTCTCCTCCTTGAGTGAAAAATAGTTCGGACCGGTTTCACAACAAACTGGACTTACAAGGATTTTCCGGCACACGAAGGAATTCCTTTTATGCTGTCGAATATATAAAGACGACAATGGGGTGTCAAGACAAATCTGAGGCGACTATAGATATCCCGCTTTATTTTTTTTGCATCGAATGGTATGACTCGCCACATATTGCAAGGAGGACGAATTGCCGTGGCTGAAGAAAAGAAGAAGTACAGGTTTTTATTCATCCAGCCTTTTGAGCTGTCGACCGGGGGAAGGTTTGCGGACAAGTATCACTCCGCCGAGCTGTCCAAAGAGAAGCGACTGAGGATGGAATATCTCAACATCAGGCCCCTGCTGGAGGATGTGGAATGGGATTTTCACGGAGGGCCGACCCCTCCCTACGGCGATTGGGCGGTTGAGACCCGCGAGGAGTTTGCCCACGTGGCCGCCGCCCGCCTGCCGATTGTCCGCGAGGCCTGCGAGAGCGGGAAGTACAACGCGATCATCCTGCTGGGCGGCGGAGAACCGGGGTTCATGGAGGCCCGCGAGATCGCGCGAAGGTACGGCATACCCGTCACCTCCTGCGCCTTCTCCCAGATGCACATCGCCGCCATGCTGGGCAACAAGTTCAGCATCATCGATTTCACCGAGACGCACAATATGTTCTATTACGACCTTGTCGTCCGGCACCGCTTTACCGACCGCTGCGCATCGATCCGGAACATCAACTTCTACCATGCCCGACCCGGGTACAAGGATGAGTCCACCATCGACGCGGAGCGGGACAAGGCCCTCCGGGGCGAGCCGTCCGAGGCGGTCGAACGGGCCGTCAAGGAGGCCGTGGCCGCTATAGAAGAAGACGGGGCGGAGGTGATCACCTTCGGATGTTCCGACGTGTTCTGGCTCCAGTCGTTTCTGAAGAAACGGCTGGAGCAAATGGGCTGGGAAATCCCTGTCCTGGAAGGGTACAGTTGCGCCATTGCGCTGGCGAAACTGTTTGTCGATCTGGGGATCGATGCCAGCGGTCTCAAGTTTCCCGGCGAACGCCCGAAGCAGTGGCGAAGGAAAAAAATATTCTGACGAATCCCGGCTACTCTTCGTCCCAGCCCGCGGGGGGATACGGATTCCCCGTATCGTCGATGAACACGATTCGCGCGGCCTCCTTGGATGGAACGCCTCCGTAGGCGAAAACCAGCACCACCTCTTCCGTCCTGCTCGCGTTTGCCACGCCATGAATGACGCCTTCCGGCGCAAAAACGAACGTCCCCGGAGGGCATTTGATGATTTTGGCCTCCGACCCCAGCAGCAGAACCATCGTCCCTTGTATAACAAACATCGCGGCTTCCGCACTGAGGTGCACGTGCCTTTCATTGGCGGTATGGGGCGGAATGACCGTTCTGCCCATCGCGATCCGTTTGGACCCGCAGACCTGCTCGTTGATGCCGAAGTTGATCGCCAACCCTTTTTCATATGCGGTATCGGTGACGATATCGCTGTAGTGCCCCGTTTTCGGCGGAACGACAACCAACTGCGACAGTTTGTCTAACTTTACATATTCAGCCATTTTTTCCTCCCTGCTTTAAAGTTGATTTATTGAATATTCGCCAGATCCCGATAGAATGAGATGATATCGGCGTTGTCCCATTCCCCATGCCCCTTGGCCACTTCCGATCCCAACGCCTGGGCATGAAGACCGCTCAGAACCAGCGGTGCGTTCACCTTGTGTCCGAGCTCGAGCATCAGCCGCACATCTTTCAGATGAAACGCCAATTTCCCTTCCGGCGGAAGAAAGTCTCTGTTTACCATCCGCAGACCCTTCTGGTCCATCGCCTTGGAATAGGCCGCCGACTCCTGCAACACCTCCAGAGTCCGTCGGGGATCCATCCCCGCCTTCTCGGCGAGGCAGAGCCCCTCGGCAAGCGCCATGCGGTTGAGCCCGAGCACCAGATTGACAACCAGTTTCGCCATCGCTCCGGCGCCGTTTTTCCCCATATAAAAGGTTCGTTTCCCCAGCGCCGAGAATATGGCGCCGCATTTCCCGAATGTCTCTTCACTGCCCCCCACCAGGTAAGTCACATCCCGTTCGCCACACATTTTACTCGTGCCGCTGACGGCGGCATCCAGCATCTCGATCCCGATTTTTCTCAACCGGACAGACAGCTCCTCGGACATCCCCGGGTCGGCCGTGGTCGTATCGATCAGGATCAGTCCTTTTCTTCCCTTCTCAAATAGTTTCAGGGCACCCTCGACCACATCATTCACAACGTTGGAGTTCGGAAGCGAGAGAATAATCACCTCCACCAGCGGCGCAACGCCCTCGGGAGAGTCGGCCTTCTGACACCCCTCTCGCACGAGGGCCTCCACTTTATCCTGATCCACGTCGTACCCGATCACAGAGAATCCCGCCGAGAGCAGATTCTTCGCCATTTTACTTCCCATCAATCCGAGTCCGACAAATCCGATTCGCTTCTTTTCCATCTGCCTTCCCCGATCTTTAAAGATGCTTTCTAACCTGTGCCAATGCCCCCTTCGTCATGCGATTTTCGATGAAACGCATGGCCGAAGGCCAGCGCTGCTCGATGCAATCCGTCGCACCCGAACGGGCCAAGGCAATATGGACCACATGGTCCTCTCCTTTCCCCATGCCGACCTTGCCGGCGATGCCTATTCCAAGGTCCGAACCGGTAAGGCGACGCACCCCCTCGGCCAAGGCTTTGGCAAGCGGGGCGTCATTGGCATGATCGCCCGCCCAAAGCGAGGTTGATACGGATAACAGTTTCTGGCCCATCTCCGGCCCGACGACCGTCACCCCCACCCGGAAGAATTGCCCGCTCCCCTCCATCGATTTCAGTGTCTGGATAATTGAACTGCCGAAATCGGTCTCAGCCGCGGATACCGTCAGTCCCGACTTTCGGAGCAGGGCGCTCAGCACTCCGTCGAAGGTCTCCTCGTCGACCCCGAAAATGTATTCCTGCAGCCGCTCCCGGATTTTTGCTTCGAGGGAAGCATTCAGTGCCTCCGCCTCCGCCCTCTCGGCTGCCTTGGCCGTCAGGCGGATGTGGATTTCCCCGATCTGGGTATGGGCCAAAAGCCCGATCGTGGGGTTGCTCCCCGCTTCGATCAGGTCATCGAGACGCTCGTCCACCAGGCTCTCGCCGATGCCGAAAAGTTTGAGGACCCGGGAGACAATCACCTCACGAACACCCAGTTTTCCCCGCAGATAGGGAAGCACGGCGTGTTCGATGAAATGGCGCATCTCGTGCGGAACCCCGGGAACGGCGATAATGGCCTTGCCGTCTTTCTCCGCGATGAAGCCCGGGGCCGTTCCGACCGGATTTTCGATCGGGATCGCCCCTTCGGGAATAAAGGCCTGCTTGCGGTTATTCGGGCTGGCCGTTCTGCCCAGGCGGGTGAAAAAATCGTTGATCTGGTCGAAAAGCGCCTGCTGAAATACCAGAGGTCTTCCCAAAACTTCGGCCACCGCTTCGCGCGTAAGATCGTCGAGCGTCGGGCCGATTCCTCCCGTGGTGATGATAATATCCGACCGGCTCAAAGCACCCAGCATCGTCGATTTGATACGTTCCAGGTTGTCCCCGACAGTGGATTTGAAATGCAAATCCAGACCAATGGTGGTCAACTGCTGGGCGATATGGGCCGAGTTGGTGTCCACGATCTGCCCCAGGAGGAGTTCCGTTCCCACGGCGATAATTTCTGCTTTCATTTATATCTCCCCGCGCAGCGATGGGTCCGGTGTCAGTTGAAGCGCGCCGCATGCGCACGCCTCCATGCAGGCGCTGCAAAGCATACACTGTGACGATGTCAGTACCGGGGGTTTGCCCGCCTTGAGTGCGCCCGAAGGGCAGGCATCCGTGCATGCCGCACACCCGGGAGGACAGTTCTCTGCCGTGATCACCGGCCGCAGGCATACCCGATCGGCAAAAAAGGCCCGGCTGGTCTTTCCGCCCCCGACACCGGAGAGGTAGCTGAAGGTCGATTCCGGCATGACAACCGGCCGATTGAATCCTTTTATCGGCGAGTAATCGCCTTCGATCTCCATCGCCTCCAGGTCGGTCTGTCCGATCCCCGATTCCCCTGCGAGCCGCAGATAGGGCACCTCATCCGTCCCAAAACCCATCATGTGGCCCATCACCGCATCCAGCGCCACCGCGTCGGTGGAGGCCAGGACTTTGTTGACCCATCGCACCTGGGGTGAACACGGTCCATATCCCTCCATGGCGAGGATCCCGTCCATGATCACCAGATCCGGGGGCTTGAGCTTGTACATCTCGATCAATATTTCGGCAAACAGCTCCGGTTTTTCCGAATAGAAGTGATACCAGGATTTTTGTGCACCGACAAGCAGGCCGTAGTTGTTCTTCACCGCCCCGCTGAGCATCGTCATGCCGTGGGTCTTCATCTTCGCCAGCGAAATATACACATCGGCATCCAGAACATCTTTGAGTACGGCAACCTTACGTCTAAACGGCTTTTCCACGTCCACCACTTTCAGATTCTGGGAGAGGTTGCGATAGTAAGGCCCGGCCGCCTCGGCAAGGCCCGTGGCATCGAAAACAGTCCGTGACTTGCCGTATGATTCGGTGCCCACCGAATCGCCGACGATGATTCGACGCGGTTCCATAGTCACCAGCTTATCGATGACCGCCTTCACCAGCGCGGGGTGCGTGACAATAGCCTCGCGATCCGGATTGCAGGCCCGCAAGGCATTGACCTTGACAACCACATTCTTCCCCTTGATTTCCTGGGGAAATGCAGAAAAAACACGCGCCACTGCCTCGGCACACGCATCATAGCTGCTTTCAATCACAAGCACTTTGCTTTGAATACCCATTATTTTCTGCCTCCGGTTTATATGAAAATGCCCCCCTCCCTGTATCCCTCCCCTCGACGGGGGAGGGAGGGGTGGGGGTGCTTTTCATCCTTCGTTGTGCTCGATTCGGGCATGGGCGTTAGAGAGGATTCCATTTTGGACCTTTGGATCGACGATCGCAGAAAGTGCAAGGCGGGAAAACCTTGTTGCGGTATCTGACACTCCCGATGCTGCCCGGTCCGGCCACTTCGATCCTGTCCTTACCTCTTCAACAGCTTGCTGCCGTAAAGACCGGTCGGCTTGATCAGAAGAATCAACAGCATGATGGCAAACGGCGCCATCTGCGCCAGCGGGGCATAAATGAGGGCCCCGATGGAGAAGACCTGCCCGACGATCAGGGCGGAGATCAGCGTTCCCTTGATACTGCCCAAACCGCCGATAATAACCACCATGAAGATAAACGGCATCACCTCGAGACCCATATTGGGGTCCACCATAATCAGGGGGGCATGGAGCCCGCCTGCCAGACCGGAGAGCGTCCCGGCGATGATGAAGGTGATCGTGAAGAGGCGGTAGACGTTGATGCCGAGCCCTTCGACGTGCTCAACACTCTCGATGCCCGCCCGGATCGCCTTGCCGATGATCGTCTTGTTCAAAAAGACCCAGATCAATCCGTAGACGAGCGCGGCGATAAGGATGACGATCAGTCGGTAGACAGGAACCTCGGTGCCCAGGATGGTCCACTGGGTCATAATCGGCATCAGAACCGGGCGGGGAGCGAGTCCCCAGATCGCCTTGATGATACCGACACCGCCGATCAGGATTCCGAAGGAGGTGATCATCGTAAAGGCGATATCCCGCTCGTAGATCCGCAGGAAGATAAACCGCTCCACGGCGAACGCGCAAACGGCCGCCACTATCATTCCTCCAAGGGCGCCCAGCCACACACTGCCGCTGTAGACGCTGATCGTATAGGTGATATAAGCGCCGACGGCATAGTAGAAGAGCTGGTCGAGACTGATGATGCGCATCAAGCCGAAACAGAGGGACAAGCCGATCGCCATCAAAAAATAAATGCTACCGATGCTCAAACCGAAGATCACGCCGGAAGCCAGCAGTTGTGTGTCCATATTGCTCTTGTCACCCCTAATCGTTCATTCCTGTTTTTATACGCGCTTTCCCGAGAACACTTTTTTGAGCTGCGGCTCCAACGATCCCCAGATACCCTTTTCTCCGGCCAGCATGATGAAGACAAGCAGGAAGCCGATGAACAGCTCCCAGTTGCCGATAAGGCCGGCGATGAGGTCCTTCATGCCGGTGAAGGCAATCGCCCCGACCAGGGGGCCGTACAGCGTGCCGACGCCGCCGAGGATCGTGACCACGACCGGATCGGCGCAGCGGTGCGCGCTGGTTATCTCGGGGCTGACGAAACCCAAATAGATCGCATACAGGGAGCCGGCAAAGGCCGTCGTCACATTGGCGACGATAAACCCGAAAAAGCGGATCTTGAAGTTGCTATAACCTAGGAACTGGACCTTGTCTTCGTTGACCTTCGAGGCAAGGGCGCAGGCGCCGTAGAGGGTGTCGTTGAGATATTTGAAGAGGGCCCAGATGGCCAGGGCCGCCAGGAAGGCGAAGGTGAAGAACTCCTTTGGCCTGGTGATATCGATGATCGGCGTCGAGGTCATGTTCGCCAGGAACCAAAGCCCGTTGTCCCCCTGGGTGATGGGCGCCAGGACCTTCTGCATCGTGTAGTAAAAAATCACCGCCAGCGCCAGGTTGACCAAGGCGAAATAGTCGCTGCGCAACCGGACGAAGAGCGGGCCGACGATCAGGGACATGACCAGTCCCGCCACGACCCCGATCAGGATGCCGATGAAAGGGTTGGCGCCGAAGTAAAAGAGATAGAAAGCGGTCGCATAGGCGCCGGTCGCCAGATAGGCCGGCTGTCCGAAGGAGATGAACCCGACACGCCCCAATAGGAAGCTGCAACCCATCACATAGATGGAAAAAATGATGATCTCGTTGGAGAAAGGCAGGGGGAGGAACACCCTGATGATCGCCAACAGAAAAAAGGCCAGAAGTATGCCCCGCCACCACCTGAATGTGTTCATCATGGGAATCCTTCTTTCTTAGAGGTAGCCCTCACAAATGCTCGCTGAAATCTTTTCGCCCACCAGTTCCTTGACGATCCGTCCCTCCTTGATGGCGTAAATCTTTTCGGAGATGGCGCAAACCAGGGGCAGGTTCTGTTCGACGATCACCAGGGCCGTTTTCTTGCTTAGTTCCTTAAAGACGTCTCTCAGGTGGGCCACGATGCTGGGGGCGAGGCCTTCGGTCGGTTCATCGATCAGCAGAATCTTTGGGTTGCCCAGGATCGCCCGGCCGATCATCAGCATCTGGCGCTCGCCACCGCTCAAGAATCCGGCCTTGCGGTCCATGAGCGCCTTGAGCTTGGGGAAATAGTCGGTCACCTGCTCCCAATTATAATCCTTGGTCGCATAGCTGCCCAATTCCAGGTTCTCCCGGACGGTCAGATCGGAGAAGACCTTCTTGTCCTGGGGGATATATTTGATGCCCAGCTTGGCGACATCGTAAGCCATCATGCCCAGGAGGCTGGCGCCGTCGAAGGCGATCGTTCCCGAAACATTTTTCAGGAATCCGGCAATCGATTTGAGCAAGGTGGACTTGCCGGCGCCGTTGCGTCCTACGCAGGCGACCACATGGCCCGGTTTCACGCCCATTTCGATATCGAACAGGACCTTCGATTCGCCGTAAGAAACGTTCAGGTTTCCGACGGTCAGTATGTCGCTTTGATTCATCGTCATGAACTCCCTATGAACAGGCCTCTTCAACACCGTCCTCGGAGACGTCAATCTGCCAGTAGCTTCTGCGAACTTCCGGATCCCGGAGACACTCCTCGTAACCGCCGTCCGCGATGACCCGGCCTTCATGCATGACGGTCAATCGCTGCAGAAAGTCCTCCACATGGGAAATCTTGTGTTCCACGATCAGGATCGTCTGCGTGCCGATATGCCGGCGCAGGACACTCAGGACGGCCTTGATCTCGTTTTCGGCAAGACCCGCCAGCGGTTCGTCCAGCAGCAACACCTTCGGTTCCGCAAGGATCGCCATGGCGATCTCCAGCCGTCGTTTTTCACCTAGGCCCAGATGCCTGACCTCTCTGTCGGCGACATCCTGAAGCTCGAACGTCTCCACGATGGCCTGAATTTTTTCATTCTTCCGATGTTTCTTGCAGGTGTTCGTGAAGAGATGAAACAGCGAGTGTTTCTGGTACGCCCTGAAATAAGAAAGCACCAGGTTGTCAATGACAGCGAGATTATCGAAGGTGGATGTTAACTGGAAGGTCCGCATCATCCCCATGGCGACCCTTTGCTCGGGGGGCGTACCGGTGATATCCTCCCCCTTGTAATAGACGGTCCCCTCGTCGGGTGGGAAATACCCCGTCACGAGGTTGAAGAAAGTGGTCTTCCCCGACCCGTTGGCCCCGATGATCCCCGCCACCTCGTTTTCATGCAGCAAATAGTCCACCTTATTTACGGCGACCAGTTCACCGAACCGCTTCGTAACCCCTACGGTTTTGATAATTTCTGCGCCCAGATTTGTGCTCACGGCAGGACCTTTTAAATAAGGTTCCACCCCGGTGAGGATATCGATCGGATCTTCACCGGGGCGGAGAGAGGTTTAGTAACCCAGAGACTTCAGATTCGGCATGACCGAATCCCCGCCCTGGTAGCCTTCCACTTTGAAGAGATCCCACTCGTTCTTCTGTTCCCCGGGACCTTTTCCCTTGACCAGGAAGGCGGCGTATTTGTAAACGGCCGAATGGTCCTCGCGCCAGCGGGCGGAGCCCTTGACCGATTTGAATTCGCCCTTGTTGGCCATCATGGCCTGAGAAACCTTGAGCGGATCGAGGCTCTTGGCCGATTCGAACCCGCGGAACATCTCAGTGAACGCCACATAGGCGATGGTTGCATAGGCATCGGGAGGCTTGTTGTACTTCGCACGATACAGGTCGGTGAACTCCTTGGCGCTACTTACCAGGTCCTTGTCTTCAAAACCCGACAGGTCATAGTAAAAATAATGCATCGCGTAGACACCCTGGAGCGCCTCGGGGGGAATGCCTTTGGCGACGACGTTGGTGATAAAAGAGTTGAAGATGGTCATCTCCTTATTGATACCCATCTGTTGGACCTGCTTGAGGAGTGCTACAGCGTCGGCGGCAAACTGGGCGGAGATGAAGACGTCGGGCTTGGCGGCCCTGACCTTCTGGAGAATCGTCGTGAAATCATTCGTACCGAGGGAGACCTCGTCGTACCCGACGATCTGGGCCCCGTATTCCTTGGCGGCGGCATAGACGCCGTCCCGCATGTCCCAGCCCCAACTGTCGGCGCGCGCCAGGAAGAAGATCTTCTTCTTACCGAGGGTTTTAACAGCGGCAGAACCTGCCATGTACCCGACCGTCCAGGGGCTGAACGCCGTGGCGAAAGTGGTCGGTGCGAGCGTCCCTTTTTTAAAGGCGTCTTTGGCCAAAACGCAGACAGGAAAGTAGGGCATCGGTTCCTTGAAAACGAGGGCGTTGATGGCAAAGGCGAGCGGCGCCCAGGTCTGTCCTCCCACGCCTTTGACCCCTTCAGAAACCATGTACCTGTACCGTCGGACACCGACATCCTGCTTGGCTTCGTCATCGGCGACCACACCCTCTACCGTGACCTTGCCCCAGGGCATGTTCAGGCCGCCCTTTTTGTTTAAGACATCCACCGCCAGCAGCGCACCTTCCTTCTGGGTCTCGGCCACCGCCGCCATCGGTCCGGTGAGAGGGAGCAGGATACCAACTTTTATTTTATCAGGATTGGCGGCCAGGGCGTTGCCGTAAACAAGAACACCACAAAACACGAAGACCGAAAGTAAAACTAAACGCTTTTTCATTTTAACCTCCCGATGATTTATATGCTAGGTTTTTAGGTTCTCTAAGTGCGGTTCGGCCTGAGAGCATCACCTCCTTGTAAAGCCGAAATAGCAGGGCCCATTATGTTTTTCCCCCTCTGCCAAAGTAAGTATACCTTTCATTCGCGTCCTGATTATCCCACCGTTCCTCACAGGCAAGAAACGATAAGCGACCATCTCCCGGGGTTGGTTTCTCTCCAGCTTCCCGTTGTGAGCCAAGACACGGAGGATTATAAACTATTCAACTGCCTGTTGTCAAAATATCATTACCTGAGTTACCAGGGGTGCCGTCGGGGAAAACCTCAAGTATCTGATCCGCAATTTTCTCCATCTTATGCTGACATGGGATATTTCCCAAACTCATAAGCCGCATCGTACAAAGTGCAAATATTTTCAGGGCTTACATCAGGTTGGATATTATGTACGGGAGTAAAAACGAAACCGCCCCCTGGGGCAAGGTCTCTCATTCTTCTTTTAACTTCTTCTCTAATGTCGGCCGGAGTTCCATGAGGGAGAATGCTGTGAGTGTCACAGCCTCCGCCCCAAAATGTCAACCTGTCGCCAAATTCCTTTTTGAGCTTCCCCGTATCCGACATATGCTTAGCCGTTAGCTGAATAGGGTTCAGAGCATCTATGCCTATTTCAAGAAAATCAGGTATAACCCGATATACAGACCCACAGGAATGAAGCACTAACTTTGCGTTTGGAGCGCATTCCTTTACCTTTGCGTAAAACTTTTTCTGTCGAGGTTTGATAAGTTTTCTATATAATTCCGGGGATATCAGCAGTCCAGATTGCGATCCAATGTCATCATTAAATAATACCGCACTGATATATTTTCCTATTGGTTTCAACGTCACCTCTGCTAAGGAAGTCCAATAATCAACAAATTTGTCCAAAAGAGCGTTTATAAATTCCTCGTTTATCAGTAAATCCATATAAAAATTCGTATGGCCTCGCAACCGACAGGGCATGTCAAATAAATCTCCTTTAAATCCGAATCCACCGAATACTATGGCATAGTCAGTATTTTCATAGATTCCTTTGACTTCTTTTTCTAATCCCTCACTTCTTTGAGGATCATAAGGATCCGGCCAAACATAGTCCTCTAAGGTTTCAACTGTGGCCTTAGCCAAAGGGTGTTCTGCCATATGAAGGTAAAGACTGCCTGGAGAATCATAGTATTTAATGCCCCATTCATCTATATAATGGTCTTCGGAAACTTTTGTCCATGGTTTCCATTTTGGGCAAACAAGCCTGGTATCTCCGTGAAATCTCTCGTTAACTTCTTTTGAAATTTTCACTGATCGCTGGAATGGATCCGCCATTTCGATTTTTTCCCTAATACCCAAATAGTCTATCACTCTCTTATAAGTCTCGATATGCATTGAGGACATTACTGTTCCTCCGAGATCTATTGGCACCCTGTCAGCTTCTTGATGACTCAGGGCCATTTGGACTCTCTCACGTGAATTCATAATGTTGCCTCCTTTGTCCGAATTATTTATGGAAAGATGCCACCCTTTTGTTTCAATAGTATTCAGGGTTGCTTCTACTCGGCAAAGCGATAAGGATTTACAAATTAGCGATCCACGCCCCCAAGGGGCGCTTTATCGTTAAGAGCGCGAATGATCCGCCGGGATCAGTCAACGATATTTCGGACTGCGTCGGGCATACCCAAAGTCAATATAGGGAAGAATTGCATTGGAGCGTTCTCTTTCTAAAAAAGAAGAGCTTGCATCAAAACCCGCCTCTTCCCGGCTGCTGGAATTGATCATCTGAAATGTCTCTCCTCTTTTCTTCTCCTCAAATAGGATCCGGCTAACATTACACCTTATAATCCCGGAGATGATATCCGGAGAATTCGAAACTAATCTGCATAATTTATGTCCTCCTTAGCATTTCTATGGCCTTCCTTGCTGCCGATGCAGCGTTTGGAGCATATATATCCGCCCCGATCTCATCTGCAAATGCTTGATTGATCGGTGCGCCACCGACCATAACAACTGTCTGACTCCGTATGCCGACATCCTTGAACTTATCGATAGTTGTTCGCATTGCTGGCATTGTCGTGGTTAACAAAGCGCTCAGCCCTACGAAATCTGGTCTGTGTTGTCTTATTGCCTCAATGAATTTCTCCGGATATATATCCACTCCCAAGTCAACCACATCAAACCCGGCTCCTTCCATTATCATCCCCACCAGGTTCTTTCCTATATCGTGAAGATCCCCTTTCACTGTCCCTAGAACAACCTTACCCACCGGTTCGGCATCGGTTTTAGCAAGGTGCGGCCTTAAGATTTCCATGCCTCCATGCATAGCGCGCGCGGCAATAAGCATCTCTGGAATATAGTATTCCTCGTTTTCAAACCTCCGACCCACTTCTTCCATGGCGGAAGTCATCGCCGTAGTCAGAATATCACTGGGGTCATAACCTGCCGTAAGCGCTTGTGCTACGCCCTCTTTTACACTTTGTAAGTCCCCTTTGATTACACCATCGTAGATACTCGTCAGCATGTCTTATCATCCTTTCATATTTCCATGCATTTATAGGGGCATCTCTTTGACTCCAGAGACTCTTTTCATGTTGGTGGATAGAAAAACCGCTTTCCTCATCTGCAAGCTTTGATGACCAATGAAGAACTTTATTGCTTGTTGGATTGAATCGTGCGTCATACCGCGACGAGTATAGGGGATAGTTTTTGTATGTCAAGATAATTTTTTTTGCCGTTGCGGGACCGGCGACCGGACCCTGCTCTGATGTATTTGAAGGATGTTGATTCCGCTATTTCTCCGAAAGTTGGGGTTGATTTGCCGCCGGACTTACGATATACAATACGCCGCAGCTGGTCTTAAGGGTAGTATAAATCATCAAAATACCTACTCATTTAAGCGAAGATGCGCATGCCAAACGATTTGCCGAAGGGACAGATGACGCTCGTTAAACGGTCCGCCGAACGTGAGTGCTTCATAACAAGCTGTTGGAGGGGATAGAAATGCCTATTTACCATATTTCTGAAATGAAAAAAGTCCATCCCGATCTGAATCCCGCCATGATCATGCAAACGGTCACGGGAGAATTCATGAAGGCGGGAATTGTCACGAAACCGGCGGGCGAAGGCCCCCCGCTTCACATGCATCCGAATGAAGAACAGTTCACACTGATCCTCGAAGGAAAGCTCCATATGATCTTAGGGGACGAAGACCGCATAGTGGAGCGCGGGGACCTCATCCATATCCCTCGATTCACCCAGCACAGGAGCCGGGCTGTGGACGGTGCGGCCGTTTTCTTTACGGTCAAGTATCCTGCCGGGAGCGGAGACCTGAACCAGGACTACAACAGGGTGGAAAACGCCGAGGAAGCGGAAAAGAAATACCCCGGAACGTCCGCATGACCGGCTCGAA